>NZ_CP013355.1:960000-1317500 GCF_001543325.1 Lutibacter profundi
AAAAATACAACATTCAAAAATCGATTTCAAATGTAAGTTATTAAAATAATTAACAGCTAATTTTATTTGTAATTTAAATGCTCCATGAGATAGCGCGGATTTGCAATCTGTCCCTTTAAAATAACAACTTCTAATTCCGCATAGTTGTTTCTAATTTTTAGGGTTCGCTACTATCTTCTCTTTTTTAGGGTTGTTCTGATTTTTACTTTATAAATGTATTCGAATTACATCCTTTTCATAATACCTATCTTGCATATTTTGTAATTTTGTTTTCGCTTTAAACGTTCACATCCTTTTTGAAAATCATTGAACAACCATTATCTTCTACTTTCGTGACAATTAGTAATAGTATCTATTATTATTTTTGAGATGTTTTTTTAAAATTACACCTAACATTTGATAGCAAAAAACCTGCTTTAGCCTTTTTAACTTTTCTTAGTTTACCATCAAAATAACACTTCTATAAATTTCTATACAAATAGGATAGGATAACGTTATTACGAGCAAAGCATAGATTTCTAATACAGAAAGTACAGATTTGTAATCTGCATCTCAACATAGTTGTATTGTTATTATTTGTCAAATGCATGGGTTGCAAATCTGCGCTATTTGGGTTACAGCGTTAGGGATTGAGCGGCCTGTTTGAGCTCTTTTAAATTTTGTTCAAAAATTTAAAAAGCAAGTAGTGAAAGCCCGCCCCACGAGGGAACGCCCAAATAATTATTTTTAGTATGAGAAAACTTCCTTATTTTTGATGAAAATTTAACTTAATTATGAGCAAAAAGAAAGCGATACTTACCAAAAAATCTATACTTTTTTTAGAGAAATATTTAAATAATGCATCGCCAACAGGCTATGAAAATGAAGGGCAAAAGATTTGGATGGATTATTTAAAACCATACGTAGATACTTTTATTACTGATAGCTATGGCACTGCTGTTGGTATTATAAATCCTGACGCTAAATTTAAGGTGGTGATTGAAGGGCATGCCGATGAAATTTCATGGTACGTTAATTATATTACCCCTGAAGGATTGATATATGTGATTAGAAATGGAGGTAGTGACCATTTAATAGCACCATCTAAAATAGTACATATTCACACAAAAAAGGGAATAGTAAAAGGTGTTTTTGGGTGGCCTGCCATTCATACGCGTATGAAAGGGAAAGAAGACACCCCTAAACTTGAAAATATTTTTATTGATACAGGTTGTAAAACTAAAAAGGAAGTTGAAGCTTTAGGAGTGCATGTTGGTTGTGTTATTACCTATCCTGATGAATTTTTTATATTGAACAAAAATAATTTTGTTTGTAGAGCTTTAGACAATAGAATGGGTGGTTTTATGATTGCTGAAGTAGCACGATTGTTAAAAGAAAATAAGGTAAAACTTCCGTTTGGTTTGTATATTACTAATTCTGTACAAGAAGAGATTGGCTTGCGTGGTGCTGAGATGATAACTCATACTATTAAGCCTAATATTGCCATAGTTACTGATGTTTGTCATGATACCACAACTCCTATGATTGACAAAAAGAAAGAAGGGGAAACAATTTCAGGTGACGGCCCTGTTATTAGCTATGCTCCTGCTGTACAAAATAATTTACGTGATTTAATTGTTGATACTGCTGAAACCAATAAAATTCCTTTTCAACGTTTAGCATCTTCAAGAGCAACAGGAACCGATACTGATGCTTTTGCTTATAGCAATGGTGGTGTTCCATCTGCCTTAATTTCTTTAGCATTACGCTATATGCATACAACTGTAGAAATGGTTCATAAAGATGATGTTGAAAATGTAATTAAATTAATTTATGAAACCCTCCTTTCTATTAAAGAAGGTGAAACATTTAGTTATTTTAAATAGGTGAAAATACTCCGTACATTTTTAGCAATTGTTAGGCTGTTACTATTTGCATTAGTTACGCTAATTTTTTACAGCCTATTGCTAATTACTAACTTATTTTATAAAAGTAAAGATAAAAAAATTGAAAGAGCAATTATTTACAGACGTTTTATAATTAGAGTTTTACATTATATATTAGGTACAAAAATTACTATTTATGGTAAAGAACCTACTATTTCGGGATTAATTATCTCAAATCATAGGAGTTACTTTGACCCTTTAGTTATTTTGAGAAATATTTTAGCGTATCCCGTAGCTAAAAAAGAAGTTGAATCTTGGCCTTTGATAGGGAGTGTTTGTAAAACTACTGGTGTAATTTTTGTTCACAGAGAGAACAAAAATAGTAGAATGAAAACTTTAGATAAGATTAACATCATTTTAAATAAAGGTTTTTCTATTTTAAATACTCCTGAGGGAACTACACATATTGAACCTACTACTATAAAATTTAAACCTGGCGCATTTGTTATTGCTGCACAATTAGGCGTGCCTGTAATTCCCGTTGCGTTAGATTACAAAAACACTTCTGATGCTTGGATAGGTGATGATACTTTTATTCCACATTTTTTACGCTGTTTTGGGAAATGGCGTACTGAAATTAAAATAAGTTTTCTAGAACCCATATTTTCTGATAACGTAGATGAATTAATAGCGTCTTCAAAAAAACAAATTGACCAAGAATTGCTTCGTTTTAGAAAAGAATGGGATGCTGCGTAACTTTATAAAATAAAAGAGGCTGATTGAAAATTTGATGCCATTCTGAAACAAGTTCAGAATGGCATCTTCAATCAGCCTCTTTTTAACATTCTTTCTTCGTTATTTCTTCTTATAAACTAGTTTTCCTAATTCAATAGCAATACCTGTTTTTGCAAGAATTGTAAATATAAATGCCCCCATTGCCCAAATACCAATAGTAACTGAAATTTCAACAAATGTTGGAGTATACTCTGCTATTTTACCCCAAGGGCCTGGAATAAAACCAGGAACAATTAACCCGAAACCTTTTTCAATCCAAATAGCTACAAACAACATTCCACATACAACATATAAAACCTTAAAATTACTTCTCAATTTATGAAATGTTAACACAGTGGTAGCAATTACATTCATACTAATAGAGGTCCAAATCCAAGGCAATAACGCTGTTTTATCACCCAAGCCAAAAAATAAATACACTGCACTTATACTATGATGTGTTGGTGCATAAAACTCTTTAAACAATTCTGAAATTAACATAATCAAATTAATTTGGGCAGCAACAGTTACAATTAAACTAATTTTTTTTATGGTATTATCGGGTACTTTAAACGCTGTAAATTTTCTAATTACAGCCAATACTAAAATAATTAATGCTGGCCCTGCAGCAAATGCCGATGCTAAAAATCGTGGACCTAACAAAGCATTGTTCCAAAACGGACGTGCCTGCAATCCTTGGTACAAAAATGCAGTTATCATATGAATTGCTACTGCCCAAAATACCGAAATAAATACCCCAGGAATATAAATTTTAGGATTGGGAGTTTTTCCTTGGTAACGCATTATTAAAATATACAATGGTACTGTTATGTTTATAAAAAGGTATCCATTTAGCACCAATACATCCCAAGTTAACATTGAGTTTGGAAAGTTAAACACGCCAATAACAGGTATCATATGCCATAAACGAGCAGGCCCACCCATATCTGCAACTACAAACGCTAAACACATTAACAACGCTGCAACAGCCAATCCTTCACCAATTAAAACTGCTTGCTTAAAATCTATGCTTTTTAAAACATATGCTGGTAGCACTAACATCACAGCCGCAGCCGCAACACCTACTAAAAAAGTGAAATTTGAAATATACAATCCCCAACTTACACGGTCTGTCATTCCAGTAACACTTAAACCCTGCTCTAATTGAATTCCATAATTATACATTCCAAACAACATTACAAAAGTTAGCACCGCCATCCATATATGGTACGCCTTACTTCCGTGCGTAATTTCTAGCAAAGAGTCTTTAATTAAACTTCCTAAAACTTTTAATGTCTTCATTTTTATTTTTATTTGGGCGTATCCTTTTATTTCTAAAAGGTCGGACTTTCGCTACTCGCTTTTTTATTTCCAATAAAAAGAGCTCAAACATACCGCTCTATCCCTTACGCAGTTTTATTTATTTAACTAATTAATCCATATAATACCAAAACTTAGGCTCTGTACCCAAATCCTCTTTCAATCTAAAAACTTTTTTATTTTCTAAAATCCAACGAATAGTACTATCTGGATCTAATAAATTACCAAAGGTTCTTGCTCCTGTAGGACAAGCCTCAACACAAGCCGGATTTTGTCCTTTACGTGATCGTTGTATACAGAATGTACATTTTTCCATCACTCCTTTCTTTCGTAATCTATTTCCTAAATAATGTTGATTTTTATTAACTTCTTCCTCAGGTACTTCAGGTGTTTTCCAATTAAATCGTCTTCCATCATAAGGGCACGCAGCCATACAATAGCGACATCCAATACACCAATCATAATCTATCACTACAATACCATCTTTTTCTTTCCAAGTAGCTTGAACTGGACAAACCTCAACACAAGGTGGGTTATCACAATGAAAACATTGTGTACCCATATAAAAATGCCCTTCAGCTGGAACTTCATGATAATAATTATCATCAGCTTCTTCAAAATTAAAGCCTTTACCATCTTCCATTTCATGGATACGTATATATTGCATTTGAGAAGCTCTATCTTGATTGTTTTCTTCAATACAAGCATTTACACAATCCATATATCCCTGACATTTAGAGATATTAAATGCATATCCAAATAATACATCCTCTTCAGCATCTTTTGAAGACATGTTTATTTTCTTTCCTGTTCTTAATTCATAGGAACGAACCAAACGATTTACCGTTTCATTCTTTTCTTTATCAGTCATTAATTTATAATTCCCTTTAAAGTATTCGTCCCATTCAATAGCTGATTTTTCTTTGCTTTCATCTCCACCAATAACACTACAAGATGTACTTACTGCTCCAGCTCCAATTAAAAGTCCGGCTGTTAGTTTTTTAAATGCAGATCTTCTGCTCATTGATACATCCATTACCTGACTGTATCCATCTTTAGGTGTTTTCTCTTCGCAAGAACCTGTATTGTTTCCACAACTACAATCTTCTAATTTTTTAGATTGATTTAAGTTTAAAGAAAACCATTTTTTAGTATTGTTACTCATTGTTTAATTTCTTAAGTTATTGTCTTTCTTTAACTTTTTCAGTATTGAAACGTGCAGGCCAACGTTTTTCAAATTGTGGTGTATGTGGATTGTGGCAATTCACACAAGTATTTGATAATCTTGGTGGCGCCCAACCTCCTAGCTGTTTTCCATGAGCACCGCCTTTCCAATCTTTAAATTCTTTTTGGTGACATTGGCTACACAATTTATGACTGTAGTTAAAATCAATAGTACTACTTGTTAAACTATGTAAATTTCCCATATCATTTGAAGTATGACAGGTAGCACAATTCATTGTTTCAGAGTTTGCATGGTTTAATTTAATGTCCCAATGTGCTGCTTTTTTATCAGCTTGCTTTTGTACCAGTGCTTCTAATGGCTCCGTATGGCACTCTACGCAATTATAAGATGATAGTTGGCTCTTGCGTTCGGGAATTAAAAACGCTGTTTCACCTTCTTCTACTAGTACTGTTTTAATTTCAGCATTTATCATAGAAGAACTTTCTGAAGGCGCTTTGTAATTAACACTTTCTCCTTCTATTTTTTCCATCACATTATGATATTTTTTTTCATTGTGTTTACAAGAAATTACAAACAAGCAAATGAATGTACCTAACATCACTTTTTTAATTATGGTTATCTTTAAATATTTCATCTTGTTATCGTATAAAATTCCCTATATCCTTCAATTCTTTATTATTCACCACATGACATTGTCTACAATTTGAACGTTCTGGATGAATGACTCTAATTTCTTTTGGTACTGCTGGCCCTGCGTGACATGCCAAACAATTCTCATGCAACTGAATTTGATGTGGAATTACCGGAGGCGCTCCAACAAATGCTGCATTGTCTTCAATAGGTACATAAAAATCTTGCTTCGTATAATTTTTAAATACACCTTTAGTGTTTTCCGTAACATGGCATTGACGGCAATTTACTTTTTCTGGGTGAGGCACTACAGGTGCATAAGCTTTATACTTGGGTACATAACCTCCATTTTGATGACATTTTAAGCAACTCTTCCCTCCTATGATTAAATCATCAATTACTGGATGAGGAATACTTGGAGGAGCTCCGTGAAAAGCTCTATTGTTATAGTATGTTTGCAACGTTCTTTGATGATTTTTATCTTCAGGCATTTTTGCATAATCCAATGCATACTTAGCCCGCTCAAACACTCCTTTTTCAGAGGGGATAAATGCTTGTTCTGTTTCTATTGAAAGATCAACATAAGCTTCTTCTTGTGATGTATAATAGCTTTTAGACCAAATATAAATGACTGTAAACATTAACAGAGTAAATAGTACTATTAAAAATAATCGTTTCATTTGTGTGTTTTTACTTTGTTAAACCCTTTCAACTTTTACAGCACATTTCTTATAATCAGGTTCTTTAGAAATTGGACAAAAAGCATCTAATGTAACATCGTTAATTAACATACTCTCATCAAAAAATGGCACAAATACTTGCCCTCTTGTTGGTAAACCTCGCTGATTTATTGAGGCTGGTAATGTACAAGAACCTCTTCTAGATGTTACTTTTACCTTTTCACCATTTCTAATTCCTAATGTTTTGGCATCCTCTGGATGAAATTCTACATACGCATGAGGCATTGCTTTATGTAACACAGGAATTCTTCTAGTCATAGACCCTGTATGCCAATGCTCTATTACACGTCCTGTATTTAACCAAAATGGAAACTCTTGATCTGGATATTCTGCTGCTGGTTCGTAAGGTCGTTGCCAAATAACAGCTTTCCCATCTGGTTTTCCATAGAAATGAAAATCTTCTCCATTAGAACAAGCAGGGTCGTACACAGCATTAAATCTCCACTGCGTAGATTTTCCATTTACATAGGGCCAAATTGCACCAGACTCTTTCTTTAAAACCTCTAATGGAGCCATTCCATGTTTGGCTCCTTCATGAAATTGTATGTACTCATTATATATTTCTTCTACGTGATTTTCTTCTGAATAAGGAAATAAATCACCATAACCCATTCTTTTTGCTACCTCAATAGTCATCCAAGCATCAGGAGTTGTATCACCCGGGCCTTCAATCATTTTATCCCAGTGCTGGGTTCTGCGTTCTGAATTCCCATACAATCCACTTTTTTCAATATGCCAAGATGCTGGTAAAATAACATCTGCTACATCAGAAGTTGGTGTTGGGAATACATCTGAAACTACTACAAAACATGAATTTTTTTCCATTCCTGAACGGTAACGACTTGTTTTTGGTAATGATACTAACGGATTGGTAACTTGTGTCCAAATAAATTTGATATCTCCTCGGTCAACGGCTCTAAACATTTCCGTTGCGTGATATGTAGGTTTTGAAGGAATATTCTCATAAGGTACTTTCCATATTTTAGCTGCCAATCTTCGGTGCTTTTCATTCATTACCACTCCTTTTGGCAATTTATGTGTAAACGTACCTACTTCACGAGCGGTTCCACAAGCAGATGGTTGCCCTGTTAAAGAGAAAGGACCATTACCGGGTTGTGATATTTTTCCTGTTAATAAATGAATGTTATATACTAAATTATTTATCCAAGTACCACGAGTATGTTGATTCATACCCATACACCAATACGAAACTACTTTTTTATTTGGGTCTCCATAAATGTTTGCTAAATACTTGATATCTTTTACAGAAACTTTAGAATATTTTGCTACTTTTTCTGGAGTATAATCTTCCAAAAACTTTTTAAATTCTTCAAAATTAATCCCTACAGGTTTGTCTTTAAATTTAAAATTATCTTCTATACCATACCCAATATTGGTAGAACCCTTACTAAAATTACAATGCTTTTCTACAAATAATTTATTTACCCAACCGTTATTTATTATTTCATAACAAATGGCATTAGCCACAGCCAAATCTGTTTGTGGTTCAAACAAAATAGACTTATTAGAGGCCATACTAGAACGAGTAGTTCGGGTAGCAAAATCAATAATTTTAGCTCCTCTATTGTTTTTTTGTTCTAACATTCTTGAAAATAATACTGGATGCATTTCTGCCATATTATTTCCCCAAGTAATAAAATAATCTGCGTGATTGATATCTTCATAACAACCCATTGGCTCATCGGCTCCAAAAGTTGTTAAAAACCCTGCAACAGCACTTGCCATACATAAACGTGCATTACAATCTAAATTATTGGTTCCAATAGCTCCTTTCATTAATTTTGAAGCTACATAACCTTCAGGTATTGTTGACTGACCTGATGTATACATTGCAACAGCATCTTTCCCATGTTTCTCAATGGTTTCCTTCATTTTGTTTGCAACAATATCCAAGGCTTCATCAATTGGTATTTTTATATAACTACCATTTTTTTTAACCAAGGCATGTGTTAATCTATCTTTTGCCTGAATACACATTGTTTGGTGGTATCCTTTTACACAAAGTAAGCCTTTATTAACTGAACTATTTGGATCTCCTTTTACTGCAACTGCCTTCCCTTTTTCTACTCCAACTAAAATACCACAGCCAACACCACAGAAACGACATGGGCCTTTTTTCCATTCCAAATTACCTCCGCTTGGTAAATTTTCAATTTGCTCAGAGGCAAAAATAATTCCTGGGAACATTGTAGCAGCAGTTGTCATTGCAGCTACAGCTGCCATTTTTTTAATAAAAGACCTGCGATCTATGCTTTCTTGTATCATTTTATCTATTATTTAGTATCAAAACCAGAAACTAATGACAAATGTTTTAAGCCATTTACATCTAGTAATTTATGATATAATTTTGTGTCTAATTCTTCTGTCTCTGTTTCAGTAACAACCACAATTACGTCGTGATTTTTAGCTGGAAAAACTTCACAGTTTTGTAATTTTTGAAGTTCCTTAACAAATGCTTCTTTCTTATCTTCTTCATAATGAATAATGTAACTTTTTATAGGCATCTTCTTAATTTTGTAACATTTGTTACAAAGATAATTGTATTTCATTAATCAAAAAGCTGACTTATGTCAGTTTTTAGAATTTGGTAATTAATTTAAAATAAATCTAAATAACGATTTAAAGATATTTTTATCTTTTAATGTTTTTCATGAGAGACCTTGCCCTAAAAAAAATTCAAAAAAAATGCCAACCTGATACCAATTCAAGTTGACATTTTATAAGCTTTAAATAAATAATTCGTTTTATTTTTTAACTAATGAACCATCGATAATAGACTGTACTACATCTGGATTTAATAAAGTTGAAATATCTCCCAAATTATCTGTTTCATTACAAGCTATTTTGCGCAAAATACGTCTCATAATTTTACCACTTCTTGTTTTTGGTAATCCAACAGTAAATTGAATTTTATCTAGCTTCGCAATTGGTCCAATATGTTCAGTAATTATTTGATTAATTTCTTTTCGTAAATTTTCATGCTTTCGAGATTCTCCTGTTTCCTTTAGAATAACAAAACCATAGAGAGCACTTCCTTTTACATCATGAGGAAAACCAACAATTGCCGATTCTGCAACTGCTTGATGTTCATTAATAGCATCTTCAATAGGAGCGGTTCCTAAATTATGACCCGATACAATTATTACATCATCTACCCTACCTGTAATTCTATAATACCCCACCTCATCACGCAATGCTCCATCTCCTGTAAAATACATGTTTTTAAATGCTGAAAAATACGTTTCTCTGTAACGCTCATGATTCCCCCAAATAGTTCTAGCCATAGCAGGCCATGGAAATTTAATACATAAGCGTCCATCTACTTGATTCCCTGTAATCTCGTTACCATGCTCATCCATTAAAGCCAATTGAACTCCTGGTAACGGTAAGGTTGCATACGTTGGTTTTGTTGGTGTGGCATACGGTATAGGTGAAATCATCATTCCTCCTGTTTCTGTTTGCCACCATGTGTCAACAATTGGACTTTTCTTTTTCCCTACATTGTCGTTATACCAATGCCAAGCTTCTTCATTTATAGGCTCACCTACTGACCCTAAAACTTTTAAAGACGACAAATCATACTTTTCTACATAATCTAAATTTTCTTTAGCTAGTGCTCTAATCGCCGTTGGAGCAGTATAAAACTGGTTAATTTTATGCTTTTCTACTATTTCCCAAAAACGACCAAAATCTGGGTAGTTAGGTACTCCTTCAAACATAACAGTGGTTGCTCCATTTGCTAATGGGCCATACACAATATAACTGTGCCCGGTAATCCATCCAATATCAGCGGTACACCAATACACATCATTTTCTCTATAATTAAATACATTCTTAAATGTATATGCAGTGTAAATCATATATCCCGCTGTTGAATGTACCATTCCTTTTGGCTTTCCTGTAGACCCTGAAGTATACAATATAAACAACGGATCTTCTGCATCCATAATTTCTGGTTCACATTCATTAGATGCTGCATCTAATAATGGTTGTAACCATTGATCACGGCCTTCTTTCATGTTAATTTCTGAATGAATACGCTTTGCTACTAATACTGTCTCAACACAAGGACATTGTGCAACTCCTTCATCTACAATTCCTTTTAAGTCTATGGTTTTACTTCCTCTATAAGAACCATCAGAAGTAATTACCATTTTACAATCTGCGTCATTAATTCTTGTTGCCAATGCGGTTGCTGAAAAACCTGCAAAAACTACAGAATGAATTGCTCCAATGCGTGCACAAGCCAATAAAGAAATTGCTAATTCTGGAATCATAGGTAAATAGATACATACACGATCTCCTTTTTTAATTCCTTGCGATTTTAACACATTGGCAAACTTATTTACACGCTCATATAATTGTTGATAGGTAATATGCTGAGTATCTTCTTCTGGATTATTTGGTTCAAATAAAATAGCCGTTTTTTCTCCTCTAATTCTTAAATGTCTATCAATGCAGTTTTCAGTAATATTTAATTTTGCGCCTTCAAACCATTTTACTTCAGGTTTTGTAAAATCCCAACTTAAAACTTTATCCCATCTTTTACGCCAAACAAAATGCTCTTCTGCTACTTCTTCCCAAAAAACTTCTGGATACCGAATTGATTTTCTATAAACTTGATAATATTCTTCTAAATGTTTTATGTGATAATTACTCATTTATACTTTCCTCTTTATTATTTTATTATTTATTTAATGCTGAATTTTCCTCTTCTGTTAATATTCTAGAATGAATAATAAACCTGATTCCGAGTGGAATTTCAAGTGAAAAACTAGAACCTCTTCCTTTAGTAATATCAACTGTTAAATGTGTGTGTTTCCAATATTCAAATTGATCTTGGTTCATATAATAATTCACTCCTACTAATTGTCCTAACAGTATATCACTATCATCCAAATACATATCTTCTTTTTCAAAAATCATAGGTGCTGAACCATCACAACAACCGCCACTTTGATGAAATATTAATTCGCCATGCTTGGCTTTTAACTGTTCTACTATTTTTGATGCTTCTTCTGTAATTGCCACTCTTTCAAAACTCATTCAAATGAAGTTTAAAAAGCTGACCGCAAAAAATACAGTCAGCTTTTGTTATTTTAATCTACTTTCTAAAAGAAACCTAATTTATTTTTGTCGTAAGAAATCAACATGTTTTTAGTTTGGCGATAATGATTCATCATCATTAAATGATTTTCACGACCAAATCCTGATTTTTTATAACCACCAAATGGTGCATGAGCAGGATATGCATGATAACAATTCACCCAAACTCTACCAGCTTTAATTGCTCTTGGTATTTGATATAATTGATGTGCATCTCTAGTCCAAACTCCAGCTCCTAAACCATAAAGTGTATCATTCGCAATTTCCAATGCTTCTGCTTCATCTTTAAATTTAGTAACAGCCACAACCGGTCCAAAAATTTCTTCTTGGAAAACACGCATTTTATTGTGTCCTTCTAAAATAGTAGGCTGTATATAATAACCATTCGCTAATTCTCCTTCTAATTTACAAACATCACCACCAGCCAATACTTTTGCGCCTTCTTCCTTTCCTATTTTGATATAAGATAGAATTTTTTCATATTGATCATTAGATGCTTGAGCACCCATCATACAATTAATATCGTATGGATTGGTTTGATTGATAGCTTTTGTTCTAGCTACTACCTTTTCCATAAATTTATCGTAAATATCTTCTTGCACTAATATTCTTGAAGGACAGGTACAAACTTCGCCTTGATTAAATGCAAATAAAACAGCACCCTCAATTGCTTTATCTAAAAACGCATCATCTTCATCCATAACACTATTAAAGAAAATATTAGGAGATTTTCCACCTAATTCCATTGTAACAGGGTTTAAATTTTTAGATGCATATTGCATTATCAATTGACCTGTAGTTGTTTCACCTGTAAAAGCCACTTTATTAACTCCAGAGTGTGATGCTAAAGGTTTTCCTGCTTCTGGACCAAAACCGTGAATAATATTAAGAACTCCAGGAGGAAATACATCTGCAATTTTTTCCATTAATAAGGTTGCTGACGAAGGAGTTTGCTCGGCTGGTTTTAATATGACACAGTTTCCGGCTGCTAAAGCTGGAGGTAATTTCCATGACAACATTAACAATGGAAAATTCCAAGGAATAATTTGTGCAACCACTCCTAAGGGTTCTTTAATATTCATTGATAAAGTATTTGCATCTAACTCAGTTGCTGAACCTTCTTCTGCTCTAATTACAGCTGCAAAATAACGCCAATGATCAATAGACAACGGAATATCTGCATTTAAGGTTTCCCTAATTGCTTTTCCGTTATCACACGTTTCTACCAAAGCAAATTCTTCCAAATTAGCTTCAATAATATCTGCTACTTTATTTAGAAGAGCTGCTCTTTCTGCTGCTGAAGTTTTACCCCAGGCATCTTGAGCTGCATTTGCTGCGGCCACAGCGTTATTCACATCTTCTTTTTGTGAACGTGCATACTTTGCAATTAATGAATTGTCTATTGGTGACCTATTTTCAAAATACGCACCTCCTACTGGGTTTACAAATTTACCGTTTATAAAATTCCCATATTTTTCTTTAAATGTTGGTTTTGAATAACTCATGATTTTATTTTTTTGAAAGATAATAATTTATTTTAACTATCAAAAATATAAGAATGTATCAAATATTACTTGCTAACTTTATGATTATTATAAAAGTAGAGGTCAATTTATCGTATTGGAGTAAAATATTTCACTCTATAAATCAACTATACTTTATAAACCGAAAGAAAAATAATGTATTTTCGTGTTCTCATTAATTTTATGATTCATATGAATATTTCTTTTCTTTTGGAAACTCTTCTTTTAAACTGGGAAATAATTCTATTATTTTTTTTTATAGCTATTCTTTACTCTTCTGTGGGGTTTGGTGGTGGATCTAGTTATTTGGCTGTACTTGCTTTAACTTCATTAACTTTTATTCATATTAGAGCAATTGCCTTATTGTGCAACATTGTTGTTGTTTCTGGCGGAAGTTACATTTACATTAAAAACAATCTTTTTAATTGGAAAAAAATAATTCCATTAGTTTTAATGAGTGTACCTATGGCTTTTCTTGGTGGCTATTTAAAAATTAGTCAAAAATTTTTCTTCATCCTTTTAGGAGTAACACTTTTTATTGCAGCTGTTTTAATGTGGTCTTCAAAATTTATCACTAAAAAATCTAAAGAAAGTAATTTCCAAAATTCTACAGCAAAAGATGTTTCTTATGGTGGAGTAATTGGATTTATTTCAGGAATGGTTGGTATTGGGGGTGGTATTTTTTTATCTCCTCTTTTACATTTAACCAAATGGGATACCCCCAAAAGAATTGCGGCAACTTCAAGTTTTTTTATATTGGTAAATTCTATTGCTGGCTTAAGTGGTCAATATTTAAATCCAAACTTTTCAATTGAACCAACCATTACACTAATTTTAATGTTTACTGTTTTAATTGGAGGCCAAATAGGTTCTAGATTAAGTGTGAAATTTATTTCACCTATAAAACTTAAAAAAGGCACTTCTATACTAATTGCTTTTGTAGCTCTACGGATTTTATGGAAACATTTGATGTGAAATTAATTTAATTCTGATTATTAAAACCCTAAAAAAACAATACATTTATTGCTGTTTTAATTATTTTCAACATTCTTATTGTTTTATTGAATATACGATAACGTATTCGTAGATTTATTAATATATAAACCTGTGTTTTCTTATTTTTGTAACTATTCTACAAATAACTTTACAATGATAAAACAAGGACTTTACTTACCTGAATTTGAACATGAAAACTGTGGTGCGGGTTTTATATGTAACTTAAAAGGAGAAAAAACAAATCAAATTATACATGATGCTTTAGAAATATTAGTGAAACTAGAACATCGTGGCGGTGTAAGTTCTGATGGAAAAACTGGAGATGGCGCCGGGCTTTTAATTGATATTCCTCATGAATATTTTAATAGAGTTTGTGATTTTAAATTACCTGCAAGAAGAGAATATGCTGTTGGCATGACTTTTTTACCTAAAAATAAAAATCAATATAACTATTGTATAGCTGTTTTTGAAAAAGAAATATTAAATCAAGGTCTTGAAATTTTAGGATGGAGAGATGTACCGGTAGATTCTTCTCAGCTTGGTGAAATTGCACTCGCTTCAGAACCCACAATAAATCAACTATTTGTTGGTAAAGGCACTATTAAAGATGAGCATATTTTTAAAGCAAAATTATATGCAGCTCGAAAAATTACAGAGCATACTATTGCCAATTCAAAAATGTCTGAAAGTTCATACTTTTATGTTTCAAGTTTTTCTCATACTACACTAATTTATAAGGGCATTATTATGCCTGAAGATATTGGCCCTTATTTTATTGATTTACAACAGCCCGATTTAGTAACTAGATTGGCATTAGTACATCAGCGTTTTTCAACAAACACAATGCCTTCATGGGAATTGGCACAACCATTTAGAATCATGTGTCAAAATGGAGAGATAAACACCTTGAGAGGAAACGTTGGTAGAATGCGTGTGCGTGAAGAAATTATGCGCAGTGAAATATTTGGTAATCAAATTGAAAAATTATTTCCTATTATTTTACCTGGAAAATCTGATTCAGCCTCCATGGATATGGTGGTTGAATTACTTTCATTATCTGGTAGATCTTTACCTGAAGTAATGATGATGATGGTTCCTGAAGCCTGGGAAAAGCACTTAACAATGTCTGATGAGAGAAAGGCATTTTACGAGTACAATGCATGTATTATGGAACCTTGGGACGGTCCTGCTTCCATTCCTTTTACTGATGGGGATTATATTGGTGCTTTATTAGACAGAAACGGACTAAGACCTTCAAGATATACGGTTACAAAAAGTGGAAAACTAATTATGTCTTCAGAAATTGGCGTAGTTGATATAGCTCCTGAAGATGTTGAAAGACATGGTAGATTAGAACCCGGAAAAATGTTTCTGGTTGATATGAATGAAGGTAGAATTATTAATGATGAAGAAATAAAATCTAAAATTGTTTCAGAAAGACCTTATAAAAAATGGTTGGATGCTACTCGGAAAAATTTAAGTGATTTACCTAATACCAATAAAGTTTGTCCTATAGAAAACACAGATCTTAAAACACGTTCTCGGTTGTTTAATTATACTACTGAAGATATTCAAGTAGTAATTACACCTATGGCACAAAATGGCAAAGAAGCGTTAGGTTCTATGGGAATTGATACTCCGCTTGCTGTTTTATCAGACAGACCTCAACTAATATCTAACTATTTTAAACAACTATTTGCGCAGGTTACCAATCCGCCTTTAGATGGAATTAGAGAAGAAATTGTGACCGATATTAGTTTAAATTTAGGAAAAGACAGAAATATCTTCAGTATTACGGAAAGACAATGTAGAAAACTTACTATTCAGAATCCAGTAATTTCAAATAATGATTTAGAAAAAATAAGACACATCTCACTAAATGATTTTAAATCTATTACTATTGAAATTCTTTATAAAAAAGATAGAGGATTGAATGGTTTAGAAGATGCTTTAGAAGCTATTATAAGTCAAGTATCCAAAGCTGTAGACAACAAAACAAATATTATTATTTTATCTGACAGAGGTGCTAATAAAGAATTTGCACCTATCCCCGCTTTATTGGCTTGTTCCTACGTAAACCATTCACTAAACAGATTGAGAAAACGTTCTTATTTTGATATTATTATTGAATCTGCAGAACCTAGAGAGCCACATCAATTTGCTACTTTATTTGGTTATGGCGCCAGTGCAGTTAATCCATATATGGTAAATGAACTTATTAGAGTTCAAGTTAAAAAAGGATTTATTACAGGTATTGATGAGCAAAAAGCTGTAGATAATTTTAATAAAGCCATTGGGCAAGGTATTTTAAAAATTATGAATAAAATTGGAATCTCTACTTTACACTCTTACAGAGGTTCTCAAATTTTTGAAATTGTTGGCTTCAATTCTAAATTTGTTGAAAAATACTTTCCATACACCACCTCAAGAATTGAAGGTATTGGATTGTATGAAATTGAAAAAGAAATTTCTAAAAGATACAATTACGCCTACCCAAAAACACTCATTAAAAACAGATTAGGATTAAATATTGGTGGCCATTACAGATGGAGACGTGGAGGGGAAAAACATTTATTTAATCCAACAACAGTAGCAAAATTACAACAAGCAGTACGCTTAAGCGATCAAAAAAGTTATGATGCATACGCAAAAGCAGTAAATGATCAAGCTGAAAATTTAATGACCATTAGAGGTTTATTTGAATTTAATAACCTCGACCCAATTCCTATTGATGAAGTTGAACCTTGGACAGCTATTGTAAAACGATTTAAAACTGGTGCAATGTCTTATGGCTCTATTTCAAGAGAAGCTCACGAAAATTTGGCCATTGCTATGAACCGTATTGGCGGTAAAAGTAATTCAGGTGAAGGTGGTGAAGACAGAAGGCGTTTTCAAAAAGATGTAAATGGTGATAGTCGAAATTCAGCTATTAAACAAGTAGCTTCTGGTCGTTTTGGAGTCACTTCACATTATTTAACCAATGCCAAAGAAATTCAAATTAAAATGGCACAAGGTGCAAAACCTGGCGAAGGAGGTCAATTACCTGGTGAAAAAGTATTACCTTGGATTGCAGAAACTAGAAATTCTACACCTTATGTTGGTTTAATTTCTCCTCCTCCACATCACGATATTTATTCTATTGAAGATTTAGCACAATTAATTTTCGATTTAAAAAATGCGAATAGAGAAGCGCGCATTAATGTAAAACTAGTTTCAGAAGTTGGTGTTGGCACCATTGCTGCTGGTGTTGCAAAAGCAAAAGCGGATGTTGTTCTTATTGCTGGTTATGATGGTGGTACGGGTGCATCTCCATTAACTTCGTTAAAACATGCGGGGTTACCTTGGGAACTTGGTTTGGCTGAAGCGCAACAAACATTGGTGATAAATAATTTAAGAAGTAGAATTGTTGTTGAATGTGACGGACAGCTAAAAACCGGACGTGATGTTGCTATTGCAGCACTTTTAGGTGCTGAAGAATTTGGATTTGCAACAGCGCCTTTAGTAGCTTCAGGTTGTATTATGATGCGAAAATGTCATTTAAACACCTGTCCGGTTGGTATTGCAACCCAAGATAAAGAATTGCGTAAAAATTTCAAAGGAACACCCGAACACGTCATTAATTTCTTCTTTTATATTGCTGAAGAATTAAGAAGTATTATGGCTCAGTTAGGTTTCCGAACCATGGATGAAATGATTGGTCAAACTTCAAAAATAAATCCAAATAAAGCGATTACACATTACAAAGCTAAAGGGTTAGATTTATCATCCATTTTACATGTACCTGAAGGCTATACTAAAATGCAATTAAAAAATACAGAAAAGCAAGATCACTTTTTAAAAGACGTTCTTGATTTTGAAATTCTAAAAGACTCACACAGAGCATTGTTTAGAAAAGAAAAAATGGTTTTAAACTATCCTATTTGTAATATGAATCGTTCAGTAGGCGCCATTATAAGTAATGAAATTTCAAAAGTTTATGGGCATTTGGGATTACCCGAAGATACATTAAGTATTCATTTTACAGGATCGGCTGGTCAAAGTTTTGGAGTATTTGGAGCACACGGTTTAACTTTTACCATTGAAGGAAATACAAACGATTATTTAGGAAAAGGATTATCCGGCGCTAAGATAATTGTTAAGAAACCCGCTAAAGCAGATTTTATTGCTGAAGAAAATATTATTGCGGGTAATGTTTGTTTATTTGGTGCTGTTAAAGGTGAAGCATATATAAATGGTATTGCAGGTGAACGTTTTGCGGTTCGTAACTCAGGAGCAACAGCTGTAGTTGAAGGTGTTGGAGATCACGGATGTGAATATATGACCGGTGGTAAAGTAGTGGTACTTGGTAAAACAGGACGGAATTTTGCGGCTGGTATGAGCGGAGGAATTGCTTATATCTACGATCCTAAAAATAAATTCACAAACGGATTATGTAATACTCAATCCATAGAATTTGAAACTATTGAAGTTGAAGATGCCAAAGATTTAAAAGCATTGATAACAAAACATGTTCTTTACACAAATAGTAACAGAGGTAAAGAATTATTAAAAAATTGGGAAACTAGTTTAAACAACTTTGTGAAAGTGATGCCTATTGAGTTTAAACGTGCTTTAAAACGTTTAGAAACTGAAGAACCAATAACCGAAGAATTAACAGCATAATAGTATGGGAAAAATAACAGGTTTTAAAGAATTCAAAAGAAAAGACGAAACGTATAAAGCAGTTAAAGAACGTGTAAGTAATTACAATGAATTTACTGTACCATTAAGCAAAACTGAAATCACAAAACAAGGCTCTCGCTGTATGGATTGTGGAATTCCATTTTGCCATAGCGCATGTCCACTTGGTAATTTAATTCCCGATTTTAATGATATGGTTCATAGGGATGAATGGAAAAAAGCTTCTTGGATTTTACATACCACAAATAATTTTCCTGAGTTTACAGGAAGATTATGTCCAGCACCTTGTGAAAAAGCTTGTGTATTAGGAATTATTGATAACCCTATCTCTATTGAAAATATTGAAAAAAATATTGTTGAAAGGGCTTTTGCTGAAGGCTGGATAAAACCTCAACTTCCAAGTAATAGAACAGCTAAAACCATAGCAATAGTTGGTTCTGGGCCTGCAGGGTTAGCTGCAGCACAACAATTAAACAGAGCAGGACACACCGTTACTGTTTTTGAACGCGATGATGCTGTTGGAGGCTTATTACGATACGGAATTCCAAATTTTAAACTAGAAAAAGGAATTATTGACAGACGAATTGCAATTCTAGAAGCTGAAGGAATAACTTTTAAAACCAATGTAAATGTTGGTGTAAATTATTCAGTAGAAAAATTAAAAGAATTTGATGCTGTTGTGTTGTGTGGTGGCGCAACCCAACGTAGAAGTTTACCTACTACAGGTGTTGAGGCAAAAGGTGTTGTTCAAGCAATGGATTTCTTAACACAAGCTACAAAAGTTGTTTTAGGCAAAAAAATTGAAAATCAAATTCTTGCAACCAATAAAAATGTAATTGTAATAGGTGGTGGTGATACAGGTTCCGATTGTGTTGGAACTTCAAACCGACAAGGAGCTAAATCTGTTACTAATTTTGAAATTATGCCAAAACCACCAGGTAATAGAAGCCCAAGTACCCCTTGGCCATTTTGGCCATTACAATTAAAAACTTCCTCTTCACACAAAGAAGGTTGCGATAGAAATTGGTTGATAAATACTAAAGAGTTTATTAGCAACGAAAAAGGTGAATTAACAGCTTTAAAAACCATAGAAGTTAAATGGAAAATAATTCCAGGCCAACGACCTGAATTAATAGAAATTGAAGGTTCTGAAAAAACGTGGCCTTGCGATTTAGCATTACTTGCATTGGGATTCACTGGACCAGAAACTACTTTAAGCGAACAATTAGGCATAAAAACCGATGCAAGAAGCAATTATAAAGCTACTAATTATCAAACAAATATTCCTCATATTTTTACAGCTGGCGATATGCGAAGAGGACAAAGTTTAATTGTTTGGGCAATTTCTGAAGGTAGAGAAGCCGCTAAAAAGGTAGATGAATATTTGATGGGCTATAGCAACTTACCTAGCAAAGGTGATGGAGATTTACCACCTATATAACTATTATTATTATTATTATTATTATTATTATTATAAACTTTTCTTTTATTTATTAAGTAACATAAAATCTGTTAGTACCATTGCTGCTAATGCTTCTACAATTGGCACTGCTCTTGGAACCACACAGGGGTCGTGACGACCTTTCCCTTTCATTTGAACTATATTACTTTCTTTATCAATAGTTTGTTGCGACTGCATAATAGTTGCCACAGGTTTAAAAGCAACCCTAAAATAAATATCCATTCCATTACTTATTCCACCTTGAATTCCTCCCGAAAGGTTTGTTTTGGTACTTCCATCAGTATTAAAAATATCATTGTGCTCACTTCCCTTCATTTTAGCTCCACAAAATCCACTTCCATATTCAAAACCTTTTACAGCGTTAATAGAAAGCATTGCTTTTCCTAATTGGGCGTGTAGCTTATCAAAAATAGGTTCACCTAAACCAACAGGAACATTTTGAATAACACAAGTAACTGTACCTCCAATGGTATCTCCTTGTTTTTTAATTTCCTCAATACGAGCAATCATTTTTTTAGCAGTAATTTCATCTGGACAACGAACAATATTACTTTCTATTTTAGAAAAATCAACATCTTGATACGGTTTTTCCATAAAAATATCTCCTACTGAAGAAGTAAATGCATTAATTTTTATATCAGAAATTACTTGCTTTGCTACAGCTCCTCCAACAACCCAATTCGCTGTTTCACGAGCAGAAGTTCTACCACCACCACGGTAGTCTCTATGACCATACTTTTTATCGTACGTATAATCGGCGTGCGAAGGCCTGTATGAATCTTTTATATGTGAATAGTCATTAGAGCGTTGGTGCACATTTTTAATCATAAAACCAATGGACGCCCCAGTAGTTTTCCCTTCAAAAATTCCTGATAGAAATTGCACTGTATCTGGTTCTTTTCGTTGTGTAACAATTTTAGATTGCCCAGGTTTCCTCCTATTCAATTCAGTTTGAATCATATTTAAATCTAACGCTACTCCTGCCGGACAACCATCAATAACTCCTCCAATAGCCTCACCATGTGACTCTCCAAAAGTTGTTAATCTAAATAAATTACCAAAAGAATTACTCATTGTATTTTGTTGTAAATTTTAAAAAACAAAGTTAAAATATTTTGAGGAATAGCATAACATTACTTACTCTATTGTTTATTTTTGTCTATAATTATGGAAAAAGTATTATATAAAATTGTTGTTAAAGGAAAAGTTCAAGGAGTTTGGTTTCGAAAATATACCTTTAACGAAGCTACAAGATTAGGGATAAAGGGTTTTGTTAAAAATGAAATAAATAACACCGTTTATATTGAGGCTGAAGGTACTTTAACTACACTAAACGAGTTTGTAAAATGGTTACATAAAGGATCTCCACTTTCAAAAGTTTCCTTAGTAACTTTTGAAATGGATAAACTAAAATATTATAAAAATTTTGAAATTTACTCTTAAAAAAACCATAGTTTTATTGCCATAATAATAACCATTACAATTAAAAATTTCCGAACCAAACCGTCACCTTTATTAACTGACCACCTGCTTGCAAACCAGCCTCCAACAGCATTACCAATAGCTAATATCAGTCCTATCTCCCAATTTATTTTATCATTATATGCAAATATTGCAACTGATGAAAAAGTATAAATTAACACAACTATTACTTTAACTGCATTACTTTTTACTAATGATAAGTTGTTTACTGACGATAAAATTAATAATATTATAAACCCTACTCCAGCTTGAATAAATCCTCCATAAATACCTACAAAAAAGAAAAGTATAACACTTATCCATAAATATTTTTTAGATGTTCTTTCAAGTGTATTAAAAAGTGTTGTTTTAGGTTTAAAAACCATATAAAACACTATTACAACCATAATAATTGCAAGTATTTTATTAAAAGTTTCTCCTTTTATATCAACAGCTATTTGAGCACCAATTAATGAACCAATTAAAGCCGAAATACCCACATAAATACTAAAAGGGAATGTAATTACACCTTTACTTTTAAAACCTGCTGTAGTAAAAATATTTTGAAATAAAATAGCAATTCTATTCGTTCCATTTGCAATATTTGGCGGTAATCCTAAAAAAATAAGAATTGGTAAAGTTAATAAAGAACCTCCTCCAGCTAGCGTATTAATGACTCCCGCTATTAAACCAATAAAAATTAAACCTATAATTTCTAAAACTGAATCCATACGAAAAATTGAAATTCAAATGTACTTTAAAATTTATTAAAATTATTCATAAAAAAAGAGGAAAAAGTTTGAGCAAAACAAAAAAGGGTTTTATATTTGCCCACGCTATTGGAGAAATGGCAGAGTGGTCGAATGCACTGGTCTTGAAAACCAGCGAGGGTCACACCTCCGGGGGTTCGAATCCCTCTTTCTCCGCTGAAAGCCTTGCATTTTATGCGAGGCTTTTTTATTATATGCAAAAAAATAAGATTATTAAGTAACTTCGTTGCTGTAAATATTAACTTGTGGAACAAAACAATAGAAATTCAATTAACTTAAATAAATACATTAGCAGTACTGGAATATGCTCGCGCAGAGAAGCTGAAAAACTAATTATTGAGGGGCGCGTTACTATTAATGGTAAAGCTACCCAATTAGGCAATCGTGTTTTTGATGGTGATTTAGTAAAAGTTGATGGTAAACCTTTGAAACAACGACCTAAAACTTTATATATTGCTTTTAATAAACCTATTGGAATTGTTTGTACTACTGATACTAAAGAAAAAAACAACATTATAAAATACATCAATCACCCCGAGCGACTTTTTCCTATTGGGAGATTAGATAAACCTTCAGAAGGATTAATTTTTTTAACGAATGATGGTGATATTGTAAACAAAATTCTTAGAGCAGGAAACAATCATCAAAAAGAATATATTGTAACTGTTAATCAGAAAATTACATCTGAATTTATTCAAAAAATGAGTGCCGGAATTCCAATTTTAGGAACAGTTACCAAGAAGTGTACAGTTGAAAAATTATCTGATTATACTTTTAAAATTGTGCTAACACAAGGTTTAAACAGGCAAATTAGAAGAATGTGTGAGTATTTAGAGTATGAAGTTAAAAAACTAAAACGTACTCGAATTATGAATGTTAATTTAGGCAATTTAGAAATTGGACAATGGCGAGAATTAACTTCGGAAGAGATGCAACAAATTAATAAAATGATTTTAAATTCATCCAAAACGGAAGATGCTTCTAAAGATCAAAATAAAATTAAAAGAAAAGCTTCTTTTTCAAAAAGAAAAAACCATAAAAGACGTTAACCTTTCTCATTAATTATTTTTCAAACAAATCCTATTCAGTATCTTTGCCAACTATGCAATTTGAACTAAAAAAAACAGATGCTCAAAGCAAAGCAAGAGCTGGAATTATAACAACCGATCACGGTACCATTGAAACACCTATTTTTATGCCTGTTGGTACAGTTGGTACCGTAAAAGGCATACATCAAACAGAACTAAAAGATGAAATTAATCCTGATGTTATTTTAGGCAACACATATCATCTTTATCTTCGACCAAAAACAAAAATTTTAGAACAAGCCGGTGGCTTGCACAAATTTATGAATTGGGATCGGAATATTTTAACTGATAGCGGTGGATATCAGGTGTATTCTCTTTCTGGAAGAAGAAAAATTAAAGAAGAAGGTGTGAAATTCAAAAGTCATATTGATGGTTCTTACCATACTTTCACACCTGAAAACGTGATGGAAATTCAACGTATAATAGGAGCCGATATAATTATGGCTTTTGATGAGTGTACACCATACCCTTGTGATTATAGTTATGCTAAACGATCTATGCACATGACACACCGTTGGTTAAAGCGCTGTATTACTCATTTAGAGAAAACACCTTTAAAATACGATTATAATCAAGCTTTTTTTCCAATAGTACAAGGTAGCACCTATAAAGATTTAAGAAAAAAATCTGCAGAATTTATTGCCTCAGTTGGTGCTGAAGGTAATGCAATTGGGGGGCTCTCTGTTGGTGAGCCTGCAGAAGAAATGTACGAAATGACTGAAATTGTTACCGCTATTCTTCCAGAAGATAAACCGAGATACTTAATGGGAGTTGGTACACCTATTAATATTTTAGAAAATATTGCGTTGGGTATAGATATGTTTGATTGTGTAATGCCAACACGAAATGCCCGTAATGGAATGTTATTTACAGCACATGGAACCATCAATATAAAAAATAAGAAATGGGAAAATGATTTTTCAGCTATTGACGAAATGGGAATAACTTTTGTTGATACAATGTACTCTAAAGCATATTTACGTCATTTATTTGCTTCAAAAGAATTATTAGGAAAACAAATAGCTTCTATTCATAACTTGGGGTTTTATTTGTGGTTGGTTCGTGAAGCCAGAAAGCATATATTAGCAGGAGATTTTACTGAATGGAAAAATGGTATGGTAAAACAACTAGATAAAAGATTGTAATCATTGAAAATACTTGATAAATACATATTAAAAAAATATTTAAGTTCTGTTATTTTAGTACTTAGTTTATTACTCCCTATTGCAATTGCAATTGATGTATCTGAAAAGGTTGACCGGTTTCTTAGACACTCTGAACTTTCTGTTAGTGAAATTATTAAGGACTATTATTTAAATTTTATTGTAATTTTTGGAAATACCTTTCTGCCCTTAGCATTGTTTATTGCCGTTATTTTTTTTACGTCAAAATTGGCAAGTAATACAGAAATTATTGCTATTCATTCAGCTAAAATATCATTTTCGAGATTTTTAAGGCCTTATTTTATTGGTGCAACTCTTATTACCGTTTTTGCACTATTTATGAACCATTTTGTTGTGCCTCGTAGTAATAAAACTTATGAAGAATTTACCAGAGCCTACTTAACAAAGAAAAAATTGGACGCTAATTTTATTAACAATATAAATTTACAACTAGGCCCTAACGATTATATTTTTTTGAAAAGCTATACAGTTAGAGCAAACATAGGCTATTCTTTTTCATACGAAAAGTTTGAAGGAACAAAATTAAAATATAAATTATTTGCTGATAACATTAGATGGAATAAAAAAGATAGTACCTATAAATTAATTAACTACAGAAAAAGGATTATTTTAGAAGATAGAGATAGCATTGAATTTGGTTCAAAATTAGATACTACATTTACATTTACTCCAAAAGATTTAGTTAATGTAGATTATTTAGCAAAAGAAATGACCTCCTTTAAATTAAAGGAATTTATTGAAATTTCTAAACAACGAGGCGTAAGTAACTTAAATACCTATTTAGTTGAGTATTATAAACGAACTAGTTTACCTGTTTCATCATACATACTTACATTTTTAGCTGTTGCTCTTTCATCTAAAAAACGCAGAGGAGGAATGGGAATTAACTTAGCTATTGGAATTTCTCTAATGTTTATTTATGTGTTTTTTCTTAAAATAGCAGAAGTTTTAGGTGCAGGAGCAGATACGAATTCATTTTTAATGGTTTGGTCCCCTAATATTATTTTTGGAGCATTGACATTATATTTATACTTTAAAAATGCCAAAAACTAAATTAAAAAATTATTTACTTCTCCATTTATTAGTTTTTATATGGGGATTTACTGCAATTTTAGGTGCTTTAATAAGTATTAATGCAATTCCGCTAGTATGGTATCGTATGTTTTTTGCAGTAATATTTGTCCTTTTTTTTATTTTGCTAACAAAAAAATCATTAAAAATATCTCTCAAATCACTTTTAAAATTTCTATTTACCGGTATTATTATCGCATTACATTGGATCGCTTTTTTCTCAGCTATAAAAATAGCAAATGTTTCAATTGCTTTAGTAGCTATGAGCACAGGAGCCTTGTTTGCTTCACTTATTGAGCCTCTTTTTTTTAAAAGACAACTCAACTATCTAGAATTATTTTTTGGTATGCTAGTTATAATTGGCTTATACATTATTTTTAATGTAGAAAAGCAATACACCCTAGGAATAATTTACGCCCTAATCGCTTCATTTTTATCTGCCTTATTTACTGTTTTAAACGGATTATATGTAAAGAAACACGAAGCCGAAGTAATTACGTTTTATCAATTATTTTTTGGCGTTGTATTTATAACCATATATATATTACTTTCAAGTACATTTACAATTGAAGATTTTTATTTGAGTATTTCAGATGTTGTTTATCTTCTAATTCTAAGTAGCATTTGTACTGCCTATGCTTTTGTTGTTTCAGTTAAAATAATGAAATTTTTAACACCCTACACCGTAATGTTGACTGTTAATTTAGAACCTGTTTATGGTATTATATTAGCTGTATTAATATTTGGAGATAAAGAAAAAATGAATCCGCAATTTTACATTGGTGCCTTATTGATTATTGCTACTGTTATTATTAATGGAGCCTTAAAAAATAAAAAAAACACTTAACATACTTTCAAAATTCATAAGTTCATTATATTTGTAATCACATCCAAACCTAAAAATATGGAATATCTAGATTTTGAATTACCAATAAAAGAGTTAGAAGAGCAACTTAATAAATGTGAGTTAATTGGTAAAGAAAGTGATGTTGATATGACTGAAAGTTGTAAAAACATTGAAACTAAATTATTAAAAACAAAAAAAGAAATTTATAAAAATTTAACTGCTTGGCAGAGAGTACAGCTATCTCGTCACCCTAACAGACCATACACTTTAGATCATATCAATTCACTTGCCGGTAATACTTTTATGGAACTACACGGAGATAGAACGGTAAAAGACGACAAAGCAATGGTTGGTGGTTTAGGTAAAATTGGAGATCAATCATTTATGTTTATTGGCCAACAAAAAGGATATAATACCAAAACCCGCCAATATAGAAATTTTGGAATGTCAAACCCAGAAGGTTATAGAAAAGCACTACGTTTAATGAAAATGGCTGAAAAATTTAATATTCCAGTTGTAACATTATTAGATACACCTGGAGCCTATCCTGGTTTAGAAGCAGAAGAACGTGGGCAAGGTGAGGCTATTGCTCGTAACATTTTAGAAATGACAAAACTAAAAACACCTATTATAACCATTGTAATTGGCGAAGGTGCTTCAGGAGGAGCATTGGGTATTGGGGTTGGTGATAAAGTATATATGATGGAGAATACTTGGTATTCTGTTATATCTCCTGAATCTTGCTCATCTATTTTATGGAGAAGTTGGGAACACAAAGAAGAAGCTGCTGAAGCTCTTAAGTTGACAGCTGAGGATATGAAAAAACAAAAATTGATTGATGGTATTATTAAAGAACCATTAGGAGGAGCACATTATAATCGTGAAAAAGCATTTAAAGAAGTTGAAAAAACCATCTTAAAAGCATATAAAGAACTAAAAGATCTAACACCAAAAGAACTGGTAAAAAATAGGATGGAAAAATATGCAAATATGGGTGTTTTTAAAGGATAAAATTTAAACTAAACCTCTCTTTTTGAGAGGTTTTATATTAATTTTACAAATATGTATATTCTATCTTCCAAGCAACTAGCTCAAGTTGATAAGGCAACTATTAAGAATAAAGCAATAACTTCTATTGATTTAATGGAACATGCTGCCACTCTTTGTTTTCAATGGCTTCACACACGTTTACAAGGGCAAAATATTAAAATTCACGTATTCTGTGGTATAGGAAATAATGGCGGTGATGGTTTAGTAATTGCACGACATTTATTCCAACACGGATACAATGTAAATTGCTATATCGTTAATTTTAGCGACAAAAGAACTGATGAATTTTTGACTAATTATGATAGGCTGAAAGAAATTGGCGAATGGCCAACCGTTATAAATAATGAAACTAATTTTCCTAAAATTTCTTTTGAAGATATTGTTATTGATGCAATTTTTGGAAATGGACTATCGAGAAGCCCAGAAGGATTTACAAAAAAATTAATTCAATATATCAATAACACAAAAGTTTTTACACTTGCAATTGATATGCCTTCAGGTTTATTTGGAGATAAATCGGTTACCAAAAAAGATGCTATTTTAAAAGCAGGTCATATACTTTCGTTTCAAACACCAAAACTAGCATTTTTATTATCTGAAAATAAAGAGTTTGTTAATACTTGGGAAATAATTGATATTGGTTTAGATGAAGAATCTATAAATAACTTACAGCCTAAAATTAATTTTACTACAAAAAGTGAAATTATACCATTATACAAACCTAAAGATAAATGGTCTCACAAAGGTACTTTTGGACATTCCCTTATAATTGGTGGTAGCTTTGGCAAAATTGGAGCTATTACCTTAACTTCAAAAGCTACACTTAAAATTGGAAGTGGGCTAGTTACTGCCTATGTACCAAAATGTGGTTATAATATTTTACAAATTGCAATACCAGAGGTAATGGTAGAAGTAGATGATGATAAATTACTAACTTATTTCAATTTTAAAACTAAACCATCTGTTATTGGCATAGGCCCAGGAATGGGAACTGCTGAAAAAACAGCTTTAGGATATGAGAAATTCATTAAAGAAAATAAACTCCCATTAGTGATAGATGCTGATGGTATAAATATATTAGCACAAAATAAAACATTACTTAAATACTTACCAAAAAACACTGTTTTAACACCACACCCTAAAGAATTAGAACGACTTATTGGGACTTGGAAAAATGACTATGAAAAATTAACTATTGCCAAACAGTTTTCTAAAAATTACAATATAATTTTAGTTATAAAAGGTACTTATACCGTTATAATTGATAATGAATTTATGTATTTCAACTCAACAGGAAATCCTGCGCTTGCTACTGCCGGAAGTGGAGATATTTTAACTGGAATAATTACGGGCTTAATTGCTCAGGGATACAAACCTAAATACGCCGCAATATTTGGAGTGTACTTACATGGTAAAACTGCAGATATTGCTATACAAGAAACTAGTTATGAAACATTTACTGCCAGTTCTATATTAGAGTATTTACCTGATGCAATTTTAGATTTATTCAATCAAGAACAGATTAATGAAGTTGGAAACGAAGAGAACGAATCCACAACATAAAATAATAATGAGGCTGTCTAAAAAGTGTCATTCTGAATGTAAATGAAGAATCTCCTTGAAATTAAACACTTATATATCAAGATGTTGAGATTTTTCACTTTGTTCAAAATGACAAGTATAATTGCTTTTCAGACAGCCTCATTCATTTTCTATACATATTCTATATTCCTAATTCTTTTAACAATTCCTTCAACTTAGGATTTGAAGGTCTAACAGCATCAGCATCAACAATATTCCCTTCAGGATCTAACAAAATAAATCTTGGAATGGAATTGATTCCATATTCTACAATAAATTCAGATTCAAAATTATTATCAGCAAATAATTGTATTCCTCCTAGTTCTTCATTTTTTACCATTTCTTTCCAAGTTTTATGGGCATTAGGTTTATCAACCGAAATACTTACAAACTCAATATTTTTCCCTCTAAACTCTTTTTCTAATGCTTTCAAATAAGGTATTTCTGCTTTACACGGTGCACACCAAGTTGCCCAAATATCTAAATAAACATATTTACCCCTTAAATCTTTTAATGAAGTTGTACCTCCATTACTGTTTTCATAATTTTTAAAAACTGGAGATACTTTCCCTTTTGCAAATTTCACCATGTTACTGTGCATTTTTTCATAATTTGAATCTATGTATCCAAAAAACATAGCATCATTTCTAGCATCAGCCTTATCAATTATTGAATCTAAGTTTTTCGCCTTATCTTTAAATCCTTTTAAAATAGATTTTGCTTCAGCAACTTTAGCTTTATATGCTTCTTTATCTAATTTAAAATAGGTTTTAGGGTTTGCCAAATCACTCATATAAAATGAACGTTTATCTTCCATAAAATTATTTGTTACTGCACCTTTTCCTGTATAAACAATACCATCAGAAAATTTATCGCCTTTAAACTCTAAATTTAAATTATATCCATTCTTCAAAAATAACGTAATTCTATCATTCCCATTTACCATGGCAAAAACACCATTAGTTATTTTTAATGTATCTGAAAATGCACCGTTTTTATCAACCTCAATATCTTTAGAATATCCTCTTCCTTGAATTGTAATTTTTTCAACATCTCCAGATTTAAGTTTCCCTTTTATTGCTACATAATCTCCAACCTTATTATTATTTTTACAAGATATAACTAGTAATGGTAGTGCTACTATAAGCCAAATTATTTTTTTCATTTTTTTGTTTTTGTTATTATTCTATTTTTAATTCGTTAAATAAATCAATTAGTTTACTATTAGACGGTCTTGGTGCATTAGAGTTTACAATTTTCCCTTCGGGATCTATTAAAATAAATCTTGGAATCCCTTTAATTGAATATTCTTTTACAAAATTAGAGTTCCAATCTTTATCCGAGAATAATTGAATTCCTTTTAACTCTTTTTCTTTCACCATTTTTTGCCACTTATCATGGTCAGCAGCCTTGTCAACAGAAATACTCACAAATTCAATATTCTTATTGCGATATTTACCTTCAAGTTCTTTTAAAAATGGTATTTCTCTCTTACAAGGGCCACACCATGTTGCCCAAACATCAACATAAACAAACTTACCTCTTAAATCTTCTAACGATGTAGTTCCTCCAGCAAAATTTTCATAATTTTCAAATTTTGGAGAAGGCTCTCCTTTTGCTACTGTTTTTAATTTCTTATAACTTTCTGTTATTTGTTTATTATTTTCAATATTCGTGGAATTTGAAATAAAGGTTTTATAAAATGTTTCTAAGTCATCTGTATATGTAATTCCATACCTAGCCTTATCAAAAAGCAAACTGTTTTTTATTGTTTCATTGGGTATTATTCCAACTATTTTTAAAAAAGCAATGTCTACAGAAATACTATCTCTTTCAGCAAGTTCTCTAGCTTTTTTGTAATTATTTGATCCAATTAAGTTTTTATAATCAGAAGAATACATAAAATCTTCTTCATTTGTAAAATCAAGGTTCTCCAAATCAATTAAAAAGTCATCTGAAATTTTAAATTCTGGCATTTTCGCATAATGCGCATGATACATTTCATAAATATTTAACTTGTTTAGATAAGCATAATTAATATTTCTTAATTCCTTTATTTTAAAATCATCAGAAATACCTTTTTCAGCTTTAATTAGTTTTTCTAAAGCAGTTTTAAGTTTATTAAATCTTGTTCTATAATCATTTTCTCCCAATAAATAAACTTCAGTCCCAGATCCTATTATTTGTTTTTCTACTTTTTCTTTTGCTAATAAATAATTATTGACTGCTGATCCTTTTCCAGATAAAGTTAGTGTATTTTCAAAATCATTTGTATCAAAAGAAATATTGATATTATTACCTTTTTCTAGGTACAATAACACCCTATTTTTCCCGTCAAAAAGTATATATGTATTTGTATTTAAAAAAAGAGTATCTGAAAAACTACCGTCATCAGCAACTCTAATTACTTCTTTAATAGATTTATCTCTACTATTTAAGGTAAGTTCTTTACTTTTATTTGTAATTTTACCATGAACAACAACATAATCTACAGGTGTTTCTTGCTTGCAAGAAATCACTGTAATTATAGTAATAATTACCAATATTCTATTCATTTATATAGTTGTTTTTCATTATAATTCACCAAAGATAAAATTTATTATTCAATTAACTTATTTCAACTTTACTTTAACAAATAATTTGCATATCTTGATATGTTTGTAGAATTTTACACCTCAAAAATTTGACCATGAGTAACACACATTTTATTGATTCAAAAATTGTAGATTTTAACCTTTTAAATGAGATAGTTTTTCAGGGGAAAAAATTAAAACTTTCAAAAGAAGCTATTACAAAGATTGAAAATTGCCGTACTTACTTAGATGAAAAAATAACAAATAACACCTCGCCTATTTATGGAATAAATACTGGATTTGGATCTTTATGTAATGTGAAAATTGACAATGATAATCTGCAAAAATTACAAGAAAACTTGGTGATGAGCCATGCATGTGGAACAGGAAGTATTGTGCCAAAAAGTATTGTTAAACTAATGCTTTTTCTTAAAATTCAGTCTTTAAGTTACGGTCATTCTGGTGTACAACTAAAAACTGTTAATCGCTTAATTGATTTTTATAATAATAATATTATCCCTGTTGTTTATACCCAAGGATCTTTAGGAGCATCGGGAGATTTAGCTCCGCTAGCTCACTTAGCATTACCACTAATTGGGAAAGGCGAGGTTTATTTTAATAATGAATTAATTTCAGGCGAAGAAATTTTAAAGAAATTTAATTGGGAGATTATCAAGCTAAAATCAAAAGAAGGTTTAGCTCTTTTAAATGGTACCCAATTTATGAACGCATATGGTGTTTCTTTAATTTTAAAATCTTATAAACTATCCTATTTAGCTGACTTGATAGGAACTATTTCTTTGGAAGCATTTGATGGAAGAATAGAGCCTTTTAATGAATTAATCCATTTTATTAGACCTCACAATGGACAAATAAAGACTGCCAGAAGAATAAATGAATTTTTAAAGGAAAGCAAACTAATTAACCAACCTAAAGAGCATGTGCAAGATCCGTATTCTTTTAGATGTATGCCTCAGGTTCATGGCGCAACCAAAGATGCTTTAGCATTTTGTAAAAAAACATTTTTAACTGAAATTAATTCAGTAACCGACAATCCAAATATTTTTGTTGAAGCTGACAAAATAATTTCAGGAGGTAATTTTCATGGACAACCTTTAGCTTTAGCTTTTGATTTTTTAAGTATAGCAATGGCTGAACTGGGAAATATCTCTGAAAGAAGAACTTTTCAACTTGTTTCAGGTTTAAGAGGTTTACCGCCATTTTTAGTAAAAAACCCTGGGTTAAACAGTGGTTTTATGATTCCTCAATATACTGCGGCTAGTATTGTAAGTCAAAACAAGCAGTTGGCTACCCCTGCTTCAATTGACTCAATAGTTTCAAGTAATGGACAAGAAGACCATGTAAGTATGGGAGCAAATGCAGCTACAAAGGCAAAACAAATTGTTGATAATATTGAAACTATTTTGGCTATTGAATTATTGAATGCTTCACAAGCAATTTATTTTAGAGCTCCTAAAAAATCATCGCCTTTTATAGAATCATTTTTAAAACAGTATAAAAGCGAAGTTGCCTTTATAGAAAATGATACAGTTTTAAATTTAGAAATAAAGAAAACAATCCAATTTTTACAAAACTTAACCATTGATACTGAAGAGTTATTTTAACAATTAAATAAAAAAAGCGATAGGTTAACCTATCGCTTCTAATTCAAATAATTTATAACGCTTTTTCAAATCTTATATACCAAATCTTCTTTTACTATTCCAAGTTACACTTTTTGTATTTCTAAAATCGACTACATTTAGTCTTCTTTTACTATCCTGATTTTTAATTTTTTTACTTACTTTCATAACAGTATGTATTAGTTGTTAATTTACAGTGCAAAAGTACAACATTTTTAAGTTTCAATCCTATTTTTTATTAAATATTTAATAAAATATTAACATTATATCACTAAACATATGTATTATTGACAATACAAGACTTAATAATTAGCATATATGCAAATTCAAGGCTATTCTATTTTGTTTAAGATTTCAGTTAAATTAGCTCTTTTTTTATAGTCGGAATCATAATGAACATAACTTATTCTATGGTTTTTATCTATCATGTAAGTAGCTGGCACAGGTAGTACATTATTTTCTTTTTCATTATATTCACGAACTCTTTTGAGGGTAAATTCAAAATATTTAGGAACATTCTCTTTAGTAACTTTAAAAGCTACTTTATAATCATTCATAATTTTATTATTAAAATCATGAATGATTGAAAACTTGGAATTAAATTTACTTGTAGTTTCTTTAATCTTTTCAACTTTTTCAGGAGTAACTACAATAACAAATACTCCATTTTTTATAAATTTTTCTAGATTCTCCTGTAAACTAGCTAAATGCTTTTTACAATATGGACACCAATTACCCCTATAAAACAGTAATAATATTTTTTTGTTTTGTAAAATTTTATTGGAATTAATTTCAGAATTAAATTGATCAATCCCTCTAATTACAGGTGCTTTATCTCCAACTTTTAAATAATTATTATCTATTTGTGATGAAGCTTCAACTACAAATAATAACTGAAAAAGTGTTATAAATACAATTCTTATCATACTGTTTAATTTTTAGTTTTTAATACAGTCGTAAAAAAGCATTTGTAATTACAAAACCTTCAATCTTTTTCAGAATTTAATGTTATTTTTCCTGAAAAAAATTCAAAATACATTTTAAAATCAGATCGTAAACTCCACAATGGATACTTAAATGTGGCTGGTTTATTTTTTTCAAAAAAGAAGTGGCCAACCCAAGCAAATCCATAACCTACAATTGGAACAAATAATAGCCAATAGGGATTTAAATATAGAACAGCGGTTAAAGTCATAGCCAAAACAAAAGTTGTTCCTATAATATGTAATAATCTACAAATTTTATTACTGTGTTGTTTTAAATAAAAAGGGTAGAACTCTTCAAATGTTTTTATTCTTTCTTCCATAAAACTACTTTTAAAAATTCCAATTTACAATTAATAATTTACTTTTTATTTACGGTAATTAAAATTTAATGCTTTGTGTATTTTTAACTATTTACATTTAATATATAGCATATTTTGCACTAAACATAATATTTCCTTTTGGCATTGGCACTAAATTAGTTTCTGTATAAATAGTATTGAAGATGTTATTAGCTACTACAGAAAATTCAATATTGTTTTTAATACTTACCAAAAATTTTGCATCTACAACACTATAACTCACTCCATCCGTTCTCTCAACATATTTATAAGATATATTTTGACTTAGGGTGGCATTTAATTTAAAATGAATGTTTGAATTGAATTGATGCTTTATACTATTTAAAGAATAGCGTGTAAATTGTACATTATTGTCTTTAATATTATCTTCAATAAAACTATAACTCATCGTTATTTTTTGATAATACTTTCTAATTTTAAAATTATAATTAATTGTGGTTTCAAACCCTTGTGTTAGTACTTCACTAAAGTTTCTCGTCTCCCATTTATCTTCCTCATTTTCCTTAGTCCAATCAATTAAGTTATCTGATGTCCTTTTAAAAAGAGCAACATTAAATTGTACTTTTGTAGTTGTATATTTAAATCCTAGTTCTTCTGACAAAGCAGACTCAGGCTTTAGGTTTTTATTTCCTTGAGTTGTAGGTCCAATATAAAACATATCTGTAAACGTAGGTACTCTATAAGTATATCCAATATTTCCATATAACTTAAATTTTTCAGATATACGATAACCTATGTCAATACCTGGGAAAATATTTGTTTTAAAATCAGAATAATAACTTATTGAAAAGCCCGGTGTTACATCTACTATATCATTAAATAATTCAAACCGTTGTTCTAAAAAACCTGTAATGGCTGTACGGTTATGATTACCTAAATTATTACTAACTAAAAATGTTCTTGACACATCAATTCCTATACCTGTTTTCCCAAAATTAGAATTAAAAACCATACTCGTTTCAGCTCCAATTTTATTAGAGATATGTAAATTCCTAAAATAGGATGGATTTTCACGCAAAAACAAATACATATCTTGATTTCTTCTCCAATATAATTTTGGTTTTAGTATAAAGTTTTTCAATTTATAAGAGGAAGACACACCAACTAGGCTCGTTTGTGTTTCTTCATACTGATTTTTAAAATTCGGACTTGCGTAAAATCCATTTGCACCAAATTTTCGTTGGGTAAATGAAGTTATTAAACTATATTTTTTAAAGTTTGATTTAAAAAAGACTGAGGTATTTTCAAAATCTGTATTAAATCTATATCCATCAGATTTTTGATAATTAAGCACTAAAAAAGTAACTCCATTTTTAAATTTTTGGCTTAATGAAGTAATTGTTTTTTTATTATTATAGGAGCCATATCCCATACTTAAATTTAAAGCATCATTTGTTATTTTTTTAGTAACAATGTTTATTGCGCCCGTAAAGGCATTTTGACCATAAATACGAGCTGCTGGCCCTTTAATAATTTCTATTCTTTCTATACTCTCTAGTGGTAAAATTGCATTCATAGTATGATGCCCTGTCTGAATATCATCCATTTTTATACCATCAATCAACACCAATGTTTGATTAAAATTTCCACCTCTTATATATAAATCAGACTGCATACCATCAATTCCTCTACGTCTAACATCAATTCCTGCGACAGTTTGCAGTAAATCTTCAATGTTTTTTGCTGAAGATTCAATTATATCATTAGCTCTAATAAGAGTAATTGTACGGGATGTTTTAGAAAAAGGCAAAGAAATTCTATTTGATGTAATAGAAACCTCTTTTAATTTAATGGTGTCTTTTTGTGCATTTATTGAAATACTAAAAAACAGTAAAACAACACTTAATTTATAAATTGTTTTCATTCATTTAATTTCTTAATTATAAAGCGGCAAATCTAAAAATAAGATTTAATGTAGCATACTATTTTAACAAAAAAGAGCCGAACAAATGTTCGACTCTTTAACTTTTTATGCTTCTCCAGTGGGTCCAAAATTCATTGGTATTGGAGGCTGTTCATAATCTTTTATTTCTCCATGACTTTTCTCAAATCTTTTTACATTTTCAGCGAGTGCTTTTACTAACCTCTTTGCATGTTGAGGCGTTAAAATTATTCTCGATTTAACTTTCGCCTTCGGTTGCCCTGGCATAACACTAACAAAATCAACAATAAATTCAGATACTGAATGATTAATAATGGCCAAATTTGCATATATCCCTTCGGCTATTTTTTCATCTAGTTCAATATTAATTTGTCCCTCGTTTTTAGATTTTTGATCACTCATAATTATAAACTTGATTCCATTTCTTCTTTTGAGCCTACAATAATATTATCGTATTCTCTCATACCTGTACCTGCTGGAATTCGTTTACCAACAATTACATTTTCTTTCAATCCTTCCAATGTATCAACTTTACCACTAACAGCAGCTTCATTTAATACTTTAGTTGTTTCTTGGAACGATGCCGCAGAAATAAATGATTTAGTTTGTAAAGAAGCTCTAGTAATACCTTGTAAAATTTGCTCAGCCGTTGCTGGTTTAGCATCTCTAGCTTCAACTAAATTTTTATCTTCTCTTCGCAATACAGAATTTTCATCGCGTAATTGACGAGAGCTAATTATTTGACCTTCTTTTAAATTCTCAGAATCTCCTGCATTCTCAACAACTTTCATTCCATAAATTTTATCATTTTCTTGAATAAAATCGTTTTTATGAATCAATTGATTTTCTAAAAATAATGTATCTCCAGAATCTATAATTTTAACCTTACGCATCATTTGACGAACTACAACTTCAAAATGCTTGTCGTTAATTTTCACCCCTTGCAAACGATATACTTCTTGAATTTCATTTACTAAATACTCTTGAACCTTACCTGGCCCTTGAATATTTAAGATGTCGTTTGGTGTAACAGCTCCTTCTGATAAAGGCATCCCTGCTTTGATAAAATCATTTTCTTGAACCAAAATTTGATTAGAAAGTTTAATTAAATATTTTTTAATCTCTCCTAATTTAGATTCTACAATAATTTCTCGATTTCCACGCTTAATTTTTCCAAAAGAAACGACTCCGTCAATTTCAGAAACAACAGCAGGGTTAGATGGGTTACGTGCTTCAAATAATTCTGTTACACGTGGTAAACCTCCCGTAATATCACCAGATCTTCCTGATTTACGAGGTATTTTAACGATTACCTTACCTGATACAATTTTTTCACCATCTTCAACAATTAAATGTGCACCTACTGGTAAGTTATAAGATCTAATCACGTTATCATTGTCATCCATCACTAATAGTGTTGGAATCGTTTTTTTGTTTTTAGATTCAATAATAACCATTTCTTGGAAACCTGTTTGCTCATCAATTTCAACAAGATAGTTAATACCAACTTCAATATTTTCAAACTGTATTGTTCCCGCAAATTCTGAAACAATTACTCCATTAAATGGATCCCATTTACAAATTATATCGTCTTTTTTAAGTTTTTGACCATTTTTAACAAAAATAGTTGAACCGTAAGGGATATTATTTGTACTAAGAATTAAACCAGTTTTTTCATCAACAACTTTAATTTCAGATGTTCTAGAAATTACAATATTAATACTTTTCCCATCATTATCAGTTCCTTTAACCGTTCTTAAATCATCAATTACAGCTTTTCCGGCAAACTTAGTTTGCAAGTTATTGTCTTCTGAAATATTACCAGCAACACCCCCAACGTGGAATGTTCTAAGTGTTAACTGTGTACCAGGCTCACCAATGGATTGTGCTGCCACAACTCCAACAGCTTCACCCTTTTGTACCATTTTTTTGGTTGATAAACTATGACCGTAACATTTTGCACAAATACCTTTTTTAGCTTCGCATGTTAATGCAGAACGTACTTCCACTCCGTTTATAGGTGAATTTTCAATACGTTTTGCTATTTCTTCAGAAATTTCATCACCAGAATTAACCAATATTTCTTCCGTAATAGGATCAACAACATCATGTAAAGATACACGTCCTTCAATTCTTTCGCTTAAAGTCTCAACAATTTCATCATTCTTTTTAAGTGGTTGTACTATTAACCCTCTTAATGTACCACAATCATCTTCATTAATAATAACATCTTGTGAAACATCAACTAATCTACGTGTTAAATAACCTGCATCTGCAGTTTTTAATGCTGTATCGGCTAAACCTTTACGTGCACCGTGAGTTGAAATAAAATACTCTAAAATTGATAAACCTTCTTTAAAGTTTGATAAAATTGGATTTTCAATAATTTCACCACCACTAGATGTAGATTTTTTAGGTTTTGCCATTAATCCACGCATACCTGTTAACTGGCGAATTTGTTCTTTAGAACCCCTTGCACCTGAGTCTAACATCATAAATACCGAATTAAATCCTTGTTGATCTTCACGTAAACGTTTCATTGAAAGTTCAGTTAAACGATTATTTGTAGATCCCCAAATATCAATTACTTGGTTATAACGTTCCTTATTAGTTAGCATACCCATATTATAGTTTACCATAATATTGTCAACCTGTGCATTTGCTTCAGCAATCATTGTATACTTCTCTGGTGGAATGATAATATCTCCCAAACTAAATGATAAACCTCCTTTAAATGCAAAGGTATATCCCATAGATTTCATTGCATCTAAAAACTTCCCTGTAGTTGGAACATCTGTTACTTTTAATACTTTTCCAATAATATCTCTCAAAGATTTTTTAGTAAGTACTTCATTAATATAACCTGCTTCAATTGGAACAACTTCATTAAATAACACTCTACCAACTGTAGTTTCAATTATTTGGTTAACAAGTTCACCTTTTTCATTAAAATCTTTTGTTCTTACTTTAATTCTTGCATTTAAATCAACTTGATTTTCATTAAAAGCAATAGTAACTTCTTGCGGAGAATAAAAAGTTAACCCTTCTCCTTTTACGTGATATTCAGGAGTAGATTTTCTTTCCTTGGTCATATAATACAATCCCAACACCATATCTTGAGATGGTACCGTAATTGGTGCTCCGTTTGCTGGATTTAAAATATTATGAGAGCCTAACATTAATAACTGACACTCTAAAATAGCTTCAGGCCCTAATGGTAAATGTACTGCCATTTGGTCACCATCAAAATCGGCATTAAATGCTGTACAGGCCAATGGGTGTAATTGTATGGCTTTTCCTTCAATTAATTTTGGTTGAAAAGCTTGAATACCTAAACGGTGTAATGTAGGAGCCCGGTTAAGTAATACAGGATGTCCTTTTAAAACATTTTCTAAAATATCCCATACAACCGGTTCTCTTTTATCTATAATTTTCTTTGCAGATTTAACTGTTTTTACAATTCCTCTTTCTATTAATTTTCGAATTACAAAAGGTTTATAAAGTTCTGCAGCCATATCTTTTGGAATACCACATTCAGATAACTTTAACTCTGGACCTACAACAATTACAGAACGCGCAGAATAATCTACACGTTTACCTAGTAAGTTCTGACGAAAACGCCCTTGCTTTCCTTTTAACGAATCTGATAAAGATTTTAGTGGTCTATTAGATTCTGTTTTAACTGCTGAGGATTTACGTGTATTATCAAATAATGAATCTACTGATTCTTGTAACATACGCTTTTCATTACGTAAAATTACTTCAGGAGCTTTAATTTCAACCAATCTTTTTAAACGATTGTTACGTATAATAACTCTTCGGTACAAATCATTCAAATCTGATGTTGCAAATCTACCACCATCTAAAGGTACTAATGGGCGTAATTCTGGTGGAGTTACCGGTATTACTTTCATTATCATCCATTCTGGACGATTTTCTCTATTTTTATTGGCATCTCTAAATGCTTGAACAACATTTAACCTTTTTAATGCTTCTGTTTTACGTTGTTTAGATGTTTCAGTATTTGCTTTGTGTCTCAACTCATAAGATAATTCATCTAAGTCAATACGATTGAATAAATCAATTAAACAAGCTGCCCCCATTTTAGCTATAAACTTATCAGGATCATTATCATCTAAGTATTGATTTTCAGGTGGAAAACTTTCAAGAATATCTAAATATTCCTCTTCTGTTAAGAAATCCATTTTTTGCAATGGTTCCCCTTCTGAATTTGTTGCTCCAGCTGGTTGAATTACTACATAACGTTCGTAGTAAATAATCATATCTAACTTTTTAGACGGTAACCCTAACAGATACCCCATTTTATTAGGTAGTGATTTAAAATACCAAATGTGAGCTACAGGAACCACCAAGTTAATATGTCCTACTCTATCTCTTCGAACTTTCTTTTCGGTTACTTCAACACCACAACGGTCACAAACTATTCCTTTGTAACGAATTCTCTTGTATTTCCCACAAGCACATTCATAATCTTTTATTGGTCCAAAAATACGTTCGCAAAATAATCCATCTCTTTCAGGTTTATGTGTGCGGTAATTAATAGTTTCAGGTTTTAACACTTCTCCTCTTGATTTCTCTAGAATTGCTTCTGGAGATGCTAAACCAATTGAAATTTTGTTAAATTTTTTTACAGTGTATTTCTCGTTTTTTCTTGCCATAATATAATGATGGATTCGAATTTTAAAAATGTAAAAATATAATGAATAGTTAGGAGGAAAAACCTCCTAACTATATATTTTAGTTATTATTCTTCTAATCTAACGTCTAATCCAAGGCCTCTAAGCTCGTGCATTAATACGTTAAATGACTCTGGTAAACCTGGTTCTGGCATTGGATCTCCTTTAACAATAGCTTCATATGTTTTAGCTCTTCCTAAAACATCATCCGATTTTACTGTCAAAATTTCACGTAAAGTACTTGATGCCCCATAAGCTTCAAGTGCCCAAACTTCCATTTCTCCAAAACGTTGACCTCCAAATTGTGCTTTACCACCAAGTGGTTGTTGCGTAATTAATGAATAAGGACCTATTGAACGTGCGTGCATTTTATCATCAATCATATGACCTAATTTAATCATATAAATAACACCAACTGTGGCTTTTTGATCAAATCGTTCCCCTGTTCCTCCATCATATAAGTATGTGTGTCCATATTGTGGTACTCCTGCTTCATCAGTTAGTTTATCAATTTCATCAATAGTTGCACCATCAAAAATAGGTGTTGCAAACTTTTGTCCCGTTTTTTGACCTGCCCATCCAAGAACAGTTTCATAAATCTGTCCAATATTCATACGTGATGGTACACCTAATGGATTTAATACAATATCAACTGGAGTTCCATCTTCTAAGAAAGGCATGTCTTCTTGACGAACAATACGGGCAACAATACCTTTGTTACCATGTCGTCCTGCCATTTTATCACCTACTTTTAATTTACGTTTTTTAGCAACGTATACTTTTGCTAATTTTAAAATTCCTGCAGGTAACTCATCACCAACTGAAACTGTAAATTTTTCACGTCTTAAACCTCCTTGTAAGTCATTCACTTTAATTTTGTAGTTGTGAATTAATTCAACAACTAATTTATTAAGATGACTATCCGTAGTCCAAGTACCTTTCGTTAAATAGGCAAAATCTGGAACAGAATTTAACATTTTTAAAGTATACTTTTTCCCTTTTTGAAGTATTTCCTCTCCTAAATCGTTTAATACTCCCTGCGAAGTTTTTCCACTTATTAGTGAAAACAATTTATCTGTTAATACAGAACGTAATTCTTCAAATTTCGCAGTATATTTACTCTCTAAGTTGGCAATGCTAATTTTATCTTGTGCTCGTTTAGATTTATCTTTTACGGCACGTTCAAATAATTTTTTATCTATAACAATACCTCTTAGTGATGGTGAAGCTTTTAAAGAAGCATCTTTCACATCACCTGCTTTATCCCCAAAAATAGCTCTTAGTAATTTTTCTTCTGGTGTAGGATCAGATTCTCCTTTTGGTGTAATTTTACCAATTAAAATATCTCCTGGTTTTACTTCGGCACCAATACGAATCATTCCATTTTCATCTAAATCTTTTGTAGCTTCTTCTGAAACATTTGGAATATCATTTGTTAATTCTTCAGCACCTAATTTAGTATCTCTAACATCCATTGAATATTCATCAATATGAATAGATGTAAAGATATCTTCTTTTACAACTTTTTCAGAAATTACAATTGCATCTTCAAAGTTATATCCTTTCCAAGGCATAAAGGCAACTTTCATATTTCTACCTAGTGCTAATTCACCGTTTTGTGTAGCATACCCTTCACAAAGCACCTGCCCTTTTTCAACTCTATCTCCTTTTTTAACAATAGGTTTTAAGTTAATTGAAGTTCCTTGGTTTGTTTTTCTAAACTTAATTAAATTGTATGTTTTACTATCTCCATCAAAACTTACAATACGATCTTCATCAGTTCTGTCATATTTAATTTCAATGGTATTTGCATCAACATATTTTACCAAACCAGCTCCTTCTGCATTCATTAATATTCGAGAATCTTTTGCTACTCTACGTTCTAAACCAGTACCAACAATTGGAGATTCTGGTTTCATTAAAGGTACAGCTTGACGCATCATATTTGACCCCATCAATGCACGGTTGGCATCATCATGCTCTAAAAACGGAATTAATGAAGCTGATATTGACGCGATTTGATTTGGTGCCACATCCATATAATTAACCTTTGTAGGCTCAACTACCGGATAGTCAGCTTCTTCACGAACGATTACTTTTTCTTCAGTAAATTTTCCATTTTCATCTAAAGGAAGATTAGATTGTGCAAATTTCTTTCCTTCTTCTTCTTCAGCACTAAGATACTTTGGTTTGTTAACAGTGTCTACAATACCTTTATTAACTTCTCTATAAGGAGTTTCTATAAATCCTAAATTATTCACTTTTGCAAAAACTGCCAAAGATGAAATTAAACCAATATTTGGTCCCTCAGGAGTTTCAATTGGGCATAAACGACCATAATGTGTATAGTGAACATCACGCACCTCAAACCCAGCTCTTTCTCTAGATAAGCCTCCAGGGCCTAAAGCTGATAATCTTCTTTTATGTGTAATCTCAGCCAATGGATTTGTTTGATCCATAAATTGAGATAGCTGATTTGTTCCAAAAAATGAGTTTATAACAGATGATAATGTCTTCGCATTAATCAAATCTATAGGTGTAAACACCTCATTATCACGCACATTCATACGTTCACGTATAGTACGAGCCATACGAGATAAACCTACGCCAAATTGACTTGCTAATTGCTCTCCAACTGTACGTACACGACGGTTAGATAAATGATCAATATCATCTACTTCAGCTTTAGAGTTTACCAGTTTTATCAAGTTTTTGATAATGGTAATAATATCTAATTTTGTTAAAACTTTTTGATTGATATCTTCATTCAGGTTTAACTTTTTGTTCATTCTATAACGTCCAACCTCACCTAAGTTATAACGTTGTTCAGAAAAGAATAATTTGTCTATAATACCTTTTGCCGTTTCAAAATCTGGCGGTTCAGCATTACGCAATTGCCTGTAGATGTGTTCAACAGCTTCTTTTTCGGAGTTTGTTGGATCTTTCTGTAGCGTATTATGAATAATTGCATAATCTGCCATTTCGTTATTCTCTTTATGAAGCAAAATGGTTTTAGAACCAGACTCAATAATTTCTTCAATTTGGTCTTTTTCTAAAATTGTATCTCTATCTAATACAATTTCATTTCTTTCAATAGAAACAACTTCACCGGTATCTTCATCAACAAAGTCTTCAAACCAAGTTTTTAATACACGTGCTGCTAATTTTCTGCCTAAAACTTTTTTAAGTCCACTTTTTGAAACCTTCACTTCTTCTGCAAGATCAAAAATTTCAAGAATGTCTTTATCTCTTTCGTAACCAATAGCTCTAAATAGCGTAGTTACAGGTAATTTTTTCTTTCTATCAATGTAAGCATACATTACTTGATTGATATCTGTTGCAAACTCAATCCAAGAACCCTTAAAAGGAATTACTCTTGCTGAATATAATTTTGTTCCGTTTGCGTGGAACGACTGTCCAAAAAATACTCCTGGTGAACGATGCAATTGAGAAACAACAACTCTTTCTGCTCCATTAATACAAAAAGTACCACTGTGAGTCATATAAGGAATTGTACCAAGATAAACATCTTGTACTATTGTTTCAAAATCTTCATGTTCTGGATCTGTACAGTATAATTTTAGACGTGCTTTTAAAGGAACACAGTAGGTTAAACCTCTTTCTATACATTCTTGGATAGAATATCTAGGAGGATCTACAAAATAATCTATAAACTCTAGTACAAAATTGTTTCGAGTATCAGTAATTGGGAAGTTGTCAAGGAAGGTTTTATATAATCCTTCGGTACTTCGTTCGTCAGCTTTGGTTTTAAGTTGGAAAAAATCTTGAAATGATTTCACTTGAATATCTAGAAAATCTGGATATTCCATTACCAATTTTGCTGATGCAAAGTTTATTCTTTCGGTGAATTTTTTTGTGGCCAATGGACAAAAACTTTAGGTTAAAAAACTATTAAAATATAAGAACGAATATATACGCAAAATGGTTTAGGTCTAAGGATTGCACCTAAGACCTAAACCTTAAATTGTTTAGCGATTGAAAGCTTACTTAAGCTCAACCTCTGCTCCTGCTTCTTCTAATGACGCTTTTAATCCTTCAGCTTCATCTTTAGATATACCTTCTTTAATTGGTGCTGGTGCGCTATCTACAATCCCTTTAGCTTCTTTTAATCCTAAACCAGTTAATTCTTTAACCAATTTAACAACTGCTAATTTAGATTGACCTGCTGCTTTTAAAATTACGTCGAATTCAGTTTGTTCTTCAGCTGCATCTTCTCCACCAGCTGCTGGTCCTGCAACTGCAACTGCTGCTGCTGCTGGTTCAATACCATATTCGTCTTTTAAAATATTAGCTAACTCATTTACTTCTTTTACTGTTAAGTTAACAAGTTGTTCTGCGAAATCTTTTAAATCTGCCATTTCTCTTTGTTTAATTTTTATTATTTAGTTTATTAGTGCACTTATTTATTTTTCTGATAATGTTTTCAGAATTCCTGATAGTTTATTACCTCCAGACTGTAACGCTGAAATAACGTTTTTAGCTGGTGATTGTAATAATGAAATAATATCTCCAATAAGTTCTTCTTTAGACTTAATGCTTACAAGCATATCTAATTGGTCATCTCCAACATAAATTGCTTCTTCAACATAAGCTCCTTTTAATACGGGCTTATCAGATTTTTTACGAAATTCTTTAATAACTTTTGCAGGAGCATTACCTGTTTCCGAAAACATTAAGGAAGTATTTCCTTTTAATATTCCTGGTAGATCTCCAAAATCCTTATCAGATTTTTCCATTGCTTTTTCAAGCAAGGTATTTTTAACAACAGCTAGTTTTACATTTGCTTTAAAACAAGCTCTACGTAAATTAGATGTATCTAAAGCATTTAATCCTGAAATATCTGCTAAATAGATAATATTACCTTCAGTTAACTGTGTTGTTAAAGCTTCTATTACTTGTGATTTTTCTTCTCTCGTCATAATTACTAAGTTTTAACTTTAATTAACTGATTTAGCATCTATACTTATTCCTGGACTCATAGTACTAGATAAGTAAATACTTTTAACATACGTTCCTTTTGCTGCAGTTGGTCTCAACTTTAATATTGTTTGCAATAACTCATCTGCATTTTCAGCAATTTTATTAGCATCAAATGATACTTTTGCTATTGCAGCGTGTACAATACCCGTTTTATCAACTTTAAAGTCTATTTTACCAGCTTTTACTTCTTTTACAGCTCTTGCAACATCCATAGTTACAGTACCTGTTTTTGGGTTAGGCATTAAACCTCTTGGTCCTAAAATACGACCTAAAGGACCTAATTTACCCATAACACTAGGCATTGTAATAATAACGTCAACATCTGTCCATCCTCCTTTTATTTTTTGAAGGTATTCGTCTAATCCAACATAATCAGCTCCTGCTTCTTTTGCATCGGCTTCTTTATCTGGAGTTACTAATGCTAATACTTTAACATCTTTACCAGTTCCGTGAGGTAATGTTACTACCCCTCTAACCATTTGATTTGCTTTACGAGGATCTACTCCTAATCTAACAGCTAAATCAATAGATGCATCAAAATTCACAGAAGTAATTTCTTTTACTAAAGCAGAAGCGTCTTTTAATGAATAAGATTGAGTTTTATCAAACTTATCATATGCTACTTTTTGCTTTTTAGTTAATTTTGCCATTTTTAATAACTGTTTTATTGTTTTACAGGAGCTTTCCCTTTTACTTTAATACCCATTGAACGTGCAGTACCAGCCATCATTAGCATAGCAGACTCAACAGTAAATGCATTCAAATCTACCATTTTATCTTCTGCAATTGTTTTCAATTGATCCCAAGTAACTGTAGCTACTTTATTTCGATTAGGTTCTGGAGAACCTTTTTTTATTTTGGCTGCTTCTAATATTTGTACAGCTGCTGGTGGAGTTTTTACAACAAAATCAAAAGATTTATCTTTATATACAGTAATTGCTACTGGTAAAACTTTTCCTTGTTTATCTTGAGTTCTTGCATTAAATTGCTTACAGAACTCCATTATATTAACTCCGGCAGCACCTAAAGCAGGTCCAACTGGTGGTGATGGGTTTGCAGCACCTCCTCGAACTTGTAATTTTACAACCTTACTTACTTCTTTTGCCATTTTTTAATCTTAAGTTAGATAATACATTTTTAATTGGAAGCAAAAATATAATATCAAAATTATTGTAACAATTATGAAATTTTATCTACTTGCATATAACTTAATTCTAATGGTGTTTTTCTTCCAAAAATCTTAACCATTACTTCAAGTTTGCGTTTTTCTTCATTTATTTTTTCTATAGTACCATCAAAACCATTAAACGGTCCATCAATTACTTTTACTGTTTCGCCTATAACATAAGGTATTGCAACATTGTCATTCTGTATAGATAATTCATCTACTTTACCAAGCATACGGTTTATTTCAGCTTTTCTCATGGGCACAGGATCACCACCTTTAACTTCTCCTAAAAAACCTATTACTCCTGTTATAGACTTAATTATATGTGGAAGTTCTCCACTTAAGTTTGCTTCAATCATTACGTAACCAGGAAAATAAACACGTTCTTTATGTACTTTCTTTCCGTTTCGTATTTGAATTACTTTTTCAGTTGGCACCAAAACTCTATCAACATAATCGGTCATTCCTAAACGAGCAATTTCATTTTCAATATAAGTTTTCACTTTATTTTCTTGCCCTCCAATAGCTCGAACCACATACCATTTTTTAATAGAATCAGTCATATATAAACTTTAATATTATTTAAAATAGTTTAAAATATTCAACTAAACCTGCTTGAAAAACTTTATCTACAAGAAATACTGCCAATGCAAATAACACTGTAAAAGCTGCAACAACTACCGTAGATTTTTGAGCTTCTTCCCAAGGTATCCAAGAAACTTTATTACGCAACTCTTCAAATGAGTCCTTTATATAATTAACTAAATTCATTTTTTTTTATTTTTATGGATAAAATTCATTTTCCTTTAACTACACTCAGGATATGCTTTCATCTCATATTTATTTCATTCGCACGGGTGGAGAGACTCGAACTCCCGACACCTGGTTTTGGAGACCAGTGCTCTACCAACTGAGCTACACCCGTAAAGATAAGGTGCCTCCTTAAAAGAAGCACCTATAATTACTCTTTTATTTAGGTGTATAATTAATCTAACATTTCTGTTACCTGACCTGCACCTACTGTTCTACCTCCTTCACGAATTGCAAAACGCAAACCAACGTTTAATGCAATTGGTTGGTGTAATTCTACAGTAATTGTCAAGTTATCACCTGGCATTACCATTTCAACTCCATCAGGTAATTGAATAGTACCTGTTACATCTGTTGTACGCACATAAAACTGTGGACGATAGTTATTATGGAATGGCGTATGACGACCACCTTCTTCTTTCTTAAGAACATACACCTCAGCTTTAAACTTAGCATGTGGAGTTACAGAACCTGGTTTACAGATTACCATACCTCTTTTAATATCTTCTTTTGCGATACCTCTTAACAAAATACCTACATTATCTCCTGCTTCACCTCTATCTAATATTTTACGGAACATCTCAACTCCTGTAATTGTAGAAGTTAATTTTTCAGCACCCATACCAATAATATCAACTGGATCACCTGTATTAGCAACACCTGTTTCAATACGACCAGTTGCAACAGTTCCACGACCAGTAATTGAAAAAACATCTTCAATTGGCATTAAGAAATCTTTCTCAACATCACGCTTTGGTAACTCAATCCAAGTATCAACTGCATCCATCAACTCCATTATTTTATCCATCCACTTTGGCTCTTTATTCAATCCTCCCAAAGCTGAACCTTGAATTACAGGTGTATTATCTCCATCATAATCATAGAATGATAATAAATCTCTAATTTCCATTTCAACAAGTTCTAAAAGTTCCTCATCATCAACCATATCCACTTTATTCATGAATACAACCAATCTTGGAATACCAACTTGACGACCCAATAAGATATGCTCTCTTGTTTGAGGCATAGGCCCATCAGTAGCTGCAACAACAATAATAGCACCATCCATTTGAGCGGCACCTGTTACCATGTTTTTTACGTAATCCGCGTGACCTGGACAATCAACATGCGCATAGTGACGATTAGCGGTTTGATATTCTACGTGAGCTGTATTAATTGTAATACCTCTTTCTTTTTCTTCAGGAGCATTATCAATTTGGTCAAAGTCTTTTACTTCAGAAAGACCTTTTTCTGCTAATACTACAGTAATTGCAGCAGTTAAAGTTGTTTTACCGTGGTCAACGTGTCCAATAGTACCAATATTTAAATGTGGTTTGGAGCGATCAAAATGTTCTTTTGCCATGATTATTTAAATTTTAAATCTTAGTTATATATAGTGTTTAATTCATTCTATTTTATTCTTGAGCCAATGACGGGAATTGAACCCGTGACCTCTTCCTTACCAAGGAAACGCTCTACCACTGAGCTACACCGGCCAAAAAAAAGAGCGAGAGACCGGGCTCGAACCGGCGACAGTCAGCTTGGAAGGCTGAAGCTCTACCAACTGAGCTACTCTCGCAATATTTTTTTCAATTCCTCACTAGTTTATATTTCTACAAATTAGTTGTGGTGAGAGAAGGATTCGAACCTTCGAAGCTTGCGCAGCAGATTTACAGTCTGCCCTCGTTGGCCACTTGAGTATCTCACCATTTTTTCAAAGATCTGAGCCGATAGAGGGACTCGAACCCACGACCTGCTGATTACAAATCAGCTGCTCTAGCCAGCTGAGCTACATCGGCATTTTACTCCATAAAAGAAGCCCGCTATTTCTAACGGACTGCAAATGTATTAAAGTTTTACTCTTTATACAAAACTTTTTTAATTAATTTTTAACTTTTTATTTAGCCCTAACTTTTTCCTTCTTTTTTGTTAGCTGTCTCTTCAGTGAATCAGTAGCTAACATCACCCCTTCTTCAAATGTTTTACTTTGCTTTTTAACTACCAAATCATTTCCTGGAATACCCAATTTAATATCTACTAATTTATTTTTTTTATCACTTGTTTGCTGAACTTTTAAAAATACCTCTGCATCAACAATTCTATCATAATATTTTTCTAAACTATTTAATTTTTTTTCAACAAATTCAATAAGATTTACATCAGCATTGAAATTAACAGACTGTACACGTACTTTCATAATAAATTAGATTTTTTCACTCCTTGGGTGAGTTTTATTATACACTTCCTTTAACTTTCCCAAACTACTATGGGTATAAACTTGTGTTGATGCTAAACTAGAATGCCCAAGCAATTCTTTTACCGAGTTTAAATCAGCACCTTCATTTAATAAATGTGTTGCAAAAGAATGCCTTAAAATATGAGGGCTTTTTTTTACTTTTGATGACACACTACTAAAATAATTATTTATTACTCGATACACAAGTGTATCGTATATTATTTTACCTTTTTTTGTGATGAACAAATAAGATGAATTGGTTTCATTTTTATTGCGTATTTCAAGGTATTTAATTAATGATTTTTGAACTGACTTTAATAACGGAATAAACCGCTCTTTATTTCTTTTCCCTAATACTTTAACAGTTTCATTAACAAAATCAATATCTGTAATTTTTATATTAATTAATTCACTTCTTCTAATGCCTGTTGAGTAAAATAATTCAATTATTAACTTATTTCTAAGTGATTCAAAATCATAATTTTCATCCATTAAATTAAGTGCATTTGTTATTTCTTTTTCAGAAAAAGGGATTTGCACTTGTTTTGGCGTTTTTAATGCTTTGTGTTTTGCTAAAGGATTTACTTCAATCTCTTTCGTTTTTTGAAGAAATTTATAGAAAGATTTCAATGAAGAAACTTTTCTATTAATTGACCGATTTGAAAGATTAGATTCAACCAAACTAACTATCCAGCTTCTTATTTGTGTATAATTTACAACAACAATACTTTGCTCATTATATACCTCATTGCAAAATACCTGAAATGAATTTAAATCATTTGAATAGGCAGTTGTAGTGTGTTTTGAAAATTTTTTTTCTAATGCTAAATAATTTATAAAGGCATTTATAGGCATAAAAAAAACGTTAGTAACAAATTTACAAATTGTTATTTGTAATTACTAACGTTTTATTATTTTTTAGCTATAAATTAACTCTGCTCTTCAGCAGTTCTCAATTTCTGAACGTATTGAGCTTTTATGTTTCGAGCACGCTTTACTACTGAAGGCTTATTGAATTGTTTACGGTTACGTAAATTTTTCATTGTTTTTGTACGATCAAACTTCCTTTTGTAACGTTTTAACGCTCTATCTATATTTTCTCCGTCCTTTACAGGTATAATTAACATATGTTGGCACCTCCTTTCAAACTGTTTTCTTTTAATTTTTGGATTGCAAATATATAACTAATTATTTTATTTGTTCTTTTTATTTTGAAAATTTATTTTGGAGCCCAAACAGAATAACTTTTAGGTGGTGCTTGTATTTTTACCCAGTTACCAGATTGAGTAGTTGGTTCCCAATTTGAGAAACCTGTATAGTCTTTTATTGTTGTGTTTGACCAATTGGTTTCAATCCAACGTTCTTGCCAATAATTTGAATTATTTATATAAACAACTAATCCCGCGTTATTGTAACCATTTCTTTTTGCAATATACTCATCTGTATCTGTATATAAAATATTTGTAGTACCGCCAGCCAAATTATTATGAATCCAAATTAAATTATTTAATCTTTCTTTATCTAACCATTCCTCATAATCTCTATAAAAGATAGTAGGATACCCTTCATGAGTCAAAATATAAGCGTATGCTAACATTTTTCCTGAAAAAATTTCATCGGTATCATGATTTGTTACAAAGGTCACTGCTTTACTTGCATTCCGTTTCCACAACATATCATCATTCAATTTATTTAAATTATTTCCATCAAATGCTTCATTCATTTTATAATAACAAGCAAAATCAAAAGCACTTGCTTGTGACTGAGTTGTCCACCAATCTAAAGTATTTACATTTGAATCCCAGTATTCACCAACACTAAACCCTCCAACTTCTGTAATCCAATCTTTAACTACCCAGGGTTCAAACCCTTTCACATAATCAAAACGCCAACCATCAAAACCTATAACATCTTTATAATATTTAGCTACAGATTCTGTATCTTTCCATAACCAATTTTGTACATTTATTTGATGATGACATAAATCAGGAAAACCTCCAAAGTAACCAGAATCGGAACTGTGATTACTATTTGGATGAAAATCATCATATGTTCTATTAAACTTTCCTGATAATGGCGTAAAACTAGTCCATGTATTTGTACCAGTAATAGGATTGGCTTCACTTGCCCCTCCACTGTTATGATTGATAACAATATCAGCTATTACACTTAATTGAGCTGAGTGAGAAGCATTAATCAAGTCTATTAATTCAGTTTTTGAACCAAAACGCGTTTCTACACTACCCATTTGGTTATACTCACCTAAATCGTAATAATCAAAAGGATCATACCCCATTGAAAAAGCGCCATTTTGGGCTTTTGAAGCTGGCGGAAGCCATATAGCATCTATTCCTACGTCGCTCCAACTTTGAACTTTACCTTTTACTGTATTCCACCAAGTTCCTCCAGATGGTACATCCCAATAAAAAGCTTGCATCATAACTCCTAAACCTATAGGTTTTAAACCTGTTCTAGCAGAAGTTTCATGTGTAATTGATTTAATTTTACCTTCTAACCGAGGTAATTCTTCTATATTTTCCTTAGAGCATGCAACTAAAAAAAGAGTACTTAATAGTATTAATTGAAAATAAATTTTAAGGGGTTTCATCATTTATAGTATTTAAAAGTTTTATGGAATTTAAAAATTAAAAATGACACAATTGAAATTAAAATTATTACGCAAACGTTGGAGTGTTGAAAACTTTTTTACAATAACGTTGTAGTGTTGAAAACTTTAGATAGTAACATGACTATTAAATTAAATAAAAATAGTTAAATAAACTTTTATCTATTTTTAAATTATAAATATCATTTTAAGTGTATTATGTAGCTGGCTTATATTCTTTTTTATCAATAACTATTTTTGCAATAATTTCTCTTAATATTTCAGAGGTTCCTCCTCCAATTTGCCCCAGCCTACTATCTCTTAATAATCTTGCCATTGGGTACGCTTCCATATATCCATAGCCTCCCAACAATTGCAAACATTCATTTATAACAGTATCTGCCATTTTTGTTGATAGCAATTTAGACATACTCGCTTCTTTAACAATATACTGACCTTCATTTAATCTTTTTGCTATAGAATAATTAAACTCTTTACACATTTCAACTTCACTTGCCATATCAGCAACTTTATGCCTTAATACTTGGAATTTATCAAGCGTTTTACCAAAAGCTTGTCTTTCAGACATATACTGTATAGCATATTCTAAAGCAAACTCAGCTCTAGCATGCGCATTAACTCCCATAACTAACCTTTCCAAAGAAAAATGACTCATAATATATGAGAAGCCTTTACCCTCTTCGCCCATTAAATTTCGCACAGGAATTACAACATTATCAAAAGCTATTTCACCCGTATCAGATGCTCTCCAACCTAATTTATCAAGTTTCGTAGCTGATACTCCTTTAGTTTCTCTATCTATGATAAAAATACTAATTCCTTTATTTCTTGATGTTGTATCTGTTTTTGCTGCTACTATTAAATAATCTGAATAAACACCATTGGTAATAAATGTTTTTGAGCCATTAATGATATAATTATCGCCTTCTTTTATTGCTGTTGTTCTCATGCCTGCAACATCAGAGCCTCCAAATGGTTCTGTAATACAGAGACATCCTATTTTTTCACCATTAATACTTGGTGTTAAATAGTCTTTTTTTATAGTATCATCACCTTCCTTATTCACATGTGTCATTGCAAGGTAAACATGTGCCCACATAGCTGCTGCAAATCCGCCTGAATTTACCTTCTGTAACTCTTCTAAAAATATAATTGTATAAAAAATATCTAAATTTAATCCACCATATTCCTCTGGAGAATTCAAGCCAAAATACCCCATTTCACCAAACTTTTTCCAAATAAAACGATCAATAGTGCCTGTTTTTTCCCATTTATCAATGTAGGGAATTACTTCTTTTTTTAAAAAATCTCTAAAGCTTTTTCTAAAAGCTTCATGTTCTTCGGTAAAATACATACTATTCATAATGGCTAGTATCTTAAATGTTATTATTCAGCCACCAAATATAAGGCTATTCTATCGAATTTTTCTATTGGAAAACCATCAATTTTTTTCAACTCTTCAAGTGATTGAATCTCAGCAACTTCATCTCTATAATTAACTATTTTTTTGGTGAGTTCATAATCAATGTAAACAATAGCTAAAACTTGTTTAAAAGTTGCCTCGTTTACATTAAGTTTTTGAATAAGGGGAGGTTTTACAACTTCAAAACGTTGCAAAACTCTATCAATTACTTCTTTATCAATATTCCATACTTCATATAACTGATTATCAAATGAAAAACCTTGCAATTTATTTCTATAAGCTATAATTCTGTCAGCCAATTTTTCACCAATACCATTCACAATTCTTAATTCTGATGCGTTTACAGTATTAATATCCTGTTTTACAACTATTTTTTTAGATGAATTTATAAATTTCTTTTTTTGAGGTGTTTTTTTAAAATCTACCCATTTTGGAAATTTAAAATTAGGACTAATTTCATTTAACAAACTATCACTTACTTTTGTTACTTCTTGAAATTGCTTTATTGAATTAACGTAACTTCCTCTTTTTCTGTAATTGTGAAGCCTATCAATTTCATCAATACTCATACCTAGTTGATAACCTTTAAAGTCAGTAATGAAATTTGGATTAAACAAATAAACTTTAGGCTTTTTATTTTCTATTTCAATTATTTTTAGAGAGTCTATTTCTTTTTGAAAAAGTATCATTTCCTTCTCTGAAAAATTAGTTATTTCATTCGAAGAAAAATCAACAAAAAAGAATACTGACTGGAGTAGAACAATAATTAATACTAAAAATAAAATTCCATTTCGTTGACGTTTATTGTAACTGAAATGGAATTTTGAATTGTTCATTTTATGAATCTTATCCTTGTGTATTCCTAGATTTTATTGCCGCCATATATTTATTCAATTCTTCTTTCACTTTTGGTGCTAACAATACTAAACCTATCATATTTGGCACCATCATTGCAAAAATCATTGCATCAGAAAAACCAATAACCGAACCTAAACTTGCTGCTGAACCAATTACAACAAAAACAAGAAATAATATTTTATAAGCATATTCCATTTTTTTTGTTCTTCCAAATAAATAAGCCCATCCCTGAAAACCATAATAAGACCAAGAAATCATTGTTGAAAATGCAAATAATACAACGGCAATTGTTAAAACATAAGGAAACCAAGAAATTACCGAAGCAAAAGCTCCTGATGTTAGTAAAATTGCTTGAGCATCATTTAAACTTGCGTTTTCAGCAGCTACATTTCCTGTAATTACCAAAACCAAGGCAGTCATAGTACAAACAACAACGGTATCAATAAAAGGTTCTAACAATGCTACCATACCTTCTGATGCTGGATATTTTGTTTTTACTGCTGAGTGAGCGATAGAAGCTGACCCTACACCTGCTTCATTTGAAAATGCCGCACGTCTAAATCCTTGAACTAATACACCAACGGCACCTCCTACTACACCTTCTGGGCTAAATGCTCCATAAAATATTTGCAAGAAGGCATCACCAATCATATCATATTTTGAAATTAAAACAAAAAGTGCTGCTGCTACGTAAATTACAACCATAAAAGGAACTATTTTATCTGTTACTTTGGCAATTTTTTTAATTCCTCCAATAATTACGATACCAACTAGCACAGCCATTATAATTCCAAACAACCATCCTTTCCCATATAAAATTGAGCTTTCTCCACCTGTTATATGTTCAACCAATTGAAAAGCTTGGTTTACTTGGAACATGTTTCCCCCTCCAAAAGAACCTCCAATTACAAATACCGCAAAAACTCCAGCTAAAACTTTTCCTAATTTACCTAAACCTTTTGCTTTTAAACCTTTTGTTAAATAATACATTGGCCCTCCAAAAACGGTACCATCAGATTCTATATCTCTGTATTTTACACCTAGGGTACATTCTACAAATTTAGATGCCATACCTAAAAATCCTGCTACTATCATCCAAAAAGTAGCACCTGCTCCACCAATAGAAACTGCAATAGCAACCCCTGCTATGTTTCCTAAGCCAACCGTAGCCGACAAGGCCGCTGTTAACGCTTGAAAGTGTGAAACTTCACCTGTATGCCCTTCTACTCTTATTGTATCTGGGTTATCACCATCATCTGTAAACACTGCTCCTGCAACTTCTACATTGTGATCTTTTCTCCCTTCTAAATCATCATATTTACCACTTACAATTTTTATTGAAGTAAAAAAACCTTTAAAATTTATAAAATTAAAATAAAAGGTAAAATATGTAGCTCCTAAAATCAAAGGGAACAGCACCCAATATATTTTAATATTTTCTGAAAAAGGAATTTGATAAAAGATGAAATCTACAAACCAACCTGTTGCATTACCAAATGCTTGGTCTATTTTTTCATCTAATCCTTTTTTAACTACTTCTTGAGCAAATGTTGCGAATGGTAATACTAATACTAATAGTGATAGAAGCTTTTTATTCATAATTTTTGGTAGATTTTTTAAAAGTAGCTGCAATATGGCAAAAAAAAAAAGTTGCTACAAGTTTTTATCTTTAAACTTGTAATATTCCATAAACACTACAATTTGTAACATTATAAAACTTGACGTAATTTTTCAATTTGATTTGGTCTACCAAGCACAATTAAATTTGAGTTTGCTTTTAATTTTGTTGTTGCTTCAGGGTTTATAATGTATTCATTTTGAGGAGTTTTAAATCCTATTACCGTACAGCCCGATTTTCGCCTCACATCTAAATCTAAAATAGTTTTATCTAAAAATTCAGAAGGTAAATCGTTAATAGAAATTTCTTCTAAATTAGTTGAACACTCGTCAGTTATTGTTAATTTTTCAACAAATTCAACCAAATCTGGTGTTACAACCAAAGATGCCATATGTTCTCCACCTATTTTATCGGGCATAATAATGTTTGTGGCTCCTGCAATCATTAATTTACTACACGAAGATTCATTTGAAGCTCTACTAATTATTGTAAAATCTTTATTTATTTGTCTCGCCGAGAGTACAACAAACAAATTATCAGCATCAGACGGTAACGCTGTAATTAAACTTTTAGCATTTTCGAGTGCTGCTTTTTCAAGTGCTTCATCTCCTGTAGCATCTCCTTCTATATAAAGTATATTATTGCGGTCTAACTCCTCCAACAATTCCTTGTCTTTTTCAATTACAACGTAAGGCATATTAAATTTTTTGAGTTTTACAACCGCCTGCCTACCATTACGCCCATAGCCGCACACAACAGTATGATTCTTTAATTTTTGAATTTTTTGTTGCATTTTTTTATATTTTAAAAGTTGGAAAAAATTATCTTTTGCTAAATATTCTGTTAAAGCTGTTACTGAATATCCATAAACAGCAATACTTAAAATAATCAATATAATTGTAAATATTTTTTCATTTTGGTTTAATTCGTGAAGTGTACCAAACCCAACGGTTGACATTGTAATTATTGTCATATAAATTGAATCTACAAGTGTCTCATTTGAAATAATTACAAAACCTATGATACCTATAGCTAATACGGTGATTAACAATAATATTGAAATATATAATTTTGTTTTTACAACCATAATTATTTATAAATCAAAAACAGAATTCCTCTTGGTGTAAATCATATCTTTCAAACGCAATAAAAAAGCCAATGTTAAGTAAATTCCGAAGGAAAACCCTAAAGTAACAAACGAAATATAAATAAAAAATAAGCGGACATTTGAAACACTTATCCCCAACTTATCTGCAAATCTAGAAGACACCGCAAAACCGTGTTTCTCAAAATAATGTCGTAAAGAATCTATCCATTTCATCTCAAAAAAATTTAACGCAATATACTAATTTTCAAAATAAAGAAGTACGTGTTTTACCTAATTTGTAGTTTCTATTTTTTAACTTTGCAACTTTCTAAAAAATAAATGGCAAAACCCAATGAATATATTGAAATTCAGGGAGCACGAGTTCACAATTTAAAAAATATTGATGTTCGTATTCCTAGAGAGAAGCTTGTTGTTATTACAGGCTTAAGCGGTAGCGGAAAATCTTCATTAGCATTTGACACAATATACGCTGAAGGACAACGTAGGTACATTGAAACTTTTTCTGCTTATGCTCGTCAGTTTTTAGGAAGTTTAGAAAGACCCGATGTTGATAAAATTGATGGGCTTTCTCCCGTTATTTCAATTGAACAAAAAACCACAAATAAAAGTCCGCGCTCTACAGTAGGTACTATTACTGAAATTTACGATTTCTTAAGATTGTTTTACGCCCGTGCAGCTGATGCTTATTCTTACAATACCAATAAAAAAATGGTAAGCTACAGTAATGAGCAAATAAAAGAACTTATTTTAAATACTTATCAAGAAAAAAAGATAGTAATTCTTGCTCCAGTAGTAAAATCTAGGAAAGGACACTATCGAGAACTTTTTGAGCAAATAGCAAAGCAGGGGTTTGTACGAGTACGTACCGATGGTGAAATAAAAGAAATTGAAAAAGGAATGCGCTTAGATCGCTATAAAACACATGATATTGAAATTGTAATTGATCGTTTGTCCGTAAATAAGTCTTCAGAAAAAAGACTTGAAGAAACCATTACAACTGCTTTATACTCAGGTAATAATGTATTAATGGTTTTAGAGCACAATACAAACATCCCTCGTTACTTTAGTAGTGATTTAATGTGCCCTGAAACTGGTATATCATATCCAAATCCTGAACCAAATAATTTCTCATTCAATTCTCCTAAAGGAGCTTGTAAAGTATGTAACGGACTTGGGAAGGTAAATAAAATTAATATTCAAAAGGTTATTCCTAATAAGTCTATTTCCATTAAAAGTGGAGGAATTATACCGCTTGGAGAACAAAAAAACAGTTGGATTTTTAAACAACTACAATTAATTGCAGAACGTTACAAATTTCAATTAAGTGATGCCATTTCTAAAATACCAACTGAAGCTTTAACCATAATTTTACACGGAGGGAATGAAAAATTTAAGATTGCTTCAAAAACAATGGGTATTACAAGAAGTTATGAAATTGATTTTGAAGGAATTATTAGTTTTATAGAAAATCAATATAAATTAAGTGAATCTACTTCCATAAAACGCTGGGCTAAAGACTTTATGGATGAAGTGCCTTGTGAATCTTGCCAAGGTAAAAGACTTAAAAAAGAAGCTTTGTTCTTTAAAATTAATGATAAAAATATTTCAGAATTAGCACAACTTGATATTTCTGAACTTGCTTTTTGGTTTCATACAATTGAAGAAAAATTGACCGAAAAACAACTTAAAATAGCCTCTGAAATAATAAAAGAAATTCGCACCAGAATTCAATTTTTATTAAATGTAGGTTTAGATTATTTAACATTAGACAGAAGTTCAAAATCACTTTCTGGTGGTGAAGCTCAACGCATAAGGCTTGCAACTCAAATTGGTTCTCAATTAGTTGGAGTTCTTTACATTTTAGACGAACCAAGTATAGGACTTCATCAACGAGACAATAAAAAGTTAATTAATTCACTATTAAATTTAAGAGATGTTGGTAATTCTGTAATTGTTGTAGAACATGACAAAGAAATGATAGAACATGCAGATTTTGTACTTGATATAGGCCCTGGAGCAGGACACCATGGTGGAGAAATAGTTAGCGAAGGCACTTTTGAAGAACTTAAACAACACAATACATTAACTGCTAATTATTTAAATGGCACAAAAAAAATTGAAATTCCTAAAAAAAGAAGAAAAGGAAATGGGCATACAATTACATTATCTGGTGCAACAGGAAATAATTTAAAAAACATTAGTGTCGATTTCCCTCTAGGGAAACTTATTTGTGTTACAGGGGTTTCAGGAAGTGGAAAATCAACACTAATAAATGAAACGCTGTATCCAATTTTAAACAAATATATCTATAGAGGCGTTAAAAAACCTATGCCCTATAAATCAATTAAAGGATTAGAACACATAGACAAAGTAATTGCTATTGATCAATCACCAATTGGAAGAACACCACGCTCAAACCCAGCAACTTATACAGGTGTTTTTAGTGAAATTAGAAACTTATACGCTAAAACAAGTGAAGCAGCAATAAGAGGTTATAAACCTGGGAGGTTTTCTTTCAACGTTAAAGGTGGAAGGTGTGAAACCTGCCAAGGTGGTGGTGTAAGAGTTATTGAAATGAGTTTTTTGCCCGATGTTCACGTTGAATGCGAAACCTGCCAAGGAAAGCGTTTTAACAGAGAAACATTAGAAATTAGATACAAAGGAAAATCAATTTCAGATGTATTAAATATGACCATTGATGATGCTGTATCTTTTTTTGAAAATATCCCTAAAATTCACAGGAAATTAAAAACCATTCATAGTGTTGGTTTAGGATATATAACACTTGGGCAACAATCTACAACTTTATCAGGGGGTGAAGCGCAGCGCATAAAGCTAGCTTCAGAATTATCTAAAAGAGATACTGGGAATACATTTTATATTTTAGACGAGCCAACAACTGGGCTACATTTTGAAGATATACGCGTTTTAATGATAGTGCTAAATAAACTAGTCAACAAGGGAAATACCGTACTTATAATTGAACATAATTTAGACGTTATAAAGCTAGCGGATTACGTGATTGATATTGGTATGGAAGGTGGGAAAAATGGTGGACAACTAATTTGTTTTGGAACCCCAGAAAAAGTTAGTAAGCATAAAAAAAGTTATACTGCACAATTCTTAAAAAAAGAATTAAATTAGCCAATTATTTAATACTTAATATTTTTACTCAGTTTAACATTGACAATCAAAATATATGACTCCTAACGAAGATAAAAAAATACGAGAAAAGTTTAAACAAAAAACTTGGAATGAAATTAAAACCAATGATTCTTGGGCTATATTTAAAATTATGGCCGAATTTGTTGAAGGATTTGAACGTTTAGGAAAAATTGGCCCATGCGTAACCATCTTTGGTTCTGCACGCACAAAGCCAGATCATAAATATTATAAATTAGCTGAAAACATCGCTTTTGAATTAACCCAAAATGGTTACGGAGTAGTAACTGGTGGTGGACCTGGAATTATGGAAGCTGGTAATAAAGGTGCTGCACGTGGAAAAGGAATTTCTGTAGGTTTAAACATTGAATTACCTTTTGAACAACATGACAATCCGTATATAGATTCTGATAAAAGCTTAGATTTTGATTACTTTTTTGTACGCAAAGTAATGTTTGTAAAATACTCTCAGGGATTTGTTGTTATGCCTGGAGGTTTTGGAACAATGGACGAACTTTTTGAAGCAATAACCTTAATTCAAACTAAAAAAATAGGGAAATTTCCTATTGTTTTGGTTGGAAGAAAATATTGGGCTGGATTAATGGATTGGATTAAAAACACATTAATTGAAGAAGGAACTATTAGCCCAAAGGATTTAGATTTAATCTCAATTGTTGATACTGAAGATGAGGTTTTAGAAGTAATTGATACTTTTTATAAAAAATATAGTTTAAGCCCTAACTTCTAATTTTAAGTCTTTTGAAAAAAAATGTATTTATAAGTATACTAACTTGTATTATTTGTTTGAATATTTCCTATTCTCAAACCAATAATATTAAAATGTCAGTAACTTTAAATACAAATACTAATGTACTTAATATTACTCAAAAAACAGTTTTTTATAATAAATCTGATAGTATTCTAAACGTTATTTACTTCCATAATTGGGCCAATGCTTATAGAGATAAACAAACACCTCTAGCCAAACGTTTTGTTGAAAACTATTCAAAATCCTTTCATTTTGCAAAAGAGAAACAACGTGGCAGTACAACAATAAATAACATTTCAATAAATTACAATATTGCTAGTTGGGAAATTTCCAAAGAAAATCCAGATATCCTAAAAATTAATTTAACTGAATCTCTAAAACCAACCGATTCCGTAAAAATAATTGCAACTTATTCTGTGAAACTCCCAAAAGATAAGTTTACCAAATACGGCGCTAATACTGTTAGCTATAATTTAAAATATTGGTACTTATCTCCTGCTATTTTCAGCAATGAAGCAGGATGGAAAACATATAATAATTTGGATATGGATGATTTGTATATCAATTACACAAATTATTATATAAAAATTAACGTACCAAAAGAATATGTTGTAAATACTGATTTAAAATCAACGAATAAAATCAATAACAATTTTAATAGTTATATTTTAACAGGGAAACAAAAATTAGATGTTGAATTAAACATTACCAAAGAAAATGATTTTACTACATTCCATTCAAATCCTGTTTCTATAACAACCAACCTTGACTCAGATAAGTTAAACGGAGTTCTTAAAACTCTTATCATAAATAGAGAATTAAATTTTATTCAATCTTACTTAGGTAAATTCCCTTACAAAAAATTACTTATCAATAAAATTGAATACGATAAAAATCCTGTATATGGATTTAACCAATTACCAGCATTTTTAGCTCCATTTAGTGATACTTTTGAATGGGATATAAAGTTCTTTAAAGTGCTTTCTAAAAAATATATTCATACCATTTTTTTGTTTAACCAACGAGAAGATGCTTGGCTAGCTGACGGTTTACAGACATATTTAATGATGAAATATGTTGAAAAATATTATCCCGAAATAAAAGCTCTTGGCAATATTTCAAACCTTTGGGGTATTAAAAATTTTAGTTTAGCAAAACTTCATTTTAATGATAAGTATCATTTTGTTTATCAATTTGCTGCACGTAAAAATTTAGACCAGACTTTAACAACTCAAACAGATTCACTATCTAATTTCAATCGGAAAATAGTTAATAAATACAAAGCTGGTTTAGGAATAAAGTTTTTAGAGAATTATTTAGGCGATACAACTATAACAAATGCAATTATTAATTTTTCAAAAAAATATGCTCATAAAAAAGTCAATAGTTCCCAATTTATAAATTCCATTACAACAACAAAAGATATTTCATGGTTTAAAAATGATTATTTAAAAACCAGTAAAAAAATAGATTATACTATAAAAAAAATAATTAAAAAAGGTGATTCACTCCAAGTAACTATTTCAAATAAACGAAATTTTACAGCTCCAATTGAATTATACGGAATTAAAGACAAAAAAATAGTTTATAAAAAATGGCTTACAAGTATTGATTCAATTTCAAAAGTTATGATTCCTAAAAATGGTTTTGATAAACTTTCTCTAAATTATGAATCACTTTTGCCCGAATACAATTTAAGAAACAACTGGAAAAATATTGACAAAAAATTATTTAACAAACCTATTCAGTTAAAGTTTCTAAAAGATGCTGAAGACCCTTATTACAATCAACTTTTTTATACTCCTGTTTATAGGTATAATTATTACGACGGTTTAGTTTTAGGCTTGGCAGTTTCAAATAAAACAATTTTAAGAAAAACCTTTTCATATAAACTTACCCCATCATATAGCACAAAAAGTAAGTCTTTTTCTGGGTCATACTCCTTTCTCTATGAATATTTGCCCGAAAACAAAAAAGTAAATAAATTTTCGTTTGGGGTAGCAGGAAGCAATTATCACTATGCAAAAAATTTAACTTACAATACCGTAAAACCATTTGCATATCTTGAATTTCGCAGAAAAAGCCTAAGAGATGTTGGAAATAATGCCATTGTAGCCTCTTATACTCTTGTAGATAGAGAAAAATTACCCACACAAACAGAAAACCTTGAAACTTATAACTATAAAGTATTTAGTTTAAGTTATGGCTATTCAAGACCTGAGATTATCAATGATTTTAGATTTTCAACCGGATTACAAATTTCAAGGAAGTTTAGCAAGCTTTCATTAACAGCAAGATATCGAAAACTTACAGACACCAATAGGCAATTTGACTTTCGATTTTTTACTGGAGCTTTTTTATCAAATAATACAGAATCCTCTTTTTTTGATTTTTCTTTAGATAGGCCAAGTGACTATTTATTCCAATATGATTATTTGGGCAGATCTGAAACTTCAGGTTTTTTTAGACAACAAATTATTATCAATGAAGGAGCTTTTAAATCAAGATTACCCGTTACCTACGCTAATCAATGGATGACAACTATGAATATGAGTATTGGAATGTGGCGATGGGTAGAAGTATACAGTGATGTAGGCTTTGTTAAAAACAAAAACACTAAAGTGTATTTCGCCTATGGAAATGGCGTTAGACTTAATTTTATTCAAGATATTTTAGAAGTTTATTTTCCTTTTTATTCTAATTTAGGATGGGAAATTTCTCAACAAAGTTATAGCTCTAAAATTAGATTTGTTTTAGTAATAAAACCTAAAAGAATTTTTAATTTTATAAAAAGGGGATTTTACTAATATTATAGATTCTATTTCTGCTTTTTGAATTATTCCTATTATTATTGAGTTTTTTATATTAAATATCTATTATATTTCATTCATACAACTCCATTTTTAAATATCATTTAAAAACAGTAACTTTGCAAAACTAAAAAACATCAAAAATATGAATGTAAAACCTTCATCTACAAACTTAGAACCATTATCATTTAAACAATTTAAAGATGAAGTATTGCATGATTATAAAATTGCCGTTTTAAGCAGAGAATGTAGCCTTTTAGGTCGTAGAGAAGTTTTAACAGGCAAAGCAAAATTTGGTATTTTTGGTGATGGAAAAGAAGTACCTCAACTAGCTATGGCAAAAGCCTTTAAAAAAGGTGATTTTAGATCTGGTTACTACAGAGATCAAACCTTTATGATGGCTATTGGAGAATTAACTCCTCAACAATTTTTTGCAGGTCTTTATGCCAATCCTAATATAAAAGATGATCCAATGTCTGGTGGCCGACAAATGGGTGGACATTTTTCAACACATAGTTTAGATGAAGATGGGCATTTTAAAAATTTAACAGAACAATACAACTCGAGTGGAGATATTTCTCCAACAGCAGGTCAAATGCCACGCATGCTAGGCATTGCCTATGCTTCAAAACTTTTTAGAAATCTTTCTGAATTAAAAAATTCGAAATTTTCTAATAATGGAAATGAAGTGTCTTGGGGAACTATAGGAAATGCAAGCACTTCAGAAGGAGTATTTTTTGAAACTATTAATGCCGCAGGCGTTCTACAAGTACCTATGGTTATAAGTGTTTGGGATGATGCTTATGGTATTTCAGTACCGGCTAAATACCAAACAACAAAAGAGAGTATCTCTGAAATTTTAAAAGGATTTCAAAGAGAAAAAAATGTAAAAGGATATGAAATTTTTATAGTTGAAGGTTGGGACTATCCAAATTTAATAGAAGTATATAACAAAGCATCAAAAATAGCACGCGAAGAACACGTTCCCATATTAATACACGTAAAAGATTTAACACAACCTCAAGGGCATTCAACTTCAGGCTCCCATGAACGTTATAAATCTAAAGAACGTTTAATTTGGGAAAAACAACATGATTGTATTGTTAAAATGCGTGATTGGATTCTTGAATTTGAATTATCTGATGAAAATAATAACAAACTTAGATTTGTAACTTCTGAAGAAGAATTAATAAGCCTTGAAAAAGAAGCTAAAAGAGAAGTAAGTAAAGCTAAAAGAGAAGCTTGGAACAGTTTTCTAAATCCAATAAAAGAAGAAAAAAATACACTTATTAAATTACTTCAAAACCTTTCAGAAAAAAGTAATAATAAAGCCTTTATTTTAAAATTAAAAAGTGATTTAACAACAATTCTTGAACCAACAAGAAAAGATATAGTATCTACTGCTAAAAAAGCTATTATTTATGTTAGAAATGAGGTTTTTACTGAAAAAACTCAATTGCAAAATTGGATAACTAATTATATTGAGCTACAACAACCTAAATTCAGTTCACACCTATACAGCCAAACAGATAATAATACAAGTTCCGTTAAAGAAATTTTACCTACTTATGATGACAATGCTGAATTGGTAGATGGTAGAATTATTATTAAAGATAATTTTGATATGCTATTTTCTAAATTTAACAATGTGTTTATTTTTGGTGAAGATACAGGCAATATTGGAGATGTTAATCAAGGCTTAGTTGGGCTTCAAGAAAAATACGGTAAACTTCGAGTTTCTGATACAGGAATAAGAGAGGCTACAATTATTGGGCAAGGTATTGGAATGGCTTTAAGAGGCTTACGACCAATAGCTGAGATTCAATATTTAGATTATTTGCTATATGGATTACAAATTTTAAGCGATGATTTAGCAACACTACATTACAGAACTGTAGGTAAACAAAAAGCTCCACTTATAGTTAGAACACGTGGACACAGATTAGAAGGTATTTGGCACTCTGGATCTCCAATGGGTGCTATAGTACATCTTTTACGAGGAATGAATATTTTGGTTCCAAGAAATATGACAAAAGCTGCTGGATTTTATAACACATTACTAGAATGTGATGAACCTGCGTTGATTGTAGAAAATTTAAATGGGTATAGATTAAAAGAAAAATTACCTAATAATTTAGGTGAGTTTAGAACTCCTATTGGTGTTGTTGAAACAGTAAAGAAGGGAACTGACATTACAGTTGTTTCGTATGGATCTACTTTAAAAATTGTTCAAGATGTTGTTCAAGATTTAGCTGAAGTTGATATTGATATTGAAATTATTGATGTACAAAGTTTACTTCCTTTTGACAAGAAACATGAAATTGTAACTAGCGTTAAAAAAACAAACAGATTAATTGTTATTGATGAAGATGTACCAGGAGGAGCCTCTGCTTATATACTGAATGAAATACTTGATAAACAAAATGCGTATAACTTTTTAGACAGTAAACCTACCACCTTAACTTCTAAACCTCACAGGGCTGCTTATGGTACTGATGGTGATTACTTTTCTAAACCCAATGCAGAAGCTATTTTTGAAGCTATTTATAGCATTATGAACGAAGTAAATCCTTCCAAATACAAAAAATTATATTAACACCACTTACATACTACAGAAAGTAAACATTAAAATAGCTAAACAGTTGTTTTTGCAACAATTGTTTCCTTCATAAAAAAAATTACTTAAATTTTATGATAATTATCACAGATTGATAAATATCATAGTTATTTTAATAAATAAGCAATAACTTTGAGGATAATAAAATTACAAGGTTATATTCATATATAAAATTATTAAAATGGCAAAAGTTAAAGGTGCAATTGTAGTTGATACTGAAACTTGTAAAGGTTGTGAAGTTTGTATACCTGTTTGTCCTGAAAACGTGATAAGTATGTCTACAGAAGTTAACAGAAAAGGTTATCATTATGCCTATATGAGCAACCCTGAAGTTTGTACTGGGTGTACAAATTGTGGTATAGTTTGTCCTGATAGGGCAATATCAGTATACAGAGTTAAAGTATCTGCATAATCTAATTAAATTATTTACAATGTCGGAGTTAAAATTAATGAAAGGAAATGAAGCATTAGCTGAAGCTGCAATTAGATGTGGAGCAGATGCTTATTTTGGTTATCCTATTACACCTCAAACAGAGGTAATTGAATATTTAATGACTGAACAACCTGAAAAAAGAACAGGGATGGTTGTTTTGCAAGCTGAAAGTGAATTAGCAGCCATAAATATGGTTTATGGTGCTGCCAGCACAGGAAAAAGAGTAATGACCTCTTCTTCAAGTCCTGGAATTTCACTAAAATTAGAAGGTATTTCATATTTAGCAGGTGCAGAACTACCTGCCGTAATTGTTAATGTTGTACGTGGTGGGCCTGGACTAGGAACCATTCAACCATCACAAGCAGATTACTTTCAATCTGTAAAAGGTGGTGGTCACGGTGATTATAAATTATATGTTTTAGCCCCTTCGTCTGTACAAGAAATGTCAGATTTTGTTGAAGATGCTTTTGATATTGCATTTAAGTATAGAGCTCCTGTTTTAATTCTTTCTGATGGATTGATTGGTCAAATGATGGAAAAAGTTAATTTAAAAGATCAAAAAGAAAGAATGTCTAACGAAGAACTTATTGAAAAATATGGAAGTTGGGCAACAACAGGTAAAAAAGGAAGAGAGCGAAATATAATTACATCTCTTGATTTACAATCTGAAAAAATGGAAGCTAGAGTTCATAGATTGATGAAAAAATATGAGCAAATGGAAAAAGAAGATCTTCGGTATGAAGAAATATTATGTGATGATGCCGAATACTTAATTGTAGCTTATGGATCAAGTGCTCGTATTTCCCAAAAAGCAGTTGAATTAGCTCGTAAAAAAGGAATAAAAGTTGGATTATTACGTCCAATTACGCTGTTTCCATTTCCAAAAAAGCAATTATTCCAACTAGCTGATCAAGTAAAAGGAATTTTAAGTGTAGAACTAAATATGGGACAAATGGTAGAAGATGTTAAACTTTCTGTTGAATTTAAAGTACCCGTAGAACACTTTGGACGAACTGGAGGAATTATTCATACTCCTGAAGAAATTTTAGAAGCTTTAGAACAAAAAATTATAAAATAATGGATGTATTAGACATTATAAAACCTGAGAATCAAGTATTTTGTAAAACAAAATTAATGACAGATACTCCACTGTCGTACTGTCCAGGTTGCGGTCATGGTACCGCTCATAACTTAACCATGGAAGTTATTGACGAGATGGGAATTGCAGAAGATACAATTGGTGTTGCACCTGTTGGATGTTCAGTACTAGCATACGACTTTATGAATATAGATATGACACAAGCAGCTCATGGACGTGCCCCTGCTGTTGCAACTGCAATTTCAAGGTGCTGGCCTGAAAAATATGTGTTTACCTATCAAGGTGATGGCGATTTAGCTGCTATAGGTACAGCCGAAACCATACATGCATGTAATAGAGGTGAAAATATTGTAATTATATTTGTGAATAATGGGATTTATGGTATGACAGGTGGACAAATGGCTCCTACTACTCTAGAAGGAATGAAATCGTCAACCTCTCCTTATGGCCGTGAAATTGCAACAATGGGATCTCCCTTAAAAATTACTGAATTAATTGCAAATCTTCCTGGAGTTTATTACGTTACTCGACAAGCTGTACATACACACAAACATGCACGCAAAGCAAAAAAGGCAATTAGAAAAGCTTTTGAAAATATTAAATTGAAAAAAGGGATTTCTTTTGTTGAGATTGTTTCAAACTGTAATTCAGGTTGGAAAATGACACCTAACGATGCCAATATTTGGATGGAAGAAAATATGTTTCCTTATTTTCAACTTGGTGACATCAAAGTAAATGGTAAATTAAAATAAAATATTATGACAGAAGAAATTATTATAGCAGGTTTTGGTGGTCAAGGTGTATTATCAATGGGTAAAATCTTAGCTTATTCTGGTATAATGCAAGATGAAGAAGTGAGTTGGATGCCTTCTTATGGCCCTGAAATGCGTGGTGGGACAGCAAATGTTACGGTTATTTTAAGTGACGAAAGAATAAGTTCTCCTTACTTAAAAATATTTGACACTGCAATTATTTTGAATCAACAGTCTATGGATAAGTTTGAAAAAACAGTTAAACCAGGAGGCATTTTAATTTATGATCCAAATGGAATTACACATCACCCAACACGAAACGACATACAAATTTTTCAAATTGAAGGAAATAAATTAGCCTCTGAAATGGGAAATAAAAAAATATTTAATATGATTGTATTGGGAGGTTTTTTAAAAATTAAACCTATAGTTAAATTAGAGAACGTTATTGAAGGTATTAAAAAATCATTACCTGAACGTTATCACCACTTGATACCATTAAATAAAGAAGCTATAAAAAAAGGAATGAGTAGTATAAACCCCTATAAAGTTGAAGAGCAACTACAGAACACTTAGTTTAACTATTCAACATTTTTAAACTCGATTATTTTTTCTATATTCTAAAACAAAATAATCGAGTTTTTTATGTATTCAATTTTAATTACTGGTGGTACAGGGTTGGTGGGTAAACACCTCGGCCTTTTATTACAATCCAAAGGCTATCATGTTAATATTTTAAGTAGAAAACACAGTGAAAAAACCAATGTGTTTTATTGGAATGTAAACAAAAATCACATTGATGCCGAAGCAATTACAAACATAGATTACATTATTCATTTAGCAGGTGCAGGAATTGCAAACAAACGCTGGAGTAAATTAAGAAAAAAAGAATTAATTGATAGTAGAGTAAAAACCACAAATCTTTTATATCAAAAAGTAAGAGAATTAAATCCTCATCTAAAAGGTTTTATTGCTGCATCTGGTATAGGTTATTACGGTGCTACTACCTCCTCTAAAATTTTCACAGAAAAAGATGAGAATGGAGATGATTTTTTAAGTTTAATCTGTAAACTTTGGGAAAAGGCTTCAACTAAATTCAATACACTAACTATCAGAACTATTATTTTTAGAACTGGAATTGTATTTTCAAAGAATGATGGAGCTCTTCAAAAAATTAAAAAACCTTTAAAACTAGGGTTCGGTTCTCCAATTGGAAGTGGCAATCAATTTATGCCTTGGATACATATTGATGATTTATGTAATATGTATATTGAAGCTATTGAAAACCCTAAATTAAATGGTATTTATAACGCAGTAGCTCCCGAACACATCACAAATACATTTTTAACACTAGAACTTGCTAAAATACTTAAGAAGAAAATTTGGCTGCCAAATATACCTAGCTTAGTATTCAAAATTTTATTTGGCGAAATGTCTATAATTTTGCTGAAAGGAAGTCGTGTTTGCTCAGATAAAATATCAAAAACAGAATTTAATTTTAGGTTTCCAAACTTAAAATCTGCTCTACTTAACCTATCTAAGTAAAAAAAACGCCCCCAATATGAGAGCGTTTTTTAAATATTTCTAAAAAAGAAGTTTATTCTTCTTTTACTTCTTCAAAATCTACATCTTCAACATTATCACCTTCATCTTTTGATTCTGTACTACCAGCATCACCTGCAGGAGCTCCTTGAGTTTGTGCTTCTTGTTCAGCTTTATACATTTCTTCACTAGCTGATTTCCAAGCTTCATTAATTTTTTCCATTGCAGCATCAATTTGTGCAACATCTTTACTTTCATGAGCTTTTTTCAACTCAGTAAGCGCAGCTTCAATTGGATCTTTTTTATCAGCTGATAATTTATCACCAAACTCTTTTAATTGTTTTTCTGTTTGAAAAATCATAGAGTCTGCTCCATTAATTTTATCAGCAATTTCTTTTGCTTTTTTATCAGCTTCAGCATTTGCCTCAGCATCAGCCTTCATTTTTTTAATTTCTTCCTCAGTTAAACCTGATGAAGCCTCAATTCTAATTTCTTGAGATTTCCCAGTTGCTTTATCTGACGCAGATACCTTAATAATACCATTAGCATCAATATCAAAAGTAACTTCAATTTGAGGAACACCTCTTTGTGCTGGTGGAATTCCATCTAAATGAAATTTACCAATTGTTTTATTATCTGCTGCCATAGCACGATCACCTTGTAATACGTGAATTTCTACTGATGGCTGATTATCTACCGCAGTTGAAAATACCTGAGATTTTTTTGTAGGTATAGTTGTATTTGCATCAATCAATTTGGTCATAACACCACCCATAGTTTCAATACCTAATGAAAGTGGAGTAACATCTAACAACAATACATCTTTTACATCACCTGTTAAAACTCCTCCTTGAATTGCTGCTCCAATTGCTACAACTTCATCTGGATTTACACCTTTATGAGGTTCTTTTCCAAAATATTTTTTCACATCCTCTTGAATAATTGGAATACGTGTTGAACCTCCAACTAAAATAACTTCATCAATATCGGCAGTAGTAAGTCCTGCATCTTTCAATGCTTTTTCAACTGGTGCCATAGAACGTTTAACCAAACTATCTGATAATTGTTCAAATTTTGCTCTTGTTAAAGTTCTAACTAAGTGTTTTGGCCCACTTGCTGTTGCAGTAACATAAGGTAAGTTAACTTCTGTTTTAGTAGCTGACGATAGTTCAATCTTTGCTTTTTCAGCAGCTTCTTTTAAACGTTGTAAAGCCATTGGATCTTTACGTAAATCTATATTTTCTTCTTTATTAAATTCGTCTGCTAACCAATCAATAATCACTTGATCAAAATCATCTCCACCTAAATGCGTATCTCCATTAGTAGAAAGCACTTCAAAAACACCATCTCCAACTTCTAATATTGAAATATCAAAAGTACCACCACCTAAATCGTAAACGGCTATTTTTTCATCTTTTCCTTTCTTATCAATCCCGTAAGCTAATGCAGCTGCAGTAGGTTCGTTTATTATACGACTCACTTTTAATCCAGCAATTTCACCTGCTTCTTTAGTTGCTTGACGCTGTGCATCATTAAAATATGCTGGTACTGTTATTACCGCTTCGCTAACAGTTGTTCCTAAATAATCTTCAGCTGTTTTTTTCATTTTTTGAAGAACCATAGCTGAAATTTCTTGAGGCGTATATAATCTTCCATCAATATCTACACGTGGAGTATCATTATCTCCTTTAACTACTTTATATGGAACTCTATCTGCTTCCATTTTAGACTCAGAATATTTATTTCCCATAAAACGTTTTATTGAATAAATCGTTTTTAAAGGATTGGTAACAGCTTGACGTTTTGCTGGATCACCAACTTTTCTTTCTCCACCTTCAATAAATGCAACAATTGATGGTGTAGTTCTTTTACCTTCTGCATTAGGAATTACCACTGGCTCATTTCCTTCCATTACAGAAACACAAGAGTTGGTTGTTCCTAAATCAATTCCTATAATTTTACTCATAATAATATATTTTTAATTTTATTTTTTATTTTTTATTTAACAGTATCAATTATTCAATGATTATGCCATTAAAAAAAATATGTCAAGTTGTCACAATGTATAAGATTCACCAAGTAGTTTGTCATAAAAAAATACTTATATAGTAATAAACTTATTAATTTGGCATTTATCATCTAATTCAAAAGTATATATTTACACACTTAAAACACAAAAACTAACTAATGGAATGTATTTCTGTTTTTGATATGCTTAAAATTGGAATTGGCCCCTCTAGTTCCCATACTTTGGGACCATGGAGAGCTGCTGAAAGGTGGATTAATCATTTAAAAAAAGTAAATCTTTTTAATAATATCACCACTGTTAAAGTAGATTTGTATGGTTCTTTGTCGTTGACTGGAAAAGGGCATGCATCTGATTTGGCGATATTATTAGGGTTATCAGGATATGATCCTGAATACATTAAAACTGACGAAATAAATTCTATTATAAGTTATATTAAAAAAACTAAAAAAATTGATTTTGGAAAATTGAATAGTATTGATTTCAATCCTGATACTGACATTATATTTAATGAAGAATTTTTACCCTTTCATCCAAATGGTATAACTTTTACAGGATTTAAAAAAAATGTTAAAATATCATCTGACACCTACTATTCAATAGGAGGAGGTTTTGTTGTTCGTTCAGCTTTAATTCACTCAAAAGAAAACATTAAAATTCTCCAAACATTTCCATTTCCTATACAAACAGCTAAAGAACTGGAAGTTTATTGTAAAAAAGAACAATTAAAAATTTCAGAAATTGTATTAGAAAATGAAAAATCATTAAGAACAGAATCTGAGATTAATTGTGAAATAAAACGGATATGGAATGTAATGTTAGAAAGTATGTACACTGGCTGCCATACAGAAGGTTCACTACCTGGCGGATTGAATGTTAGACGAAGAGCATTTGATATTCATAAAAAATTAATAGGTAATTCCGTATACAATTGTTCATCTGAATGGATAAAAACTATTAGAAATACACAAGTTAAATTTCGGCAAATTTTAAAATGGGTAAGCTGTTTTGCCTTAAGTGTTAACGAGGTAAATGCTTCATTGGGAAGGGTTGTTACTGCTCCAACTAATGGAAGTGCCGGTGTAATTCCTGCCGTATTAATGTATTATCTTGTTATAGAAAATCATAAAGCAAGTTTTAAACACATTAAGCAATTTTTGTTAGTTGCAGGAGAAATAGGAAGTATTTTTAAGAAAGGTGCTACTATTTCTGCAGCTATGGGAGGCTGCCAAGCAGAAATTGGAGTTTCATCTGCAATGGCTGCAGGAGCTTTAACTGAACTTTTAGGTGGCACACCTGAACAGGTTTTAATGGCTAGTGAAATTGCAATGGAGCATCATTTAGGGTTAACTTGTGATCCCATTGGAGGTTTGGTACAAATACCCTGTATTGAGCGTAATGCTATGGGGGCAATTAAAGCTATAAACGCAGCTGAATTAGCTTTAGAATCTGATATTCAACATGCAAAAGTGCCTTTAGATAATGTAATTTCTACTATGTGGCAAACTGCAAAAGATATGAATGCGAAATACAAAGAAACTTCAAAAGGGGGCTTGGCAGTAAGTGTAAATATATCAGATTGTTAAAATAAATTTCCTGCTACTATTAATATTCTTTATATTTGAATATATAAACATATTTATTAATAAAAAAATTCGTTACTCATGAGTAAATTTGATGAAAAAATAGCACTTTATCAAGGTGCAATGAAAGACTTAGGAATTAGCTTTGATGCTGATTTATTTGCTAAAGTTACTAAAGGATTAGGACCTTCTATATATAAAAAAGATGCTGAAACTGTATCTGGATCGGATGCTAAAGAATTAGGAACTGTAAAAAATAATTTTCTAATTAAAAAATTAGGACTTTCAGATGGCGTAAAATTAGATAATGCTATTGACACAGTTATGGAAAAAATGGGGAAATCTAACAGAAACAAATACAGAGCTATTGTTTACTATTTATTAGTGAAAGAACTAGGACAAGAATCTAAATATTAAAAAAATAACATTCTTACTAACAAAAAAACCTGTGAAAAGCAGGTTTTTATATTTCTAAAAGGTAATATTTACAAATTATCGTGTAAAAACTAATTCACTTTCTGAAGATAAATTAGCATCAAAAGCATAACCTTCATAATTGAAACCTTTTAAATCTTCTGTCTTCTCAATATTATAATCTATAATATAACGAACCATTAATCCTCTCGCTTTTTTAGCAAAAAAACTAATTATTTTTAATTTTTCATTTTTATAATCTTTAAAAATGGGTGTAACAACTGGTACTTTTAACAGCTTAGGTTTTACAACCTTAAAATATTCGTTACTTGCTAAATTTACAAATACCTCATCATCAACTAATTCTTTATTTAAAGCATTGGTTATTGTTTCACCCCAAAATTGATATAAACTTTCTGTTTCCCCAACTTTTAATTTTGTTCCCATTTCTAAACGATAGGGCTGTATCAAATCTAAAGGTTTTAGTAAACCATATTGACCTGATAAAATTCTTAATTTATTTTGAAGTTGTATTATTTGTTCTGGCAAAAGAGAATACGCATCTAATCCTAAATATACATCTCCTTTAAATGCAAATACCGCTTGTTTGGCATTTTCCAATGAAAATGGCAATTGCCAATTTTGATTTCGCTCCCAGTTTAATTCTGCTAGTTTTGGAGATATTTTCATTAACTCTGATAGCTCTTTAGGAGATTCTTTTTTCAAAACTTTATTTAATTTTTCAGCTTCATTTAAAAAAATTCCTTGTGTGAATTTAGCTGTTGGAACTTTTGTTTGAAAATCAAGTGATTTGGCAGGAGATATTACTATTTTCATTTTAAATTTAATTTACACGATAAAATTAAAATTATTTATTAAAATATTTACACAATTTAAATACTTTAAAATTATTTTACAATAACAAAACTCTATTATAAGTTTTGAATGTAGTTTTCCATTTTTTCTAGAAGTAACGCAACATGATAACCATCCATTAGAGCATGGTGAACTTCAACAGAAAAAGCTATTTTTTTTCTATCTCCATCCTTAAAAAATTTCCCAAAAACTAATTTCGGAATTCCTTTTTCCCCTTCATCTCCTTTCCTTGCATGCTTAAATCCGGTAAATGATATCCATGGTAATGTTGAACAATGTACTAAATCTAAAGCATTTAATGCGGGATTAAAATCTATTCCTTTTTGGTGATTTTCAATTACTTTTTTCCCTCTTTCAACAAATATTTCTAGAGATTTTTCAGCGTTAAAATAACAAAAGGAGAAGGTATTATCATCATTTAAAACTGTAGAGCCAATATTAATTTCATCAAATTTAACAACTTTATTATTGTAAATTCTTAATTTGAATTCTTCAATTTGGTTTACACATTTTACGGCTATAAATATACAGGCTAATGAAAATGATAATTGATTTTTCTTACAATAGTTATACAGGTTTGTAACATCTAAATTTGAAGTAATATTAAAAAAGGGGTCTTTATACGTTTTAAAAAATTGATATTGCGATTTACGATACCAATTATCAACATCAAACTCTTTCATATTAATCTTTTTGATTTATAGTATAATTCCTCCATTTTTCAATGCATTGCCTCATATCTTCTGGAATTTCAGAATTAAATTGTATAAATTTTTTAGTTATTGGATGCTCAAATCCTAGTGTTTTTGCGTGTAATGCTTGTCGTGGCAAAATTTTAAAGCAATTATCAACAAACTGCTTGTATTTTGTGAAAGTTGTTCCTTTTAAAATTTCATTTCCTCCATAGCGCTCATCATTAAATAAAGTATGACCAATATGTTTAAAATGAGCTCTAATTTGATGAGTTCTTCCTGTCTCTAATTTGCATTGCACTAACGTAACATAACTAAAACGTTCTAAAACTTTATAATGTGTTACTGCATGTTTTCCAAATTCACCATTTGGAAAAACACTCATTTGCAACCTATTTTTTAAACTTCTTCCTATATTTCCTTCAATAGTTCCTTCGTCTTCATCAATACTTCCCCAAACTAATGCGTAGTACAATCTTTCCGTAGTTCTGTCAAAAAATTGTTTTGACAAATGAGCCATAGCATATTCTGTTTTTGCAATCACTAACAAACCACTGGTATCTTTATCAATTCTATGAACTAAACCAGGGCGTTCATTAGAATTATTAGGTAAATTTTCAATATGATAAATCAATCCATTTACCAATGTACCAGAGTAATTACCATGACCGGGATGTACAACCATTCCGGCAGGTTTATTAACTACCAATACTTGGTCATCTTCAAATAAAATATCTAATGGAATATTTTCTGCAACTAATAAATTTTCATGAGGCGGATGTGCCAAAACAACACGTACTATATCTTTTGGTTTTACTTTATAATTAGATTTTACAGGAATCTCATTTACCAAAACATTCCCTGCTTTTGCTGCTAGTTGAATTTTATTTCTAGTTGTATTTTCAATAAAATTCATTAAAAATTTGTCAACACGCAATGGTTCTTGCCCATCATTTGCAACATATCTAAAGTGCTCATAAAATTCTTCTTGTTGTGGTTCTTCAGTATTCATTAATTTTCTCTCTTCATATTTTGTATATATCTCCCTGTACCTCTACCATCACCTAATTTTAAATTGATTACTGAGTTTTTAGGTATTTTATCTCCAGCCTTTAATTCTTTCCCTTTAAATCTTAATCCTCTAATTACATCTTTAGCTATGTCTGAAACATACATTGCTTTTGGGCTAATTTTAAATCCAATTGCTAATAATTGTGATGTTGCCTGCCTTTTTGTTTTTCCATATAAATCTGGAATTTCAACATTTGCATATCCTGATGGATTTAAGGTTAAGTATATTTTTCTATTTTCTTTTACAAAATCACCTACACTAGGGCTCTGTTCAATAACTGATTTTTTAGGGTAATTAGGATTATAACTTGCAGAATCAACAACTACATAATTTAAATCGAGTTCTTGCAACTTAGTTTCAACCTTCTCCAAACTCATTTTCTCTAAATTGGGTACTTCAATTTTTTGGTTGTGATTTGTTATCATCGTTAACCATTTCATCATCACAAAAATTAACACAGCTATACTCAAAACTGCAATCACTAGTTGCTTTAAAAATAGTTTAGATTTTAAAAATTGAAATAGACTCATTTTCTTTTTTTAAGATTTTCAGCAAAGATACTTTATAATAATCAACTTACAAAAACGTAAATAATTGCTTAAGATTACAAATTATTCATTCAAAAAAATTAAAAATACTCATAAAATAAGAGATTCCTTAAATTAATAGCAAATTGAGATGAAATATAAAAACCATTTTTTTGTAAGTATTCATTTATTTGAGCGACTCAAACAAGGATTAACTAAATATCTAAAACTCAAATTTACATGAAAAACAAACGTAATTATGTTGCTGTTAACCTACTAACTATTGGAGTATTAGCAACTTTAATGGCTTGCTCAAATGACAATTCAACTTTAATTCCTCAATTTCAATCAAAATCGGTAAATAGTACCGCCAACTATACTGACATGACTTTATTTAGAGGAAGCAAAAGTTCTACAACTGGTGCTATATATGAAGTTTTACCAGGACCTGCAGTTATTAACCCAGCAATGAGTCCAACTCCCTTTTCTAACAATATTCAAAGTACTGAAGGTGCTTATGAAATAGAAGTAGATGATATTGTTGATGTAGATGCTACAACATCTACCGATGCTGTAAAATTTGTTAATATAACATTTACTGCAAACGATGGAAAAAAATTTAAAATTGACCAAATTAATATCATTCATAAACCTGAAGGTGCTGGAGATCATTCCTTTTTTGGAGGTGTAGGTTTAAATAAAATGATGCACGGAGATACTGGAATTGGCACAGCATTAATGCCTAAAATGCTTGCATACATTACACTTTGGGGACTTGTTGACCTCAAAGATGCCTCAACTGGTGAAGTAGTTGCTTCTAATAGAATTATTCACATTATGACCGCCTCAAATGTTAGAAACTCTAATTTAGAAATGATTCCAGAAGTTGTGTTAGATAAATCTGACCACGATACTTGGATGTCTCAAACACATGTAATTCTTATACCGCAAGATATGGACGGGAATTTTTCCCCTGTTCCAGGAACTGATCACGGTTTTATTCATATGATGTGGGAAAATGTAGAGCTCACAAAAGAAACAAGAGATTGGAAAAAAGTATATGAAATATTACCTGGACCTGCAGTAATAAACGAAGCAATGAACCCTACTCCTTTTTCAAATAAAGTTGCTTTTGGAGCTGGTTCATACTCTTTTAATGTTATTGATAATTCTGAAGAAGATTCAGAAAACTCTGAAGATTTAATAAAAAATGTTGCTATTAAATATCAAAGACCAAACGGTGAAATGTTTATAATTGATGATATTCAAATAATACATAAAACCAATGGTAGTGGAGACCACCCTTATTTTGGAGGTGTTGGACTTGATAAAGTTATGCATGGAAATACAGGAATTGGAACCAACTTAATGCCAAAATTAACCTCTTATATTACTTTATGGGGTATTGCAGATTTAAAGGATGGAAATGGAAATGTAATTGCACCTAATAGACTAGTTCATATCATGGTGTCTTCAAGATCAAGAAGCTCAGACTTAAAATTATCTACATCTACAGATATTGATTCAACTGATAAATCTCCTAACAATATTGAAACTCATATTATTATACCTCCATTAGATTTAGAAGGAAATATGTCTCCCGTATCAGGAACTGGACATGGCTTTTTACACCTTATGTTTGAAAATGTAAACCTAACAGAAAACTAATATATCCAATACTACTAAGAGAATACAACCTCCGAAAGAGCTTTTAGTCTTTCGGAGGTTTTTTTATGTTTTAATAATCCTGTACCAACATTTTCTAGAACCTAAATAGATTTTATGTAAGTTTGTAATTACAAGTTATAAACATAAAATGAAAAAAAATATTGCCATAATAATGGGCGGTTATTCTTCAGAAGCTAATATTTCATTGAAGAGTGGTACCGTTGTTTATGAAAACATTTCAAAAGAAATCTACAATACATACAAGGTTCATATACTCAAAAACAAATGGGTATTAGTTGATGATAACAATCAGGAATTCCCTATAAACAAACACGATTTCACCGCTGAAATTAATCGTAAAAAAATAAGCTTTGATTGTGTTTTTAATGCTATTCATGGGCATCCTGGTGAAGATGGAACTCTTTTAGCCTATTTTAAGTTAATTGGTTTAAAACATACATCTGCTCCATTTTACCAAATGGCTTTAACTTTTAACAAGCGTGATTGTTTAAGCGTGGTAAAACAATATGGAATTAAAACGGCAACTTCGTATTATATTGATAAAGGTGATGAAATTAACATCCATGAAATCGTTTCCAAAGTTGGTCTACCTTGTTTTGTAAAACCTAACAATGCTGGCTCTAGTTTTGGAATTTCTAAGCCTAAAACAACTGAAGAAATAACACCTGCCATTGAAAAAGCATTTAAAGAAGATACACAAATTTTAATTGAAGAATTTTTGGATGGTCCTGAAATTACTATTGGTGTTTTAAATTTCAAAGGGGAAATTAAAGTATTACCAATGACCGAAATTGTAACCGAAAATGATTTTTTTGATTACGAAGCAAAATATTTAGGGAAAAGTGAAGAAATTACACCTGCAAGAATTTCAGATGAAATACATAAAAAATTAAAAAAAACAGCATCTCAAGTTTATAAAATATTAAATATGAGTGGTTTTTCCCGTGCAGAATACATTTTAGTAAATAACGAACCTTATTTTTTAGAAATAAATACAGTTCCCGGTTTAACAGATGCAAGTTTAATTCCGCAACAAGCTGCTGCGGCAGGTATTAGTTTAGAAGAACTTTTTCATAACGCCATTGAAATGGCTTTAAATAATTAAGTATGAGAAGAGCAATTTTCCCAGGATCATTTGATCCAATTACCCTAGGCCATGTTGATATTATTAACAGAGCATTGCCATTATTTGATGAAATTATTATTGCAATTGGTATCAATGCAGATAAAAAATATATGTTTTCTCTTGAAAAACGTATATTTTTTATCAAAGAAAATTATAAGAATGAACCAAAAATTAAAGTTGAAACATATTCAGGTTTAACTACTGAGTTTTGCAAAAAATTAGATGTTGATTTCATTTTAAGAGGATTACGAAATCCTGCAGATTTTGAATTTGAAAAAGCAATAGCACAAACCAATAGAAAAATGTCAACCATTGAAACTGTCTTTTTACTAACTTCTGCAGAAACATCATATATAAGTTCAAGTATAGTACGTGACATTTTAAGAAATGGTGGAAATGTTAAAGACTTTGTTCCTAAAAGTGTTACTACCAACTAATTTTTAGTTTATGAAAAAAATTGGTTTCCTTATTTTAGTGCTTCTGCTTTCTTGTGCTAATCCATCTCCATCAAAAAAAAATGATTTTATAACTACATTTGAAAAATCAAATGGAACAGAAACAGCAACTTATTTTGAAACTATTGCATATTACAAAAAGTTAGCAAATTCATACCCGGAAATTTCAATCCAAGAAATTGGAACTACAGATAGTGGCTACCCTTTGCATCTAGTAATTTTTAGCTCCTCCAAAGAGTTTGATTTTAACAAACTTCAACAAAAAAATAGTATCTTAATCAATAATGGAATCCACCCTGGAGAATCTGATGGTATTGATGCAACAATGCTTTTACTTAGAGATATTGTTCAAAACCCTGATAAAATAAAACGATTGAAAAACATAATTTTAGCAATTATTCCCATTTATAACGTAGGTGGTTCACTAAACAGAAATAGCACTACACGTACAAATCAAAATGGACCAAAAGTATATGGTTTTAGAGGAAATGCACGGAATTTTGATTTAAACAGAGATTTTATAAAAGCCGATACCAAAAACGCCAAATCTTTCGCTGAAATTTTTCATAAAGTTAACCCTGATATTTTTATAGATAATCATGTAAGTAATGGAGCCGATTACCAATACGCCATTACACATTTATTTACACAACACAACAAACTAGGCAATGATTTAGGTACTTTTATTGAACAAAAAATGAGACCCAAAATTGAAGCTTCCTTATTAAAAAAAGGTATTATTATAACACCATATGTAAATGTTTGGGGAAGCACACCCAAAAAAGGTTTTAGTCAGTTTTTTGATTCACCGAGATATTCAACTGGTTATACTACTTTATTCAACACTTTAGGAATGATGATTGAAACACATATGTTAAAACCATATAAACAACGTGTAGAACAAACCTATGCTTTAATGGAAACTTTGATAGATTTTACTCTTAAAAATGGTAGTAAAATAAAAAAACTCAGAAAAAATGCTACTGCCAAAATTTTAGAAAAAGAAATGTATCCTATCTCATATGAAGTAGATAAAAGCACTTTTGAAACTTTTCAATTTAAGGGATATGAATCAAGTTATATCAATAGTAAAGTTACTACAGGCAAACGTTTATTTTATAACCAAACAAAACCATATACAAAACCCGTAAAATATTACAATCAGTTTATAGCTTCAACTAAAATTAAAATACCAAAAGCATATATTTTAAAAAATGGTTGGTGGAGAGTTTTAGAGCGTTTAAACAATAATAACATTAAATATACTCGTTTTAAAAAAGATACTGTAATTTCAGTAAGTGAACAACTTATAAAAAATTATAAAACTCGTAAAACTGCCTACGAAGGCCATTATCCTCACTACAACACAACAACAATAACCACCAAAAAACAGGTGCAATTTAACAAGGGTGATGTTTATATTCCTACAAACCAAAATGGTATTCGCTATATGATAGAAACTTTGGAATCAGCAGCTACTGACTCTTTTTTTAATTGGAATTTTTTTGATACAATACTTCAACAAAAAGAAGGGTATTCTCCTTATGTTTTTGAAGATATTGCTGAACAATTTCTGATTGAAAATCCATCAGTTCAAAAAGCATTGGATCTAAAAATATTGAACGATGAGGATTTCGCAAAAAATGTGCAAGCACAATTAAATTTTATTTATAAAAATTCTCCTCATTACGAAACTGCACACTTAAAACTACCTATATATAAAGTGTTTTAATTTATTTTTTAACTTGTAGGTTCAATGGATTTAAATTCTAAAGAAATACAATTACAATATGAAGGGTTTTTACAAACTCCTTTATTATGGGAATCTGAGAATGTTTTCAACTTAGAACAGTTAAAACTCTTCAAAAAAAAGGTGTCTGTTTTTGAAGGAAATATTCAAAAAAAATTACGCCTAGGTAAACGAGTGGAACGTTTTGTTAGCAACGAACTAAACCAGTATAAAGCTATTACAATTTTAAAAGAAAACATTCAAATACAAGATGGCAATACAACTATTGGAGAAATTGATTGCCTTTTAAAACAACAGGAACAACCTATTCACCTTGAAATAGTTTATAAGTTTTATTTATATGATAAAACCGTTGGCTTAACCGAATTAGAGCATTGGATTGGTCCAAACAGGAAAGATAGCCTAGTAAAGAAACTAACAAAACTAAAAGAAAAACAATTACCGCTTCTTTTGAAACCTCAAACAAAACCAACTTTAGAAAAACTTAAAATTTACGTAAAAGAAATAAAACAATTGGTATATTTTAAAGCACAACTATTTATTCCTTATCAACTAAAAAATAATACATTTAAATTAATAAATAACAACTGTATTAAAGGTTTTTACATCTATTTTCAAGAACTTTCACAATTTTCAGAATGTAAATTTCACATGCCAACAAAAGTAAATTGGTTGCAAGAAACTCAAACATACGTAAATTGGCTTTCTTTTGAGAAGTTTGAACAAGCTATTGAAGTTTTTATGCTAAGTAAAACATCTCCATTGTGTTGGATGAAACAACCCAACGGAAAAATCTATAAAATTTTCATTGTGTGGTGGAGATAATGCTTAACCATTTTACACTCTCTTTTTATCAACAAAATAAGCTATTAATGCAAATAGGGCGTAACTAAACAACGCTGAAACAGTTAAAGATTTTAAATCTTCATTTGCAGGCAATACAAATATATTTAAGTAATTTATCAGCAGTAAAAATAATACAAAAACAATAGACACATAGCTACCTAATTTTGAAGTTGATTTTGTTTTTTTGAGGTAATAAAACAAGCCTAAAACCAATAAAAAAGCTTCAGAAAAATAGGTTAAAAATTTATTACTCCACAATCCCAAGCCAAATTTTGGTTCTCCATTTATCAATGGCAAATCAGGTGTGTGAACAATCAAATCTAAAAACCAATGGGATAGAACCGCCAATGCCATTATAAATGCAATACGCTTTTTATTCAATTTTTCCTTTGCAAAAACAAAAAAATACAACAGATAAAATACTATTGCCCATAGTAAAGAACCTAAAAGCCCATGTGTAAAAGGATAATAATCCATATAAAAACTATTAACGGCTGTAAAACCTTTTACAAACTTCAAATTTTCGATTCCCACTAAAGCAAAAGGGAAAAATAAAATATCCACAAACTGTACAGCAATAAAAAGCATTCCAAGTGAAGCATCTTTTTCTTTTCCTTTTAATGCAAACGCTGCTGCATAATGACCTACGAACATAATCTTAATTTTAAATTATACTTTTTATAGGGTTCAACGGGGTTTTATAAGATTTGTAAAATTCCATTTTTGAATAAAATATTCAGAAAATAAATTCAATTCTCATAATTGTTCAAATTTTAATTAATTAAGAATTGATTATAATAATAACTAAAATAATACTACTTAAGGTTGAAATTGAAAACCCTTTAATTAAATCATTTCTTTTTCTAATAATTGAAAGAATTAAAAGAGGTAATGGTATAATCAATAGTATTCCTAGAATGATGGAATAAATATTGTGAGTGATAAAAAAACTAAAACTGTAAATTATTTTAAATATTTCAAGCTGTCCTTGAGTTTCTTTTTCGATTATTATATTTACGATTATTATAAATACGATTATTAAAATAATGTGAATTACAGGTATTTTAATTTCTAATTTTTTCATTTCTTTTTCACATTCTATTATTTACAACTATTAGTAAAATTAACTTTTAATCATTTTTCTCAAAAGCACCCACTGTTTAAACATATCTCTAGCATCTGCTGCAGGATAACCAACAACCGTTTTACCAGCAGCAACATCATTCATAACTCCTGAACCTCCACCTACTACAGCGCCAGTATGAATAGTAACATGGTCTTTTATTGAAGAACTTCCTCCAATAATAACTCCATCACCTAAAGTAACCGAACCTGCCAAACCACTACTACCTGCCATAATACAAGAACGTCCTAATACACAATTATGTGCAATTTGCACTAGGTTATCTATCTTACAACCGTCACCTATTATTGTTGAACTAAATTTTGCCCTATCTACAGCAGAATTAGCACCAATTTCAACTTCATTTCCAATTATTACATTACCTATATGAGGTATTTTTATTAAACCTCTACCATCTTCACTTGGTCTATACCCAAATCCATCAGCTCCAATACTTACATTCGTATGAAAAATACAAAGACTTCCAATTTCACAACGTTCACGAATTACTGTGCCCGACCAAATAACAGTATTATTTCCAATCTTAGTTTCATCAAAAATGCAAACATTTGGGTATAAAACAACACCATCACCCAAAATAACATCTTTTCCCAAATAACAATTTGCGCCTATTTTACACCCACTACCTATAATGGCTGATTTATGAATAACCGCTGTTTCATGTATTTCAGTATCAAAATGTGGTGGACTAGGATTAAATAACTCTAAAATTTTTGCCATTGCTAAATCGGCATTTTTCACTTTAATCAACGCACGATTTTCTCCCGGCTCAACAACTAAATTATCATTAACAACTGCCACAGATGCATTTGATTTCTCCCATAAATGAAGATACTTTTTGCTTCCTATAAAAGTTATTTGATGTATACTTGCCTTTTGTAATTCTTCTGGCCCACTAATTTTTTGATTGGTTACTCCAATAATTTCACCTTTTAAAATTTCGTTGATTTCCTGTATTGTAAATAATTTCATTAATTTTAAATTGTTTTTTAAATCCAAAAACTGGACTTGTAAATTGCATTTGCTAAATATATTAATAATTTTATAGTGAAAAGCTATTTCTTCTTATCTAAATTATTAAGCTCTCTTAAAAAAATAAAAAATTGAACAAAAAATTCAACTATTCTAGCTACTTCATTTACGTCAAAATTCCGTATTTTGCAATTCTCAAATTAAATTTTAAATGAAGGTATGTATTGCTGAAAAGCCTAGTGTTGCTCGTGAAATTGCCACCGTATTAGGAGCTACTACTAAACGAGATGGTTATTTTGAAGGAAACGGTTATGCTGTAACCTACACCTTTGGACATTTATGTACCTTATTTGAACCTAATGATTACAAACCACATTGGAAAAGTTGGAATTTAAATAATTTACCAATGCTTCCTGAGATATTTCAAACCAAAGTTTCTGACAATCAAGGAATTCAAAAACAATTTAAGATTGTAAAAAACCTATTTGAAAAAGCCGATGTTATTATAAACTGTGGTGATGCGGGTCAGGAAGGTGAATTAATTCAACGTTGGGTTATTAATGAAGCCGGTTATAGAGGTAAAGTTGAGCGTTTATGGATTTCTTCACTTACTACAGAAGCAATTAAAGAAGGGTTTCAAAATTTAAAGCCTTCTGAAAATTATGATAATTTATACTATGCTGGATTCTCTAGAGCCATTGGAGATTGGCTTTTAGGAATAAATGCAACTAGATTATACACGCTAAAATATGGTGGTTATAAACAAGTATTATCTGTTGGAAGAGTTCAAACGCCTACGTTAGCAATGGTAGTGAACAGGTTTAAAGAAATTAATAATTTTACACCACAACATTATTGGGAATTACAAACATTGTATAGAGAGGTACTTTTTAATTATGAAGAAGGTCGTTTTTTTAAAAAAGAAGATGGTGAAATTTTAGCAAATAAAGTAAAAGAAAACAATTTTGAAATAGTCTCTATTACTAAAAAAGCAGGGAAAGAATATGCTCCTAAGTTATTTGATTTAACAGGTTTACAAGTATATTGCAATAATAAATTTGGTTTTTCAGCTGATGAAACCTTAAAAATAGTTCAGAAATTGTACGAGCAAAAAGTGGTTACATACCCAAGAGTTGACACCACTTTTTTACCAAATGACGTATATCCTAAAGTTGAAGGTATTTTAAAAAAATTAACAAATTACAGCACTTTAATTCAACCTTTATTCGGTAAAAAAATAAGGAAATCAACCAAAGTATTTAACGATAAAAAGGTGACCGATCATCACGCTATTATTCCAACAGGTGTACAAATTAATTTACAATACAATCAACAGCAAGTTTATAACATTATCACCAAACGCTTTATTGCCGTTTTTTACAATGATTGTAAGGTTTCAAATACTACCGTAATTGGTAAAGCTGCTGATATTCATTTTAAAACTACTGGAAAAGAAATTTTAGAAAAAGGGTGGCGAGTTGTATTTGATACCTCAACTTCACTTAGTACAGGTTCTTCCACTTCTAACAGCAATACAAAACTAGAAGAAAAAACAGAAAAAGGAATTTTACCAACATTCATAAAAGGTGAAAAAGGACCTCACAAACCTTCATTTTTAGAAAAACAAACAAAACCTCCAAATCAATTTTCAGAAGCAACACTTTTAAGAGCAATGGAAACTGCAGGTAAACAAGTTGATGATGAAGCTTTACGAGAATTGATGAAAGAAAACGGTATTGGGCGCCCTTCTACCCGAGCCAATATTATTGAAACACTGTTTAAACGAAATTATATTGAACGAAAAAAGAAACAATTATTGCCAACTCAAACAGGAATTCAATTGATTGAAATTATCCAAAATGAATTATTAAAATCGGCTGAATTAACTGGAAGATGGGAAAAAGATTGAAAGAAATTGAAAAAGGAACTTTTAATGCAGGAACATTTATCAAGAATATGAAAAAAATGGTAGATGATTTGGTTTATGAAGTTCGTTCAGAAACAGTAAAAATTAATATTTCTTACAACACTACCAGTAAATCCTCTTCTAAAAAAATAACTAAAAAAACTCTAGGAATTACATCTTATAAATGCCCAAAATGTAACAAAGGAAATATTTTAAAAGGCAATACCGCTTATGGTTGTAGCAACTTTAAAAACGGCTGTACTTTTAGGCTTCCTTATCGTTATTTAGATAAAAAAATATCTGAAAATCAATATGTACGGTTGCTAAATAAAGGATGCACTGTAAATTTAAAAGGCTTTAAAAAAGAAACTTATAAAGTTGAAGGATTGCTTAGATTTGATGAGAACTTCCAATTAAAATTAGAAGAAAAGAACACCTCAACTTCGCTCAGTAACCATAACGTTCCTGAAAAAATTAGCTGTCCTAAATGTAAAAAAGGAACAATATTGAAAGGTAAAACCGCCTATGGTTGCAGCAATTATAAAAATGGATGTGAATTTATTTTTCCTTTTGATAAAATTAGAGAAAAAGCAGGTGAAAAATCTCTTACTAAAGAATTGGTTTATAAAATTTTAAATGGAGAATACAAACAATAAACATCAACATTTTATTATCTTCAAACCGTATGGCTATTTAAGTCAGTTTACAAATAACCAAACCAAACGGACAAATAAAAAATTATTGGGTGAATTATATAATTTTCCTAAAAACACAATGGCAATTGGGCGTTTAGATGAACATTCAGAAGGATTATTACTACTTACTACTGATGGAAAAACAAGTGAATTTATTAGAAGTTCAAAAGTTGAAAAAGAATACTTTGCGCAAGTAGACGGAAATATTACCCAAGAAGCCATTCAAAAACTAAAAAATGGTGTAGAAATTAGTACTGAAACTGGTAAATACACAACAAAACCATGTTTAGTTTTTAAACTTGCACAATTACCACAACTTCCAAAAAGAGCAAAAAAGATTAGAGATGAGCGACACGGACCTACAAGTTGGATTTCTATTACACTTAAAGAAGGTAAATTTAGACAAGTACGCAAAATGACTGCTATTGTTGGTTTTCCAACCCTTCGTTTAGTTAGAATTAGAATTGGAACAATTCACATCAATAATATGATTGCAGGTAAAGTAATAGAAGTAAACTCTTTTAAATAACAACAAAAAACAATACTTTCCTTTTACAACTCATTATTAGTTAAATTTCTGTTAAACAAAAATTCAAAAAACACATTTGTAAAATAATTCTTAAATTGTTAAACTATTTAACAACTAATCAATTTTAACATGGTTACACTTCAAATTAATGGAGAAAAGTACACTATTGATGTAGCTCCAGATATGCCTTTACTTTGGGCAATTAGAGACGTTATTGGGCTTACAGGCACAAAATATGGCTGTGGAAAAGGTTTGTGTGGCTCTTGTAAAGTTTTATTAGACAATTCTCCTGTACAATCTTGTGTAATACCTGTTTCAGCTGCTGTTGGGAAAAACATTTTAACCATTGAGGGGACTTCTAAAAATTTACAATTATTACAAGAATCTTGGGTGGAATTAAACGTGCCTCAATGTGGATTTTGCCAACCCGGACAATTAATTGCTGCAACCGCTTTATTAGATAAAAATAAAAATCCTACCGATACAGATATTGAAGATGCTATGATTGGCAATATTTGCCGATGCGGCACCTACCAACGCATTAAAAAAGCGATTCACAAAACTGTTGAACTTAAAAACCAACACTCATGAATACTATAAAAAATATAAGTCGTAGAGCTTTTGTAAAAAGTATTGGTTTGGCTTCAAGTGGATTAATTTTAGCTTGCAATACTTCTGTTTTTTCTAATAAAGATGCTACTCAAAATAAAAATTTAACAGACTTTAATCCAAATTTATTTGTACAACTTAATTCTGACGGAAGTTTAATTTTAATTGCTTCACGATCTGAAATGGGAAATGGAGTTAGAACTTCATTAACATCAGTTATTGCCGATGAAATGGAGGCAGATTGGAGCAAAGTAACTGTAAAACAAGCAACTGGAAATGCTAAATATGGCGATCAAAATACCGATGGCTCTCGCAGTATTCGTTATTTATACGAAACTATGCGAAAAATGGGTGCTACAGCTAAAGCCATGTTAATTTCTGCGGCAGCAAAAAAATGGCAAGTTCCAGAAAGTGAATGCATCGCTGAAAATCATTTTATTATCCATACAAGTGGTAAAAAAATTGGTTACGGAGATTTGGTTGAAATTGCAAAAACTTTAGAAACCCCAACCAATTTAACACTTAAATCTTCTAAAGATTTTAAATACATTGGTAAAAACTTAAGAAGTATTGATGCCGAAGATTACGTACAAGGGAAAGCTATTTTTGGATTAGATAAACGATTGCCAAATATGAAATTTGCAGCAATAGCTCGTTGTCCAGTTACTTTTGGCACGGTAAAATCTTTCGATAAATCAGAAGCTTTAAAAATAGCTGGTGTTGAAGCTGTAATTGAAATTCCTAGAATTGAAAAAGCATTTGGTGCTCTTGGAGGTGTTGCAGTAATTGCTTCTAACACTTGGGCTGCATTTAAAGGGAAAGAAGCTTTAAAAATTGAATGGGATTTTGGCAATAACAAAAGTTATGATTCTAAAAAATATATGGCTAAAATTACTGCCAATGTTCACAAACAAGGCAAAGTAGCTAAAGATGTTGGTGCTATTAATAGTGCATTTAAAAATGCTGATAAAATTGTTGAAAGCACTTACCAATTACCTCATTTATCTCATGCTCCAATGGAAGTGCCAAATGCTGTAGCTTGGGTTCAAGGTGATAGTTGTGAGGTTTGGGCACCAACCCAAGCTCCACAAACAACCAGAAAAGAAGTGATTGACTATCTACAAACTTCTGAAGAAAAAGTAACCATTAATGTAACTTTATTAGGTGGTGGTTTTGGCAGGAAATCTAAACCCGATTATGTTGTAGAGGCTGTAATGCTCTCTAAGAAATTAAATACTCCAATTCAAGTAGTTTGGACACGTGAAGATGATATTAAACACGATTATTACCATACAGTAAGTGCACAATACTTAAAAGCTTCATTAGATAAAAATGGAAATGTAACAGGTTGGTTACACAGGTTTGCATTGCCTTCAATTGTATCAACATTTTCACCTAGAGTAGATTATGCTGCTGGATTTGAAATTGCAAGCGCTTCCAATGTCCCGTTTGATATTAAAAACATGAAAATTGAAGTGGGCAAAGCTCCTGCTATGGTTAGAATTGGATGGTTGCGTTCAGTTATTAATATCCCTCACGGATTTTCAGAAAATGTTTTTGCCGATGAATTAGCTATCGCCGCCAACAAAGACCCGCTTGAATTTAGATTAAATTTAATTGGAAAAGACAGGATTGAAGATACTCCAAACGAAATAAAATACAATACAGCACGACTTAAGAATGTGTTAAAAATTGCAGCTAAAAATGCTGAATGGGGTAAACCACTTCCTGAAAATCATGCATATGGCTTAGCAGTACATTACAGTTTTTATAGCTATGTAGCTTCTATAGTTGAAGTATCCGTAATTCATAAAAAAGTAAAAGTACACAATGTTTTTACTGCTATTGACTGTGGTACCGTGGTTAATAAAGATACTGTAAAAGCACAAATGGAAGGGTCAGCAATTTTTGGCATGTCATTAGCTTTTTACGGTAAAATTACAGCTAAAGATGGTGCTATTGAACAAAGTAATTACAACGATTATAAAATGATTAGAATGCATGAGATTCCGAAAGTTCATGTTGAAATTATTGAAAGCTCAGAAAAACCAACCGGTGTTGGAGAACCTGGCGTACCCGTAATTGCACCCGCAATAGTTAATGCCATTTTCAAGGCAACAGGAAAAAGATACCACAATTTACCGTTATCTGATTACGGATTAGTTTAGTATTTTATGAATAATTGGATAGAATTACTTTACAAATTTAAACAGAAAAAGCAACCCGTTGCATTGGTAACTATTACCAAAGTTCTTGGCTCTGCCCCTTGCAAAATATCATCAAAAATGATTGTTACCAAACAAAAGGAAATTTTTGGAACCATTGGTGGTGGTAAATTAGAGTTTCAAGTTATTGATGAGGCTGTAGTTGCAATTAACGAAAATAAAATAAAAGAATTTTCATATACTTTAGGCCCTGAGTTTGAACAATGTTGCGGTGGTAAAGTTGAATTAATTATTGAACCTATGAACCAAACTCCTGAATTATTTTTATTTGGTGCCGGGCATATTGGCATTGAATTATGTACTATTTTAAAAGATACTCCATTTAATATCACCTTATTAGATACTCGTAAAAACTGGAGAAATAATATTCAAATTGATAACAACATCACATTTTCTGATATTCCTTTTGATTTGTACAAACATAAAGTAAATTGGGGAGAAAACTGTTATGTTGTTATTATGACTCACGATCATAAACTAGATTTTGAAATAACAGCTTTAGCCTTACATTCTAAAACCAATTATATTGGCTTAATTGGGAGTAAAACCAAGAAGAACAAGTTCAATAATTTATTAAAAAAAGAGTTGAATTTTGAAGCTGGAATTTCACCTGTTCACTGTCCTGTTGGGTTAGATATTGGTGGTCATACTCCCAAAGAAATTGCCATAAGTATTGCAGCTGAATTATTGAAAGAGTACTATGAAAAATAAGACCACTTTTGTATTATTAGCTGGGGGGAAATCAGAAAGAATGGGCGTTGATAAAGGTTTACTAAAATACCAACAAACGTTTTGGATTTTAGAACAACTGTATAGAGTTTCAAAAACATCAATTTCTGAAGTTTATATTGGTTTAGGCTTTAATTATCAACATTATTTTGAAGCAATTCCTTGGTTAGAAAATGCGTTATTGAACCCTGTTAGTTTTAATAGTATAAACATAAGAGTTGTAATAAATAAACATCCTGAGTTAGGTTCATTTTCTACATTACAGACTATTTTAAAAATTTTGAATTCAACATCTAGCATTCTTTTAAATCATATTGATATTCCTATACTAAATACTCGTGAACTTGAACAAATTATTGACACTCAAAATTTAGTGGTAATTCCAACCTATAACACGGAAAGAGGTCATCCTGTTAAACTTCATCCTTCATTTTGGAGGACTTTAATTCCTATAAATTTAAAAAGTAAAAATGCCAGATTAGATTATCAACTTAAAAACCTTCCTGCTAAAGACATTTCATTTATAAAAGTTAATGATTGCTCTATAATTCAAAATTTAAACACCAAGAAAGAATGGATTTCATTTTTAAATAAAAAATAAAAACACAATTAAACAATGCTCACAATTTAAAATTATGTTGTAGTTTTAAATTCTAATTTTCAACCTTCACTCAATGAAAAAACTTGTTATTGCTTATTTTATATTAAGTGTCTTTTCTGGTTTTGCACAAGAAAGTACCCAGTTAAATACCCAACTAAAAAAATCTATTGAAGAACTTAAAGATTTTGTATCAATTCCAAATGATGCTTTAAATGAAAATGACATTCAACAAAATATAACATGGCTTACTACTAAATTTAAAGCGAGAGGTTTTAACACAAAAGTATTATCTACTGAAGGGTTACCTTTGTTTTTTGCTTCGTTGCCAATACAAGAAAATAAGCCAACCGTATTGTTTTATATGCATTTTGATGGGCAATCAGTAGATACATCTAAATGGGAACAAGATAATCCTTATGAAATAGTTTTAAAAAAACAAAGTAAAAATGGATGGGAGAAGCTGGATTGGAGTGAGTTAAACAAAACTGTTAATTATGATTGGAGGCTTTTTGGAAGATCTACTTCAGATGACAAAGGCCCTATTGTTATGTTACTTAATGCCATTGATTTACTCAAAAAAAATAACAAGAAAATTCCTTTTAACGTAAAAGTTATTTTAGATAGTGAAGAAGAAAAAAGTAGCAAACCTCTACCCAAAGCAGTAGCTGAAAATCGTGCTCTTTTAAATGCTGATTTTTTAATTATAAACGATGGTCCAGTACACCCTTCAAAAAAACCTACATTAGTATTTGGATGTAGAGGAATAACAACATTAACACTTACCACTTATGGGCCAATTACGCCACAGCATAGTGGGCATTACGGTAATTACGCTCCAAACCCTGTTTTTAAAATGGCGCACCTTTTAAGCAGTATGAAAGATACAAATGGAAAAGTTATTATCAATGGTTATTATGACGGTATTGCAATAGATAAAGCTACAGAGAGAATACTCAAAAGTGTACCTGATGATATTGTAACTCTACATAATACACTCGCCATAAAATCTCCTGAAACTGTTGGCCATTTTTACCAAGAATCTTTACAATACCCATCTTTAAATGTTCGAGGAATTTCATCAGGTTGGGTAGGAAAAAAATCAAGGACTATTGTACCCAATAAAGCAACTGCAGAAATTGATATACGGCTAGTTCCTGAAACAGATGGAAATAACTTAAAAAACTTAATAAAAAAACATATTAAAAATAAGGGCTATTATATTACTTCCAATGAACCTACACTAGATGAACGGAAAAAATATGCAAACATTATAACTATTAAAGAAGGCTCCGTTACCAAACCTTTTAGAACAGATTTAAATAACCCTTATGGTGTTTGGATTGATAACATTTTAAAATCAACTTTTAAAAAAGACGTTGTTAAAATTCGTATTATGGGAGGAACTGTACCTATTTCTCCGTTTATAAATGAATTAAAAATTCCTGCTTTTATTGTTCCTTTAGTAAATCCAGATAACAACCAACATAGCCCAAATGAAAATCTTGAAATTGGACAAATTGCTTATGGAATACAAACATTTTACGCTATTTTAAGCTCACCCATTAATTAAATGCTTCAGGGTTTTCTACAACGTGATATCTTGGGTCGTCAATATCATTTATAATAACCTCTTTAAATTTGGGATTGCTTTTATACAACAACTGTTTACTCTCTTCACTTAAATGTTTTAAATGAATTGTTTTCCCTGCTGATTGGTATTTTTTAACAATATTAGAAACAGCTTCTAATGCAGAATGATCACTAATTCGTGATTCAATAAAATCTATTTCAACATGCTTAGGATCATTTTTAATATCAAATTTTTCATTAAAGGCAGCTATTGAGCCAAAAAATAACGGCCCCCAAATTTCATACACTTTTGTACCATCATCTTTTATAGTTTTACGGGCTCTAATTCGTTTTGCATTTTCCCAAGAAAAAACCAATGCACTTACAATAACCCCAGCAATTACAGCAATTGCTAAATCAAAAATAACTGTTAATGCTGAAACCAATATCAACACAAATAAATCTGTTTTAGGGATTTTATTTATAATTCTAAAACTACTCCAAGCAAAAGTTCCAATTACAACCATAAACATAACTCCTACTAACGCAGAGATAGGTACTTGTTCAATATATGATGAACCAAATACTACAAAAAACAATAGCATTAAAGCAGCTACAATACCCGACAATCTTCCTCTACCTCCACCTTTAATATTTATAATAGACTGTCCAATCATAGCACAACCTCCCATTCCTCCAAATAAACCTGTAATAATATTTGCGCTACCTTGTGCAACACATTCCTTATTTCCATTACCACGAGTTTCAGTTAAATCATCAATTAAATTTAATGTCATTAATGATTCTATCAAACCTATTGCAGCTAAAATTAAAGCGTAAGGAAAAATAAATGTGATAGATTCCCAAGTAAATGGAATTTTTGAAAATGTCTCTAAATGTGGTGTTGGTAAGCCTCCTTTCAAGCCTTCTCCCCCACCATCTTTTATAAATGAACCAACAGTTGCAACATCTAAATTGGCTAAAATTGCAATAGTACTTACTACAATTATTGCTATTAACGCTTCTGGTAATTTTTGAGCTTTCTTAATTTTTGGTAATCCCCACATAATAATCATGGTTAAAGCAACCAATCCAATCATAATAAATAATTGATTTCCTTGTAGCCAAGTTTTATTTCCATTTACTGTTTTTTTAAACATTCCTAACTGGGAAACAAAAATAACAATAGCCAAGCCATTAACAAACCCCATCATAACAGGATGCGGTATTAAACGAACAAATTTACCTAATTTCAAAAGCCCGGCTAAAACCTGTATAATTCCCATTAAAATTACAGTTGCAAATAAATAATATAGCCCTAAATTCTCATTTGGATTTCCCATAGCATTTCCTTCTGCTACTAAACTAACCATTACAACAGCCAAGGCACCTGTAGCACCAGAAATCATTCCAGGTCTACCGCCAAAAATAGCCGTAATTAAACCAACCATAAATGCGGCATACAAACCCACTAAAGGGTCTACACCTGCCACAAAGGCAAAAGCAACCGCCTCAGGAACCAGTGCTAATGCTACTGTTACTCCTGAAAAAATATCATTTCTAACATTGGAAACTCGCTTTCTAATAAATTTAGCCATAGGTGTTTATTTACAAAAAGCGGCAAATATAGGCTAATTATATGAATTGATATAAAATAATTATGATTGATAACTATTTCATTTATTTCCGCTTAATTATCTGTAAATCTATTACATATAAACAATTAATATTTGTTTTAAAACAACTGTTTTATATTCTCGTATGTATTAAGAAGTGCTTTTTCTGTAGCAATTTCATCTTTAAAAACAACTTTTGTTATACCTTCCTCTGTTTGAGGAGTTAATTTACCCGTATAATTTGAATGCATTAAAAACCAATAGGTAATTTTTAAAATAAATTTTTCTTCTCTAACAAAAATATGATACGTAGTTTGTAATTGTTTTTCAATTTTTAAATCTGTAATTCCACATTCTTCTTCAACTTCTCTAACAGCGCATTGCTCAATAGATTCACCTTTTTCTAATTTTCCTTTTGGTAAATCCCATTTATTAAACCTGTAAATAAAGAGCACATCTTTAGTTGTATTTAAAACTTTACCTCCTGCAGCTTCCTGAATTGTAAAATTTAATTTAAATTGTTCCCAACATTTTTCAACATTATCACATAACAAGTAAATTTCTTTACAATTATCTTGAAAAAAATCTTCTACAATTTTTAAAACAGTAATACTTTTGAACTCTATTTTTTGAAAACCTGTTGAAATCTTCTTATTATCTGTCAAAATAATTGGACAGTCATTCACAAAAACTTTATACATTTGCATTATGGTTATGAACAAAGATACTGCAAAAAAAACTGCTGAAATTTTATTGCAAATAAAAGCTATTAAGTTGCAGCCAGAAGATCCATTTACTTGGGCATCAGGATGGAAATCGCCTATTTATTGTGATAATAGAACAACGTTATCTTATCCTAAAATAAGAACTTATTTAAGAGAAAATTTAGCTAAAATTATTGAAGATCAATACGGAAGACCTGATGTAATTGCTGGAGTAGCTACAGGTGCAATAGCTATTGGGGCTTTGATTGCCCAACAATTAAATATCCCTTTTATTTATGTAAGACCCGAACCCAAAAAACACGGTAGAAAAAATCAAATTGAAGGTTTTTTAGAAAAAAATAAAAATGTTGTTGTAGTTGAAGATTTAATCAGTACCGGAAAAAGCAGCCTAAATGCTGTTGCTGCTTTAAAAGAAGAGGGTGCTAATGTTAAAGGAATGGTTGCTATTTTTTCATACGGATTTGATTTTGCCGTAAATAACTTTAAAGCAGCTAATGTAAAATTAAATACTTTAAGTGATTTTAATCATTTATTGGAACAATCAATTGATAGTAACTATATTTCAAAAAATGAGTTAGAAACTCTTCAGCAGTGGAGAGAAAACCCGAGTAAATGGAAACAATAAACAGTTAAACATGAATTTAGAGAGCAAAAAATCAACTATTAACAAATCTCAAAAAGAATTCTTTGAATTTTTAAGCAATTTGGAAAATTTCAGACAACTAATGCCCGAGAATATCGAAAAATTTGAGGTAGATGGCGAATCATTTATTTTTAGTTTAAAAGGTATGCCAGAGATACGACTAGTTGTTAAAGAAAAACAAGAATTTGACAAAATTATTTTAGGAGCTGCAAGCAGTAAGTTAAATTTTACGTTAACAGCATTAATAAACAAAATTTCAGATAGTAGTTGTGAAAGTCAATTATTATTTGAAGGAGATTTTAACCCTATGATGGCTATGATGGTTAAAAAACCGCTTCAAAAATTTATAGACACTTTATCTGAAAAAGCTACAAATTTATAACAATGGTTTTTTAACGACTTGCAAATTTAATTTCTTTTAAGTCAAATTTGCAAGTTTTTTTGTTTGCTAACTCAACTAAAATTCTACCACTTTTACAAATATCAACTATTTTCCCAATAAATAATTCTCTTTTATTATTTTCAAATGTTGTAGGTTTTTGGTAATTAAAAAGTGATTGTAAATATATTTTTTTTAACTTTTTAAATTCTTTTTTTTCGACATAGTTAACATAAAACTTAATAGTTTGGACTAAGTTTTCTAATAAATCATCCATATTATAATCATTTCCTGATATATTTTTTAAAGAAGTAACATTCCCTATACTTTTAGAAAATACTTGTTGATGAACATTTAAACCAATACCAATAACTGATTGTTTAATAAAATTACCACTTAGTACGTTCTCAATTAAAATCCCAGCAACTTTATGATTTCCTGACAAAATGTCGTTAGGCCATTTAATTTTTAGAGGTGAACTAATACCCTTGTTTATAGATGCTAAAACACCCAAAGATACAGCCATACTTAAATAAAATTGATTTTCGACTTTAAAATCATTAAATTTAATTAAAATACTGAATGTTAGGTTTTTACCATTTTCAGACAACCAACTTGTACCCAATTGGCCTCTCCCTTTAGTTTGGTGTTTAGCTACTACAACAGTATAACTATCAAGAGCTATTTCATTTGCCAGCTTCTTAATGTAAGAATTTGTTGAATCAATGGCATTAAGTTTGATTATATTCATATAGAAATTAAAAATTTAACAAAGTTACTTAAATCTAAATTTATCATAAAAAAGTAATAACTTTGCAGCAATCTAAATAAAAATTAATGACAAAAAAAAATGTAAGTGCAGACGGCTTAATTGCAGTAATATTAAAGGCTATAGATGAAGTAAAAGGATTAGATATCCAACTATTAGATTTGAGAGAAATAGAGAACACTGTTTGTGATTATTTTATTATAAGTACAGGAACATCCAACACACATGTTAACGCCATTTCTAGTGCTATTCAAAAACAGGTTGGTAAAATAAGTAAAGAAAAACCTTGGCATGTTGAAGGGGAAGGAAATGCAGAATGGATTTTAATAGATTATGTTAACGTTGTGGTACACGTTTTTCAAAAACAAATACGTGACTATTATGATATTGAAAGTCTTTGGGGTGATGCCAAAATAACTGAAATAGCTTCAGCTAATTAAAAAGTTTTAAAAAAATTATTGAAATAAAAAATATGAATCCAAATAAAAAGAATACATCAAATAATAAAAACATAAAAACACCCAAATTTAATTTCTATTGGATATATGGAATTATTTTTGTGCTGTTTATTGGTTATCAGCTTTTTAATGATGGCAATATGTCTTCAAGAAATTTAAGTCAGAATGAATTTAAAACAATTCTTGATGCCAATGATATTGAGAAAATAATGATTGTTAATAGAGATATTGCAAATATTTACATCAAAAAAGAAGCATTAGAAAAAGAAAAATACAAAAAAGATAAAGGCTCTTTATATACTAGCAATTCTCCCTTATATTTTTATGACTTTGGAGATTTACAAAATTTTGAAAAAGAGTTAAAGGCTGAAAAAGAAGCTAAAAACCTCGATTTTGATACCTCTAACGTTGAGAGAACAAACCTTTTAGATCAAATATTCATGTATTTACCTTTTATTTTTTTAATTGGGTTGTGGATTTATTTTATGAGAAGAATGTCAGGTGGAGGCGCTGGTGGAGGTGGTCAAATTTTTAGCATTGGAAAATCTAAAGCAAAATTATTTGATCAAGATCAAAAGGTAAAAACTTCATTTAAAGATGTAGCAGGTTTAGAAGGCGCAAAAGAAGAAGTACAAGAAATTGTTGACTTTTTAAAAAGCCCTGATAAATACACATCACTTGGAGGTAAAATTCCAAAAGGAGCATTATTAGTTGGACCTCCAGGAACTGGTAAAACCTTATTAGCTAAAGCTGTAGCTGGGGAAGCACATGTCCCATTTTTCTCACTTTCTGGATCAGATTTTGTTGAAATGTTTGTTGGTGTTGGAGCGTCAAGAGTTCGTGATTTATTTAAGCAGGCTCAACAAAAAGCACCTTCTATTATTTTTATTGATGAAATTGATGCCGTTGGTAGGTCACGTGGAAAAAATAATATTACAGGAGGTAATGATGAACGAGAAAACACTTTAAATCAATTATTAACTGAAATGGATGGTTTTGGTACAGATACAAATGTAATTGTACTTGCAGCTACCAACCGAGCTGATGTATTAGATAAGGCATTGTTAAGAGCTGGGCGTTTTGACCGTCAAATTTATGTAGATTTACCAGATTTAAATGAACGTGCTGCTATTTTTAAAGTACATATTAAACCTTTAAAACTTAGTAAAGATGTTGATATAGATTTCCTTTCTCAGCAAACTCCGGGATTTTCTGGTGCTGATATTGCAAATTTATGTAATGAAGCTGCCCTTATTGCTGCTCGAAAAAGTAAAAAAGCTGTACATCATCAAGACTTTTTAGATGCTGTTGATAGAATTGTTGGAGGGCTTGAAAAGAAAAATAAAATTATAGCTCCAAAAGAAAAGAAGACTATTGCTTACCATGAAGCAGGCCATGCAACTGCCAGTTGGATGTTAGAGCATGCTGCACCACTAGTAAAAGTTACTATAGTGCCAAGAGGGCAATCATTAGGAGCTGCTTGGTATTTACCTGAAGAACGCCAAATTGTTCAATCTGAGCAAATGCTAGATGAAATGTGTGCAACACTTGCTGGTAGAGCTGCTGAGAAATTAATGTTCAATAAAATATCTACTGGAGCATTAAACGATTTAGAAAAGGTTACAAAACAAGCAAGGGCAATGGTTACAATTTATGGACTAAATGAGAAAATTGGTAATTTAACTTACTATGATTCATCTGGTCAATCAGACTATAATTTCACCAAACCATATAGCGAAAAAACAGCTCAAATAATTGATAAAGAAATTTCTAAAATTATTGAAGAACAATTTGAAAGAGCAGTTCAAATTCTATCTAAAAATAAAGACAAACTAACTACTTTGGCAGAATTATTACTTGAAAAAGAAGTAATATTTAAAAAGGATTTAGAAGTTATTTTTGGTAAAAGGCCCTTCAAAGAAGAAGAAAAAGAAATTATTGATAAAAAAACTGAAAATACAATTGATAAGACAAACTCTGAAAATTCATCAAAAACACAGGAGTAAATCCATATCTTTTTTATAATTTTGAAATTATTCAAAATAAATAATGAGTTTTTTAAAAAAATTATTTAATACCCCTAAAGAAAAAAAGGCTGAAGATCCAACTTTGGATTTAGAAAGTTTATCACTTGATCAACTATTTGTGAGAAATTTTTTAAAAAATAATGGTAAATTTCTCTATTGTACAACTTTAGATGAAGTGACTTTAAATTTAGCAAACATAATTGAAGAAAACTCTTGGGAAACTATTATTTGTAATGATTATGATTTACTAAAACTCACTAAAGCAATACCAATAAACATCGTTGAAACTAACAAAACCTCATTCCCTTTTTTTGTAAGTTGTGAACATTTAATTGCTGAAAATGGTAGTATCTTGTTTTCATCAAATCAACTAAAAGAATGCAAAATTTCTGAGTTAACTAAAAATTTTATTGTTTATGCAACTACAAGTCAATTAGTTAAAACAAACGGTGATGGCTTAACGGGTATTAAATCTAGATATCAAGGCAATATTCCAAGTAATATTAGTGCAATAAAAAATTACAATCCTAATTCTAAAAATATAGATTTCATGAATTATGGGAATACCAATGCAAAAAACTTATATTTGCTTTTGTTTGAAGATTTATAATTTATGGAAAACCTTTTAAAACGCGCACTTTCAGGACTTGTTTTTGTTAGTGTTTTAATATTCTCTATTTTATATAGTAAAATATCATTTATAGTACTTTTTTTTATTTTAATGATACTTTGCCTCTATGAATTTAAAAAAATGATTCAGCTTAAAAGCATCTTTCCATATATAATTGGAATACTCTTTTTTGTTTTCGGAAATATTTTGAACGTAGAAGATGTTCCTTCTAAAATGATTTTTGAATATGCAGGGGTTATGCTATTTTTAACTATTTTCATAACTTTTGCTTCTATATTATTTGCAAAAAAGGAAGAGGTTATAATTCATTTAGGAAAAATATTTTTATCAGTAATCTATATAGTGGTCCCCTTCACTTTAATTGTTCAAATACCATTTTTAAACGTTACATTTCATTATGTAAATACTACAATTTTAGGAGTTTTTATTTTAATATGGACAAATGACACCTTTGCTTTTTTGGTTGGGTCAAACATAGGAAAACATAAACTTTTAAAACGAATATCTCCCAATAAAACTATTGAAGGATTTGTTGGAGGCATGATTTTCACTTTCATTATGAGTTTAATTTTAGCAAAACAATTTATTACACTTTCATTAATACAATGGATTGTTATTGCCGGAATAGTTAGTATTTTTGGTGTTTTAGGAGATTTAATTGAGTCTATGTTCAAACGTCAGGCTGGAGTAAAAGACAGTAGTGATTTTATACCAGGACATGGTGGATTTTTAGATAGGTTTGATAGTGTTATTTTTGCTGCTCCGTTTATATTTATTTATTTACAATTAGTTCAATAATTATGTTTCATAAAGAAGGTTTTAAAATAATTTTGGTTGCCACTTTTACCCTCGCCATTGGGGTTATTTTGTTAGAAAATTTAATTTCAGTTGATTGGTTGAATAAATTATTGGCATTTACACTATTAATTTTCTATATTTTAATTTTACAATTCTTCAGAAACCCTAAAAGGAATACTATTTTAAATGATAATACCGTTATAGCTCCTGTTGATGGCAAAGTTGTTGTAATTGAAGAGGTTTTTGAAAGCGAATATTTTAAAGATAAAAGAATTCAAATTTCTATATTTATGTCACCTCTTAATGTCCATGTAACTAGGTATCCAATTAGTGGAAATATAACCTTTAGCAAATATCATCCAGGTAAATATTTAGTTGCCTGGCATCCAAAAGCTTCAGAAGAAAATGAGCGAACAACTATTGTTATTGATAACAACGTAATAGGTAAAATATTATACCGCCAAATTGCTGGAGCCGTTGCAAGAAGAATTGTTAATTATGCAAAAATAAACAACCAAGTTACACAAGGTGAAGATGCTGGATTTATTAAATTTGGATCAAGAGTAGATTTATTTTTACCATTAAATGCTAAAATTAATGTAAAACTAAACGACAAGGTTAAAGGTGGTGAACAAGTAATTGCTACGCTTTAATATTATTATATTATGAAAAAAAAATTAGATATTGAATTTAAAAAGGCATATAAAATTGCTTGCAATACAAAAATAAAACTTCCTCCAGATGTTATGCTTGCTTTTTACGCCAACTATAAACAGGCTACTAAAGGTAATAATTATGAACAACCATCAGGGAATATTGAATTGAGAAACTCTTTTAAATTAAATGCTTGGTTTCAATTAAGTCATGTCTCAGAGGATGAAGCAAAACAAGAATATATAAATCTCGTAAATAAATATTTAATTTAAACTATACTAACTATCATGAAAAAATTACATTTAATCAGTCTCTTATTACTAACAATAATAACTATTTCTTCTTGTAAGCAAAATGAAAAAAAAGCATCAGAACCTTCCAAAAAAGGGTATACTGTTGATTCTGGAAAAACAACTATTAATTGGATTGCTTACAAAACTACTAGCAAAACTCCAGTAAAAGGGCAATTTACAAAAGTAACGATTGAACAAGAAAAGAAAGCTACAACAGTTCTAAGTGCTCTAAATGGTTTAAAATTTAGCATTCCTGTAAATAGCCTATTTACAAAAGATACCATTAGAGATAAAAAATTAAAGAAATTCTTTTTTGGAACCATGAAAAATACGCTTGAAATTACAGGAGTTATAACCACTACTAATGAAAATTCTGGTACTGTAAGTTTAACTATGAATGAAATTACACAAGTATTACCAATAAGATATACTATTAATGACCAAACGGTTACAATTGAAGCAGTCATGAATCTAGATAATTGGAAAACTCAGTTAGCTCTAAAAGCTTTAAATGCTGCATGTAAAGATTTACATTCTGGTGATGATGGTATTTCTATGACGTGGAGCGAAGTTAAAATTGAAGTAACTACCAATTTAAAATATCAATAAAAATACGACACTACCCTAAAAGAGGCTGTCTGAAAAGCAATTATACTTGTCATTTTGAACAAAGTGAAAAATCTCAACATCTTGATATATAAGTGTTTAATTTCAAGAAGATTCTTCATTTACATTCAGAATGACACTTTTTAGACAGCCTCTTTTTAATAATCTAGTTTCTTCAAATACGCCAATTTAGATTTCCAAATTTCTAATTTTTCTTTATAAGCTCGAATGTTTTCCATTACGTTTTTTAATAGCGGATTATCTTTCGTCGCGTTTGAAATAAAACCTATATTATTTTCTAATTGTTGAATTTCTCTTATTGTTTCATCAATCTTTTTTCTAACAAAAAGCTGTTCGCCATTTAATTTTTTATAATTTTTTTGTTCTAAATAACTATTAATTAAATTCTCGAACTTAATCATTTCAACCTCTTTTACATCAATAGGATTTTCAGCTACAATTTTATCAATCAGTTTATTAAACTTAATTTCAATATGTTTCATTTCAAAGGGTACTCTTCCCAGTTTTCTCCAACTATTTACATATTCCTTAAGTTTATCTAATGTTATTTCTACTTTGTTTTCAATACTTTCTTTAATTTGCTTTAAAAGTTCTTTCTTCTTATTAAAAACTTCTAATTCTTCTTTACTTCCGGCGTCTTGTTCAGAATGTAGCCTGTCAAAATAATAATTACAGGCATCTTTAAATTCTTTCCATAATTTATCAGAATATTTACGAGGTACATGACCAATATTTTTCCAATCGGCCTGTATTTTTTTCATCACTTCTGTTGCAACATCCCAATCTTCACTATCTTTTAGTTCAAGAGCTTTTTCAATAAGTAATTTCTTTTTATTTAGATTTTCTAAATGCTCTTTTTTTACATCCTTAAAAAAATTATTCTTTTCAATATTAAATTTTCTTGTTGCAGCTTTAAACTTTGCCCAAATATCGTTGCTCTTTGCTCTTGGAACTTGACCAATTTTAAAAAACTTATTACGTAATTCTTCAATTTCATTTATACTTTTTTGCCAATCGCTTCTATTTTTGTTTCCTGAAGTATCAACAGCTTCAATTTCAGAAATAATTGACAACTTTTTTTCTGTATTTTCATCAAACTTACTTCTCAAATTTTTGAAAAAATCATGTCGCTTGTCATGTACTATTTTAGTTGCAGCACTAAAGCGTCCCCAAACCTCTTCTCTATGAGCACGATCAACAGGACCTATATCTTCTTTCCACATTTTATGCAGAATTTGTAACTCATTAAAGGCTAAATTTATATCGTCTAACTCAGCCAAAGCTTCTGCTTTAACAACTAATTTTAATTTTTCTTCATAATTATGCTTAAAATCTAAATCTCTTAAATCATTATTTAAATGTAATAAATCATAAAATCGCTCAACGTGGTGTTGGTATGTTCTCCAGGTATCATTATACTTTGCCTTAGGTATAGGGCCTGTAGAACGCCATTTATCTTGTATTTCTCTAAATCTTTTATACATTGTAGATCCATCAGCATTATCAATTAGCATTTTTAAATTTTCAATCAATTCTAATTTAACCTGTAAATTTTCATTTAATTGATTTTCTTGTTTTGCATAAAATTCATTCTTTTTTACTTTGTAATCGTAAAGGATACTATTATAAGTAGATTTTATTGGATTATCATATTGAAAATCAACAACATTACCTCCTTCTTCAATAAATTTAGATTTTTCATTTTTTAGAAGTGTCCCAAATTTAACATTGAAAGTGTTTTTAATTTTATTAACATTACTATGAATGCTTTGCACAGGATTTTCTTTAACTAATTTACTCAATTCTGCAACTAAATCTTCCAAACTAAAATTATCGTAATCTTTCATCTCAACACGTACATGCTCAATCGTTTCAGAACTTTCAGCAATTTTAGTATCTATCTCATCAATTGCTTTATTGGATACAATGGGTACTTCATTTTTAGTTTCTACAGATTCTAATATTTTTTCTGATTGAGAATCTGCATTATTATCATTATCTGTAGTATCAGCAACTTTCTCAGGTAATACTGCATCTTCTCTCTTTAGCTCATTTTTTGCTAAAGTTTCTTTAATTTCAGAATTTTGCAGTGTTAAATTACTCTTTTCTTTATTTGGTAATTTGTTGGTCTCGTCTAACATATAAGAATGTTTAAGGTTCGTTTAATTATAATCATTAATAATTTAAAATAGTAATTTGTTTGTAATTACTACTTCTTAATAAGATGATAAAACTTTTAAAAGTTGCGTAAATTTAAGGAATTCTTTTTATGAATTCCATATTTCCCAAGACTTTTCAGCTTGGAGTTCTAACATTTCATATCCGTTTTTTATAATGGCTCCCCTTTTTTTACCTTCTTTCAAAAATTTAGTTTCAGCAGGGTTATAGATTAAATCAAATAACAAGTGCTTATTTGTTATGTACTTATATGGAATATCTGGTAAATCTTCAATATTTGGGGAAGTACCTAAGGGTGTACAATTTATTATCACCGTATGCTTTGCCATTATATTTTCATTCAAATCTGAATACAAGAAATTATTTTCTAATTCTTTTCTAGAAACAAATTTATTTTCTATTTCCAATTTATTCAAAGCATAAGAAATTGCCTTAGAGGCTCCTCCTGTTCCTAAAATTAGTGCTTTTTTATGATGCTGCTTCAATATAGGTTTTATTGATTTTTGAAACCCATAAACATCTGTATTATAACCTATTAATTTATTTTCTGGAGTTACTTTTATGGTGTTAACAGCTCCAATTATTTGAGCTTCTTCTTCAACCTCATCTAAATATTTTATAATTGATTCTTTATAAGGAATTGTAACATTAAATCCTATAAAATCATCTTCTCTTTGGTACAGAATGAATGGGAATTCTTCAATTTCAGGAAGATCATAATTGTGGTATTTAAACGTATTTAAACCTAACTTCTCAAATTTTTCAGTAAAATATTTTTTTGAAAAAGAATAAGAAATATTCTTTCCTATCAAACCAAATTTATAACGTTTGTTCATCTTCATACTCTTTACGTTTTTGTCCAAATTTATCAATTAACAAAATAATTCCGAAGCCAATCAAAATATAAAAAATGGCAATCCAAGTTTCTTTTAGCGAAAAATCTGGAAAATATCTTTTAAAATTTTCAACAACTTCATTTCCTCTTGCATCTAATAATATTCTACCATTTACAACTTTATAAACAACTTTCTTCCAAGGCCAAACTATTCCTAAGGAACCTGTAATAAAACCAATAATAATTGCAGTAACAATTTGATGCCAACGCTTAAGTACATACCCTAAAATATGTGATGTAAATACCAAGCCAAAAACCGAACCTGCAGTAAATGATGTAATAATTTTTAGATATCTAATGCGCTCATCACTATTTATGAAACTAAAATCACCCGTAATTATTTCTGCAAAAGTTTTATATAACATGGTGACAGAATCAACTAATAGCAATACATAATTACCCAATAAAATTAAAATAAATGAGCCTGAAAGCCCTGGTAATGTCATTCCAGAAACACCAATAATTCCACAAGCAAATACAAACCATAAATTGTCATTTTCTTTTGCTGGATTCATAAAACTAATTGCAATACCTAATGCCGCTCCAATTGCCATTGCAACAATATTACTTATTTTCCAATCCCTAAAATCTTTTGAAATATAATAGATTGAACCCAGAATCATTCCAAAAAAAGAACTCCAAACATACAATTCGTAATATTCTAACAGATAATCTAGAACAAGAGAAACACTAAAATAGCTAAACGTACTTCCTCCAAAAACAAGCAATAAAAAAGTAGCATTTGTATAATAATAGAAACTTTTAAATCTGCCATTAATTAGTAATAAAAAGGCCTTATAATTTATTTTTCTAAAAGAGTAAATCATTTCTTCATAAAAGCCTAAAACAAAGGAAACTGTACCACCTGACACCCCTGGAACTTTATTAGCCGCACCCATAGAAAGTCCTTTTAAAAAAAGAAAAAACTTATCTAATATGGTACGTTCTCTAGCCATAATTATATATTATTTGAACTCTTATCGGCAATTTTTTCTAACAGAATAATTGTTAAAAAACCTACTATTACTAATATTATAGCTGCCAATATTTGAGAATTTCCTTCAAAAGAAAAAGGAGAAACACTTTGCTCATTAAATGGAACTTTAATTCCGTGAGAGTTAATACGCCAAGTTAATGTCTCTTTCCAAGGCCATATTTTATTTAATGAGCCTAAAATAAATCCTGTTAAAACAGCTAAGGTATAATTTCTATAATGATTAAATAACCACCTTAATACTTTTGAAAATGATAATAATCCAACTATTGCTCCAAAGGCAATTATTAATAATAATTTAAAATCTCTAGTATGAATTGCTTCTAGCACTGGTTTATAAGCTCCCAATAAAACCAGAATAAATGCGCCAGAAATTCCAGGTAAAATCATAGCACAAATTGCTAATGCTCCAGCCAAAAACATAAATAATGGAGAGGAGTTTTCAGAAATTAGAGGTTGTAATGTAGTTATGTAATAAGCTATTCCAGTACCCATCAATAAACTCACAATTGCCACACTATTCCATTTGTTAATTTGTCTTCCCACATACAAAATACTAGCTAAAACTAATCCAAAAAAGAATGACCAAACCATAATTGGTTTATGTTCTAACAACCAAGATATTAGTTTTGCCAATGATACAATACTAATAAAAATACCTGTGAGTAATGACGCTAAAAAATTTCCATTAACAGCATTCCATGCGGCTTTTACTCCTTTTGTTTTTAAGAGTTTTAATGTGCCTATATTTACTGAGCTAATTGAAGTTAATAACTCTTCGTAAATCCCTGATATAAAAGCAATTGTACCTCCTGAAACTCCTGGAACAACATCGGCTGCTCCCATTGCTATTCCTTTTAAAATAATTATAAAATAATGTCTAAATTTTCGTTGCTTCATTTGTCTTCAAAATGTTAATGTGACAAATGTAGTATTTTTATTGTGAAGTTTTTTTGAAACTATTTATAATGTTTTTTACCTTTTTCATTTTGTAAACTTCAGGAAAAAGTTCCTTTAATATTATTTGTTCTTCAAAATTAATAAACAGTGCTGAAGTTAAATAATTTTTACCTTTTATATCATTTTTAAATTTAAAACACAAGCCACTTAGCCTATATTCTATTTCAGCAAAATTTTTAAAATATGATTTTGATTTCAACAAGTATTTTAGTGCATCATCATATTCTCCTAAATAACATAGTACATCACTTAAACCCAGCCATATTGTAAGGTCAAAATCTTGTAGTAATAAACATTGTTTAAATGCATTTTCTGCTTCTTCAAAAAGATCAATATTCAAACATATCTCAGCATATTTGCGCCAATATTTTGAATTTTGTTCATCTATTTCTAGTGCTTTATTGATATGAAATAATGCCTTTCTGTACTTTTTTTCTTTTATATTTAAATTGGTAATTGCTATCCATCCTTTATCTAATAGAGGGTCTTCATGAACTGCTTTTTTATAAAATTGAATTGCTTGTGTTGATTTATTTAAATTTTCATAACATTCACCTATTCGCAAAAAAACGAATGATGTTGGGTCATCCAACTCTATCGTTATTTTATAATTGTCAATGGCTTCTTCAAAATTATTAAGTTGTTCTAATGTTTTTGCTTTTTCTAAATATGCTCCAACAAAAAATTCATCAATAAGTACCGCAAAATCAAAAGCTCGTAAGGCCTCTTTGTAGTTTTCTACAATAAAATATTGCCGTCCTAATTGATGCCAGGCAACTTCACTGTACGGGTCTTTATTTATATAATTATCTAAATAATCAATAGCTTCATTATGTTTATTTTGCATATCAAAACAATAAATGATGTTGTAAAGAGATGAATAATCTTCGAAATCAACTTCTAAACATTTTGCAAAATTCAGCCTAGCTTCATTAAAATCGTCTAAATACAAATATTCCATTCCAATCATTGATAAAATATCGGCCTCATCATCTGTATAAGTTAATGCAATTTTCAATAAATTTATTGCCTTTTTATGATTGTCACTTTTAGAGTATATTGCTGCTTGTTGCACATATATTTCATCATTGGTAGGTTCAATTGCCTGTAATTCTTTTAATAAACTTGAAGCACTTTCTGTTTCACCATCAAAAATCATTAGTTCGGCTTGTAGCAACTTTAATAAAACCGATTTAGGATGCTGGGTTAGTCCTAATTTTATGGCTTTTTTAGCTAAAGATATTTTAGCTGAGTCTATATAATAATGTATAATTTGTTCAAACTCTATTGAATCAAAAAAATAAACGCTATCAGTTTTAAGCATTGATTCAAATTTTAATAAGGGCATATTATTTTCTCTTGGAGTTAATGACATATAAAAGATATAGACAATTACTATAAAATAAAAGTACAAGAAGTTTCTAATGATTTTAGAATTAACTTCTAATGTTTTTAACAAATTAATTAACAAAATGCTGTATATTTGTATTCCGAACAATGTTTGGTATTACCATGAGTAAAAAAACACTACTTAACTCTAAAGAAATTCACATTATCTTACACCGATTAGCTTGTCAGTTAATTGAAAATCACAACAGCTTTGAAAAAACTGTTGTGATTGGAATTCAGCCAAGAGGAGTACATTTAGCGAAACGTTTAGTTTCTATTTTACAAAATGATTATAATATCTCTAAAGTTAAATTGGGGCAATTAGATATCACTTTCTACAGAGATGATTTTAGACGGCGTGAAGCCCCTTTAGAAGCTAGCAAAACAACGATCGATTTTATTATTGAAGGTAAAAACGTTGTTTTTATTGATGATGTGCTCTATTCAGGGCGAAGTATACGTGCAGCATTAACAGCCATTCAATCTTTTGGGAGACCTGAAAATATTGAACTTTTGGTATTAATTGATAGAAGATTCAGTCGCCATTTACCTATTCAACCAGATTATACAGGAAGGCAAGTAGATGTTATAAATAAAGAAAAAGTAACCGTTCATTGGAAAGAAAACGATAAGAAAGATGCAGTATATATTATAAATAATTAATTACACTATGAGCCAGTTAAGCGTACAACATCTTTTAGGAATAAAGCATTTAAAAGTTACTGATATTGATTTAATTTTTAAAACGGCTAATCACTTTAAAGAAGTTATCAATAGACCTATAAAAAAAGTACCTTCACTTAGAGACATAACCATAGCTAACTTATTTTTTGAAAATAGTACACGTACAAAACTATCTTTTGAACTAGCTGAAAAAAGATTATCTGCCGATATTATTAATTTCTCAGCCAGTCAGTCTTCTGTAAAAAAAGGCGAAACACTTATAGACACAGCCAACAATATACTATCTATGAAAGTTGATATTATTGTTATGCGACATCCCAATGTAGGCGCTTGTGATTTTTTATCAAAAAATGTGCACGCTAAAATAATAAATGCAGGAGACGGAACCCATGAACATCCAACACAAGCACTTTTAGATTCATACTCAATTCGTGAGAAATTAGGAACTGTTAAGGATAAAAAAATTGTAATTATAGGTGATATTTTACATTCTAGAGTTGCTCTTTCAAATATTTATGCCTTAAAATTACAAGGTGCAGAAGTTAAAGTTTGCGGCCCTAAAACTTTAATTCCAAAACACATTGAAAGTTTGGGAGTTAGTATTGAGTATAGTTTAAAAAAAGCTTTGGATTGGTGTGATGTTGCAAATGTTTTAAGAGTCCAAAATGAACGTATGAAAATTAATTATTTCCCTTCTACTAGAGAATATTCACAACTTTTTGGCATCAATAAAAAAATACTAGATTCACTAGATAAAAAAATTGTAATTATGCACCCTGGCCCAATAAACAGAGGGGTTGAGATTACAAGCGATGTTGCTGATGCTGATCAATCAATCATTTTAAATCAGGTTGAAAATGGCGTTGCCATACGTATGGCTGTTATCTATTTACTAGCACAACAAATAGTTCAATAAAATTTATGACAATAACTAAAACTGAAAAATACACACACATAAAACCAACCCAAAATTTGGTTAAAGACTTTCTTGTAGCGTTTGAAATTCGCTATCCTGAATTTAAAAAAGAACATTTAATTATTGATTTTTCTGAAAATTTTAACATAAAAATTGAAGAATTAACCTTATTTTTGAAAGTAAGTGTACAGCATCAAAAGAATGGCACAAGTTTTGTGCTAGTTTGTAGTGGAATAGATGTAGATAAAATTCCAGATGAATTAAGTGTTGTTCCAACATTAGCAGAAGCGATAGACATACTAGAAATGGATGCTATTGAACGAGATTTAGGATTTTAAAACAATTTGCTTATTGATGAAAAAACTACTTTTAATAACTTTTTTATTATTTTTTTCTTTTTCTTTTGCGCAGCAAAATAGGGAAAGGAGTATTGTTGTTTCTAAAAACGAACCTACACTAACATTATCATCCGTTACAGCATATCCAAATCCATTTAGATTAACTACTAGAATTAATTTTCGCTCTACTAAAAATCAATTAATTGAATTTAGTTTAAAAAATTTATTAGGGAAAACCGTATATCTTGAACAAATTAACGGTAAAATAGGCTATAATACAATACCTTTTAACCGTGCTAATTTAACCAAGGGCATGTATATTTACACACTCCAAACCGAAACTGAAATTATTTCAAAAAGATTAATTATTAGATGAGTTTAAAACTCACAATTTTAGGTTGTCATTCTGCTACACCAAGAGTAAACGCACATCCAACCTCTCAATTTTTAGAAATTAAAAATCATAATTTTTTAATTGATTGTGGAGAGGGAACACAAGTGCAACTTAGAAAACACAGCATTAAATTTTCTAAAATTAAACATATTTTCATATCTCATTTACATGGTGATCACTTTTTTGGACTAATTGGTTTAATTTCAACATTTAGATTGTTAAATCGTGAAACAGAATTGCATATTTATGCCCCTAAAGGATTGAAAGAAATTATTACCTTACAACTAAAACTTTCAAATTCATGGACAAGTTACCCTCTTTATTTCCATGAATTAACCTCTTTAAAAAGCAAACTAATTTTTGAAGATTCAAAAGTAGAAGTACATACAATTCCTCTAAACCATAGAATATATACTAATGGCTTTTTATTTAAAGAAAAATTAGGAGAACGCAAATTAAATATGACTGCTATAAATAAATATCCTGAAATTCAAATATGTGACTATCAAAACCTAAAAATAGGAAGAGATTATACACTACTTAATGGAAACATTATTAAAAATGAAGTTTTAACCTTAGCACCTTCAAAACCTAAAAGTTATGCTTTTTGCAGTGATACTTCGTATTTTCCTGAAATTTTACCTATTGTAAAAAATGTAAACTGTTTATATCACGAGACTACGTTTTTAAAAGATAAAGAAGAATTAGCAGAAACAACTAAGCATTCAACTGCTGAACAAGCGGCAAGTATTGCCAAACAAGCACACGTAGAACAATTAATGATAGGTCATTTTAGCAGTAGATACAAAGATAAAACCAATTTCTTACAAGAATCTAAAGCTATTTTTCCAAATACTATTTTAGCTGAAGAAGGTAAAACATTTGAAATTACATAAATTATACTTTTAAAATATTATGCAACATTTTGATAAGCAAGCCAAAAATTGGGATAATGACCCAATGAAAGTAAAAAGAGCTGAAATTTTCGCTAAAGAAATTCGAAATTATATTCATCCAAAAACAACTTGGAATGCTTTAGAATTTGGTTGTGGAACTGGATTACTAAGCTACCAATTAAAAGATGATTTTAAAACAATTACACTTGCTGATAATTCAAAAGGAATGATTGATGTCTTAAAAAATAAAATTGAAAAACAATCTCTTACAAATTTTAAACCTCTTTTAATTGATTTGCTAAAAGATGATTTAAATATTGGGAAATTTAATGTAGTTTATATGTTAATGACACTTCATCACATACTCGATTTGAACAAAGTTGCTAAAATATTTCATGCACTCATAAAAACTGATGGATATTTATGTATTGCAGATCTAGTTCAAGAAGATGGTTCTTTTCATGCTAACATCCCTAGTTTTGAGGGGCATAATGGGTTTGACAAAAACCAATTGTCTGAGCTCTTAAAAAATAGCGGATTTAAGATAGAATATTACGAAATATGCCACGTGATTGAAAAAAAAATAAATTCGAAAATTAAAAAATACCCGTTATTCTTAATGATTTGTAAAAAAGCACCTCTTTAGTAATGAGTTCTTATAAATCTTATAAAACGGAGAGGTTAATACTTGAACCGACTTCTAATAAAGATGCTGAATTTATTTTAGAACTGCTAAACACTCCAAAATGGATTAAATATATTGGAGATAGAAATGTTCATTCAATTGAAGATGCTAAAAATTATATTCAACATAAAATGCTTCCTCAATTGAAAAAACTAGGCTACGCCAACTATACAGTTATTACAAAATCAGCTAAAATAAAAATAGGCACTTGTGGTCTTTATAATAGAGAAGGTATAGATGGTATAGACATTGGATTTGCCTTTCTTCCAAAGTATGAAAATAATGGGTTTGCTTTTGAAGCTGCAAATAAGCTTATTAAAACAGCATTTGAAGAGCTTGCTATTCCAAAAATTAATGCAATTACCACAAAAAAGAATTTTCGCTCTCAAAAACTACTACTAAAACTAGGTCTTAAATTTAATGAAATTATAAAACTCCCAAATGACAATGAAAAATTACTACTTTATACATTAAACAAATGAAATTTACAATAGCATAAAAAAATTAAATTTTTGTAAAATTTTAAGATTTAAAGTGAATAGATAAACAAAATTTAATTTGTAACTTTCGACTAATTTCTTATTAAAAATTATTATAAATAAATTATAGACACATACTAAAATGGCATTTATAGATTATTATAAAATATTAGGTTTAAAAAAAAATGCAACAGAAAACGAAATAAAGAAAGCATATAGAAAACTAGCGAGAAAATACCACCCAGATTTAAATCCAAATAACAAAGAGGCAGAAAAAAAATTCAAAGCAGTTAATGAAGCTAACGAAGTTTTAAGCCATAAAGAAAATCGTAAAAAATATGATAAATACGGAAAAGATTGGGAACATGCTGAACATTTCGAAAAAGCACAAAAACAACAGCAACAATATCAAAGAAGTTCTCAGCAAAAGACCTATAGCGACTTTTCTGGTAGTGATTATTCCGATTTTTTTGAATCTATGTTTGGAGGAGGTTCTTCAAAAAGAAGTTCTGGCTCTGTAAAATTTAGAGGTCAAGACTATAATGCTGAATTACAACTAGATTTAAGAGATGTTTATAAAATCCATAAACGAACTTTAACTGTTAATGGTAAAAATATTAGACTTACTATACCTGCCGGAGTTAAAAATGGTCAAATTATCAAAATTAAAGGCCATGGAGGAGAAGGCATAAACGGCGGACCAAGAGGTGATTTACATATTAAATTTGTAATTAAAAATAATACAAAATTTAAGTTGGATAATCACAATTTACACCTAACTGTTGATTTAGATTTGTATAAAGCAGTATTGGGAGGTGAAGTTACTGTTGATACATTTGATGGAAAAGTAAAACTCAAAATAAAACCAGAAACCCAAAATGGGACAAAAGTAAAACTGAAAGGAAAAGGTTTTCCTATTTATAAAAAAGAAGGCTCTTTTGGTGATTTGTATATAACTTATCAAATAAAAATTCCAACCAATTTAACAAAAAGAGAAAATGAATTATTTACTGAACTTTCAAAATTAAGAACATCATGATTAAAGAAGATTTTATAACACTCGATAAATTGTGCTCTCTTTACAAAGTTAAAATGTCTTTTTTTAGCGATTTAAATGAAATAGGATTGATTGATATTTTAACTATTGAACGCACTCAGTGCATTCACCAAGATAAAATAGTGGATATTGAAAAAATGATACGAATGCATCACGATTTAAATGTTAATATAGAAGGGATAGATATTGTTTTTAACTTACTACAAAAAATTGAAGATTTGCAAAATGAATTAATTGCTGTAAAAAATAGATTATACTAGTCTATATTCTTTTTTTTAAAAGGCATTCTAAATTAATATGCTCCTATACTCAATAACACCAAGGTACAGGCTCTTTCAAAAGCAATATTATTTAGAGAAAGTATTTCTTCCAGCTCACTATTTTCAGTGCCAGGATTAAACAAAACACGTTTAGGGTTTAATTTCAATATGTAATCGTAATATTCAACCTGATTTTTTGCGCCTAAATATAAACTTACGGTATCAATATTCTTAAATATTTTTTTAGTTTTAAAAATATTAACACCACATATATTACCTTCTCTCCTTCCAACAGCCCTAACTTCATACTTATGTTCTACAAGTCTTTGGATTGCTATATATGAATATCTATTAGGGTTAATTGAGGCTCCTAACACTAAAGTTCTTTTCATTTGTTAAAATTAGTTAAAGTATGTAACACAATAATCCGTTTAGAGTCTATTAAGTAGAACAAAGCTAACATTTATAAAAATAAAATTATGAAATTACTCAACACACAAAACAATAAAATAGGCTATACCTATTTTGAATTATTAAATACTCCAGCACGTATTAACTGGAATAACAGAAGGCGCTATTCTAATTCAACACAGCATAAATTTATTTAATATTAGGTAGTAAAATAAAATATTAAAAAGGGTATACTTTGGTAATTATTTGAATTAATCAATCAAAATAATCCTTTTAAAAAAGCCTCTAAACTTGCATTTTGAGGCTTTTTATTATTTTATTTATTTGGTTACCATCTAATAATAACGCTACCCCAAGTAAATCCACTTCCAAAAGCTGCTAAAATAACTAAATCACCTTCGTTAATTTTTCCTTTTTCCCAAGCTTCAGTAAGAGCTATTATAATTGAAGCTGCTGTGGTATTACCATATTTCATAATATTATTATAAATCTGGTCATCAGTCAATTTAAATTTTCGTTGAACAAATTGAGATATTCGTAAATTTGCTTGATGAGGAATTAACATATTAATATCTGCTACGTCTAAATTATTAGATTTTAAACCCTCCATTATTGTTTCAGAAAAGCGAACAACAGCATGTTTAAATACAAATGTTCCGTTCATATATGGAAAATAACTTTCATCATTTTTATCATTGGCTGCAATTATTGCTGGAACCCAGTGCTTAATACTTGGTGCTAACACCGTTAATTCTTCCGCATGTTTTCCTTCTGAATGTAAATGAGTTGATAAAATTCCCTTAGTATTATCTTCTGTTCTTGACAACACAGCGGCTCCTGCCCCATCGCCAAAAATTACAGAAACTCCTCTACCTCTAGTAGTTTTATCTAAACCACCCGAATGGTATTCAGCACCAACTACTAGTATATTTTTATACATTCCTGTTTTTATAAACTGATCGGCTACTGACATGGCATAAATAAATCCTGAACATTGATTCCTAACATCCAATGCTCCAATGGTTCTCATGTCTAACATATCTTGCAATTGAACTCCTCCTCCAGGAAAATAATAATCTGGACTTAATGTTGCAAAAACTATAAAGTCTATATCATCTTTGGTTAACCCAGCTCTTTCAATAGCTATTCGAGATGCTTTAGCACCCATAACAGCAGAAGTATCTTCACTCCCCTCTTTTATCCATCTTCTTTCTTTAATACCAGTTCTCTCCTCAATCCATGCATCATTTGTATCCATTAGTTTGGATAAATCTTCATTTGTAACAATGTTATCAGGTACATAATAGCCGAGCCCTGTTATTTTTGAATTATACATACTACAATTTTAAAATTTATCTCAAACATACAAAATATACAAGTATTATCAACTATTAAACGTTGTATTAACATTCATTATTTTATTGATTTTATTAAATAACTTTTACAAGTTATTTAGTATACTTTCATTACTTCTTTGAGCGGTTTTCTTCCTATGTTAGGGACATAAGTTTTTTTAGCTATAAAACCTACTGGTAGTAACAAAAATGCTCTTTCATTATCTGGTCTTTCTAATATTTTTTCTAAAAACCGCATTGGGCTAGGCGTATGTGTTAAAGTTGCCAAACCTGCATTGTGAATTGCTGATATTAAAAACCCACATGCTAAACCAGCAGATTCATTCACATAATAATTTTGATGTTTATTACCATATTTGTCATATTCAAAGGGTCTTTTAAATACGGCTATTAAATAGGGTGCAGTTTCTAAAAAAGGTTTATTGGCATCAGTCCCTAAGTGTTTTAAATCTTCCAGCCATTCATCACTCATTCTAGCTTCATAACTTTTCTTTTCTTCTTCTTCAGCAGCAATTCTAATTTTCTTTTTCAAGGCTTCATTTTTAATAACACAAAATGTCCAAGGTTGTTTATTTGCTCCTGAGGGGGCGGTAGAGGCTGTTTTTATAATGTTTTCAATAACTTCTATAGGTACTTCTTTGTCTGAAAAATGACGTATAGATCTTCGCTTATTAAAATAATTATAATATTTCTTTGATCTATTAATTAGTTCTTCATTGGTATAAACTTCTTGCGTATATTTAACATGTTTAAATCCATCAACTAAAATGTAATCTTCTTTATTTATTTCATTATTCATAACTCTACTCTTTTTGTTCTTTTTTACTTTTATTAGGGATTTTACTCATGGCATATTCTGCTATTGCTGTAATTGTAAGTGATGGATTTACACCTGGATTAGCAGAAATCATTGAGCCATCACAAATTAGCATATTTTTATACCCAAAAACTTGACAATTTTTATCAATTACTCCAATTGTACTATTTTTACCCATAACAGCTCCGCCTAAAATATGTGCTGTTGTTGGTGTTCCCATAAGTACATCTGTAAAGTTAGCATACGTTAACCCATTAACTAATTCACCGTACTTTTTTCCCAATGAAATAGCTTCAGGAATAAAAGAGGTGGGCACTTCTCCTTCTTCCTTTTCTGTTTTCATTTTAGTGAATTTCCCTAATTTTATACGTAATGTACTATCTAACGTTTGCATAAATAATAAAACCGTTGTTCGTTGAGAGTAACTTGTTGTAAAAATAGTTTTTAATAATTTAATAGGATGTTTAAACAGTACACTTATAGTACCAAATACTCTTCCAAAGAAATATTTATGAGGAACATACGGTATTGTTAATATTCTAAAAAAACTTGAACCTTTACCATATCTAACAGCTTCTAAATGACTATTTTTATCAGTATGTAGAATTGAACCTATTGCGATTCCTTTTGAGTAATCTTTACTTTTTTTATTTGTTGAAGTAACTAATAATAAAGATTCACTGTTGGTACGTACATTTTTCCCAACACAGTTTGATAATTTTGGCAATGATTTTTCTTTCAATTTTAATAATAAAGGAACCGTCCCTAAAACACCTCCAGAAAAAACAACAGCTTTAGTAGTCACATTTCCTTTTTCTTTTTTACCAATGCTTGATTTATATTCAATTTTATAACCTTTACTACCATCATTAGTATCTAAAGTAGTTACATTAAACACTTCTTTCTCTGCAATAATTTTAACCCCTAACTGCTGAGCAAAATATAAATAATTTTTATCCAAGGTATTTTTTGCATTGTGGCGACAACCAGTCATACAAGCTCCGCAATAAATACATCCTGTTCTATTTGGCCCCTTCCCTTTAAAATAAGGGTCGTTAACTGTTGTTCCTTCTTCTCCAAAATAAACAGCTACTTTGGTTGGTTCAAATTTAGATTCTTTGTTAATTTCTTTCGCCACCTGTTTTAGTGATTTATCTGCTTCAAATAATGTAGGATTTACGGTTGCCCCTAACATTTTATATGCCGTTTTATAGAACGGATTTAACGTTGTTTTCCAATTATTTAAACTTGCCACTGCCCGAATTAAAAAAATTGGTTTTAGGAATAGGTAATGTATTTGCATACGTTAAAGAACCTCCACCAACACCAACACCTGACAGTATGGTTACATGATTTAAAAATGTCATTTTAAAAAATCCTTTTAACCCTAATTTAGGTTCCCATATCCATTTTTTAATTTGCTTATTCGTTTTTGGAAAATCACTTGATTTAAACCATTTCCCCTTTTCAATAACTAAAACTTTATATCCTTTTTCAGCCAATCGAAGAGCACTTACTGAACCTCCAAAACCACTACCAATTACCACGTAATCATAATCAAGCTTATTCATAAATACAACTACTTTTTGAATAAATGAATATATTATTTTTTTAAAAACATATGCCAGTTTGTCATAAATTTTTGTTTGGTATTTTTTTTGACTATCAATTAATATAAATTATTAAAATTAAAAAACTTAAAATATGGCAACAGGAAATATTAAAGTAACGGCTGAAAATATTTTTCCAATTATAAAAAAATTCTTGTATTCAGATCACGAAATATTTTTACGTGAACTAATTTCAAACGCAACCGATGCAACTTTAAAATTAAAACACTTATCAACCATTGGTGAAATAAAAGGTGATATTGGAGAACCAATAATTGAAATTAAAGTTGATAAAGACAAAAAAGAAATTAGAATTATTGACCAAGGGGTTGGTATGACTGGAGAAGAAGTTGAGAAGTATATTAATCAAATGGCTTTTTCTGGAGCTGAAGAATTTCTTGAAAAATATAAAGACAAAGTTGAAGATTCTGGAATTATTGGTCATTTTGGTCTCGGTTTTTATTCTTCATTTATGGTAGCTAAAAAGGTAGAAATTTTTACCAAATCTTACCAAAAAGGGGCAAAAGCAGTACGTTGGGAGTGTGATGGGAGTCCAGAATACACACTAGAGGAAACTAAAAGAAAAGAAAGAGGAACAGAAATAGTTTTACATATTGATGATGATTCTACAGAATTTTTAGAAGAACATAAAATTAATGAACTTTTAAATAAATACAATAAGTTTATGCCTATTCCAATTAAATTTGGAACACGTGAAGAAACTTTACCATTGGCAGAAGATGCACCTAAAGATGCAAAACCTGAAAAAATTACAGTAGATAATATTGTAAACAACCCTAATCCAGCTTGGACAAAAAGTCCGAATGATTTAAAAGATGAAGATTATAAAGCTTTTTACCGAGAATTGTATCCAATGCAATTTGAAGAGCCTTTATTTCACATACATTTAAATGTTGATTATCCGTTTCACTTAACAGGTATTTTATATTTTCCTAAACTTAGTAAAAATTTAGACCCTACAAAAGATAGAATTCAATTGTACCAAAATCAAGTATTTGTTACTGATAATGTAGAAGGAATTGTACCCGATTTTTTACAAATGTTACGTGGTGTAATTGATTCACCAGATATTCCTTTAAATGTGTCTCGCTCGTACTTACAATCAGATGCAGCGGTTAAAAAAATTGCAAGTTACATTACTAGAAAAGTAGCAGATAAATTAACTAGTTTATTTAAAAAAGATAGAAAAGCATTTGAGGAAAAATGGAATGATATTAAAGTTATTATTGAATACGGAATGCTTTCTGAAGATAAATTTTTCGAAAAATCAGATAAATTTGCTCTCTATCCAACTGTAGATAAAGAATATTTTGTTTGGAGTGAATTAGAAGAAAAAATTAAACCATCTCAAACAGATAAAGATGATAAATTAATTGTTTTATACGCTTCTGATGTTAAAGCGCAACACAGTTATATTGATGCTGCGAAAGAAAAAGGTTATACGGTATTATTATTGGATTCTCCTATTGTTTCTCATCTATTACAAAAATTAGAAGGAAGCAAAAAAGATGTTCAATTTGTTCGTGTAGATGCTGATCATATTGATAATTTAATTAAAAAAGAAGATACCAAAATAAGTAAACTTTCAGATGAGGAAAAAGAAAAGTTAAAACCTATTATTGAAAAAGTAATTCCTAAAGAAACTTATACCGTTCAATTAGAAGCTTTGGATTCTAATGCCAATCCTTTTATTATTACGCAACCTGAATTTATGCGACGTATGAAAGAAATGCAAGCAACTGGTGGAGGAGGAATGATGGGAATGGGTAATTTCCCTGAAATGTACAATTTAGTTGTTAATACCAATAACGATTTGGTTAGTGAAATTTTAAGCACTAAAACTAAAAAGAAACAAGAGCGTTTAATTCAACAGGCTTTTGATTTAGCAAAACTATCTCAAGGTCTTTTACAAGGTGAAGAATTAACCAATTTTATAAAACGCAGTTTTCAAATGGTAAAATAACCTTAAAATTAAACTATTTAACAAACAATTAATAAAAAGTCTCAATTAATATTGAGACTTTTTTTAGTATTTTTACTGCTTATAAAATTATTGGCATTTTTTTTGCACTAAAGTACCCAATGTAAATAGTTATGACGCAAAACTTCAAAATAGCAACTCTAGCCTTTTTAATTACGCTACTAAATTCTTTTGCCCTATTTTCTCAAATTGATAGTACAAAAACAATAAACAACGAAGTTGGTGTTACTATTTCAACAAACCAATTAAAAGCGAATCCATCAACCACAAAAACAAACCCAAATATTAATTTTAATATTAATAAAAAAATAAATACCAAAGCAATAAATCAACATTTAAAGAAATATTCTAATAACAACAACTCTAACATGCTTCTTGAAAATCGCCCTGAAGATAAAGACATTATAGGAGTAAAATATTGGAAAGGTAAAGATGTAACTCACAAAAGTTTAGCGAGCACTTATGGTTTAGGAACTGTAACCACCACTAGCCGAATTGTTAAAATTGAAACAAGAGATCACAGTTATATTGATGGTGATCGTATTAAAATTTATTTGAATGAACAGGTTATAAGTAATAATGTTGGTTTAAAAGGAAGCTATTTTGTAATTTATGTTAAACTAAAAGATGGCTATAACAGAATTGATTTTCAAGCATTAAACCAAGGTTTCTCAGGACCTAATACCGCTGAATTTAGTTTGTATGATGCCAATGGAAATTTACTATCTGATAGAGAATGGAATTTAACAACTGGGCAAACCGCTACATTAGGAGTTATAAAACAATAAATTATTTATATGGTTTTAGCTGCCTCAGGAATTATCATTCAAAATAAAAAAATTCTTCTTTTACAGCGCTCAAATTACACTGAAAATTACCCTGAATATTGGGGTTGCCCTGGTGGAAGAGCTAATAAAGGTGAAACTGCGGAACAAAATGTAATTAGAGAAGTAAAAGAAGAGTGCAATTTAAACTTCTATCCTACTTCAATTTTAAAAAAAGGTATTTGGCAAGACAGAAATTATTATCGTTTTTTGGGAAACTGGTCTGGAAAAATAAAAATTCAGGAATTAGAAGTGTTAGATTATAATTGGTTTTCTTATAATGAAGCCATCAAACTTCAATTATCCTTTGATTATAAAGAAGTTATAGAATTACTTTATAAAAAACAATTACTATAAGCTGTTATGTATGAATTAATATAAAACTAGGGTTTTAAGCCAATTTTAGTTAATTGTTTTATACTTGCGTTGGTTAAAATAAAAATAGCCGTTAAATAGCAAACTTAAAACTTGACACTTAACTACTATTTTCTTGTATTAGATGTGAGTTTCTTATTTAATCTACAGGAATCAATTCAGTTCCTCCTCCTGTTGTGCTTGGAAGTACATCAAACAATCTATATTTCCAATCGCTACAACCACATTCATTAATTGCTTTAACTCCAATGTTTAATTGCCCACTTTAATATGGTTTAACATCTTTATATGCAGAATAACTCTAATTTCTAACTTGACTATTGGGTATTAGCCATTCAAAAGTGAAATTAAAAGCGCTAATAGACCCTGCATTTTCTATATTTGTTGCGTTAAGTTCTTGAATTCAGAATCTATTATTTTAAAATTCATGTTGGCAACAATAATGATTGACATTCTAACTAATTTAATAAAATTTGGAGATGATGTTGTTTTGGTGTATATTTACATCAAAAATATAAAATTATGACAAGACAAAGTATTTCATTTACTGAGCCGAATGATAATTGGTTAAAGGCTCAAATTGAAAATAAAGAATATTCGAGTAAAAGTGAATTAGTTAATGATTTGATTAGACAAGCAAGAAAACAACAAGCTCAAATTGATTGGATTAGTTCCAAATTGGAAAGAGCTGAAAAAAGTGGATTTACTACAGATTCTAAAGAACATATTTTGGCTCAATCAAAATCCTTATTGAATGACTAATTTTAGGCTGAGTAATACGGCAAAAGAAGATTTAATAAGAATTCATCATTACGGAGTAAAAACATTTGGAGAAAAACAAGCGGATAAATACTTTGATTCGTTTTTTGAATATTTTGATAGAATATCAAAAAGTCCATATTCATTTGAATCCGTTGATTATATTAAAATAGGATATAGAAGATGTGTTTGTGGTTCTGATTCAATTTATTTTAGGATAAATGAAAATGATAAAGCTGTAGAAATTATGACAATAATTGGACGACAAGAGTTGAAAAATTTACTTTAAAAATTACAGTTGACAACAAATCATAAAATTTATGCTTAAATTTAGATTTAGTACGAACCGACAAACATTTTAACAAACCGAGGTTGCTATATTCGTGTAGCAACTTTATTTTTTTAAACTGTTTATTTTCATAAGAGTTGTTTTTAAATGTTACTATTTTTTTCTAAATGGATTTAAAAACCATTTCTATAGTAAACATATCTTCTATAAAAACAGCCGTTTTTTTAGTATATGACTGAATTAGGTTTCTACATTTACTTCTACTAAGTTCAGCAACCATACAGAAGTACTATTTAATAGTATATAAAAGGAAATTTATAGCAATTATTTAATTTTCATATAAGCAATTTACAGGTTTGGGGTTACAATCTTTTTCTCAGGTTAAATGTAAAAAAAAAAGACTTGTCAAAATTTTACACTATTTTTTTATTGAATTTTTAAAGTTTATGGTTTTTCCTTACTTTTAATCCTACAAATATGTACACTTTAACAATTAATTAGTAAATTAAAGCCTATGTAAGTGTAACTTTTTTATTTTAGTATCGTCTTTTAAATATAATAATGCTACAAAGTCTTAGTTTTACATAAGAGAAAACTATGTCAAGTTGAGTAAAATTATGAAAGGTTTTTAAATTGAAATCCCGTAATTTTCTAATATATAATTAAGATTATAACTAGCCAAAACTACATTATTAAAACTATTTATTCTCATACCGTACCTGAGGGAATTGAAAATATTCGATTACAAGAATATGCTCCTAAAATTTTTTACAACTACATCCCTTCAAATGCTGGAGTTAAAAAAGCTATTAAACAAGGTCGGTTTTTAGTTAATAAAAGTAAAGGTTTTACAGCAACTTGGATAAACTCTGGACAAGTAATAAAATTAATTGAAAATTCATCAACTAAACCCAAAGTTTATGAATTTAACTTAGATGTTATTTTTGAAGATGATTTTATAGCTGCAATAATAAAACCTGCCGGAATTACGGTTAGTGGTAATGCATTCAAAACAATAGCAAATGCATTAGCTTTTAACTTGAAAAAAAGCTCTCAACAAGACGCTTTAGACATTCCAACACCTGTTCACAGATTAGACAATCAAACTTCTGGGATATTGCTAATTGCCAAAACCAAAACGGCACAAATTGAGTTAGGAAAACAATTTACCAATCAAACTATTCAAAAAAAATATTATGCTATTTCCATTGGTAAAGTAACTAAAAACCAAAATATTACCTTAAGTATTGATGGTAAATTTGCTGAAACAAGTTTTGAGATTGTAAAGGTTGTGAAATCCTTGAAATTTAACGCATTAACTTGTCTAAAAATCTCTCCAAAAACAGGAAGAACACATCAAATTCGCATTCATTTAGCATCTATTGGTCATCCTATTTTAGGCGATAAATTGTATGGAAATAAAGAAACCCTTCACAAGGGTAAAGGGCTTTTTTTATGTGCCTCAGAAATACAATTTTCACATCCAAAAACATCAAAAATAATTCACCTAAAAATTAATATACCTCATAAATTTAAATCGGTATTCATTCGTGAAAGACGCCGTTGGAAAACTTACAATAATTAATAACAAATCATTAAGAAAACAAATCGTCTAAAACTTTTGCCAAACGAATTCCTCCTTTTTGTAATTGAGAGCGCACTAAAGCAAAATGATTGTACATATAAGCATAACGCAAATTTTCACCAACTTTAACAGAAGCATATGTTTTTATACTTAATTTATGAGTTTCGTTCACCCAATCAATAATGGATCCTTCTTCTAAAAATTTCACTTGCTCTTTTGAAATTTTATCAGCATTATCAGCAAGTTCCGTATAAGCCATACCAAACTGATTAATCATTTTAGTGTCCCAAACTGCATGTAAATTGGTGCCCGCGCCAAACCATTGAACTTGAATCATATTTCCTCCCTTATCTTCTTTTCTTCCAGCATGCATTGGCTGATGCAAATCTCCTATTAAATGAACCAATAGTTTTAAATAAAAAGCTTTTTCCTCTTTAGTACTGTTTTTATCCTTAATTACTTCTTTGCATTTTGCAATTCCAGTAACTAAATCTCCTTTTTTGTTTTTTATAGAATGCTGATAATCAACGTTAAAAGGCATATTTACATAATGCCAAGTATAAAATTCATCATAATGTCTATCTGATTTAATATCATCAGCAAAAGTTGAAACAAGCGCCAAACTTTGCCCATTTAATAATTCAGCTATTTTATGTTTCGTTTTATTTTTCAAATACTGATTGGCAATTTCTCCAATTGTTCTATGTCCTGTTTTTCCCCAATATGGATTAGCAGTACTAACCTGTGTAGTAACAATTAAAAGAACGACTATAAAACTAATTTTTTTTACAATTTTCATTTTTATAAATTTTTACAAAGTTACTTATAAAGTTTGTTAAAAATTTGGTAAAATTTAAAAAAAATTATATATCTTTATGATATTATTTTAATATCATTTAAATTCATTATTATGAATAAAGAAAAAATTATAAAAGTATCTAACGGTTATTTTATGCTTTCCCTTCTGGTTCTATTAATTGCTGGAGGTATTTTTAATATAATCAACTCAATCATCTGGTTATTTTTTAGTTGTTTTATCCTATCAATTATTCTCCTTCCTGGTTTCTTTTTGGTAAACCCAAATACTTCAAAAGTAATTTTACTTTTTGGCAAATACATTGGTACCGTAAAAGAAAATGGTTTTTACTGGGCAAATCCATTATATCGCAAAAGAGGAATTTCATTAAGAGCCAGCAACTTTGATAGTGAACGTGTAAAAGTTAATGACAAACTTGGAAATCCAATTATGATTAGTACCATTTTGGTTTGGAAAGTAAAAAACACTTTTAAAGCTGCATTTGATGTAGATAATTATGAAAATTTTGTACGTGTACAATCTGATGCTGCCGTTAGAAAATTAGCAAGTTTATATCCGTATGACAATTTTGAAGATGAAGGTATGGAAGAAGAAATTACGCTTAGAGCAAGTGTAAATGAAGTTAGTGAAGCCCTAGAAAAAGAACTTTCTGAACGATTGGACATGGCTGGAATTGAAGTTTTAGAAGCACGTATTGGATACTTAGCCTATGCCCAAGAAATTGCAGGCGCTATGTTAAAACGTCAACAAGCAACAGCTATTGTAGCTGCACGCCATAAAATAGTAGAAGGTGCAGTTAGTATGGTTGAAATGGCTTTAGATGAATTAAGCAAAAAAAATATTGTTACATTAGATGAAGAACGAAAAGCTGCAATGGTAAGCAATTTAATGGTAGTTCTTTGCTCTGACAAAGACACCATTCCAATAGTTAATACAGGAACTTTAAATCATTAACATGGTTGTTCAAGTTCTAACGGTGATTATTTTATTAATACTAAAATTGTCATCAATCTTTTTAATTTAAATTTACCATAAATGAAAGAGTATAAAATTGTGAAGCCTGAAAGCAGGTGGACTACTAAAGATAAAACTTTCGAAGATTTATTTAACAAGTATGCTTCCCAAGGTTGGCAAATTATTAGTATTTCTTATGCGCAATCTGGAAATATTCAAAAAGCGGTTTTGAAAGAAATAAAAATAGATAAACTTACTATATTATGAAAGTTTACTTGGAAAAACAACGGTTTAATCAACCACTAGTAATTGTAGGGTTATCAATAGCCTTTATTGTTATTGGTTTTTCTACTATGAAAGAATGGGAAACCATAGCGCAAAATAGCTTTACTGAAAAAATTGGAACATTAAGTGGCTTACTCATAATTATATTAGTTTCCTTACTTTTTCTAAACTTAAATCTTAAAACTAGAATTGATGAAAAAGGGATCTATTATCAATATAAACCACTACATTTTTCATTTAGACTAATTACTTGGGAAAGTATTTCTAAATGTTACATAAGAAATTATAATGGTATTTCTGAATATGGTGGATGGGGAATAAAATTTAGTTTTAGAAAAAATAGTGGACGAGCATTCACTACAAAAGGAAATATTGGGTTACAAATAGAATTGAAAGACGGACGTAAAATTTTGATTGGAACTCAAAAAAAAGAAGAATTACAAAGAGTTATTAATACATACCAACATAAAATCACAAGTAATGAAGCATAAATTTCACATCATAATTTTTAGTTTAGTTTCTTTTTTATCATTTGCTCAGGAAAAAAATTATAAAGAAACTTCCATTAACATTCCTACAAAGTCTGTAACACTAAAAGGAACATTATTAACAGCTATTTCAAATAAAAAAACTCCTTTAGTTATCATAATTCCAGGTTCTGGTCCAACAGACAGAGATGGCAATAATGCACAAATGAAAAATAATTCATTGAAGTTTTTAGCTGAAAGTTTAGCTAAAAATAATATTACTTCCTATAGATATGATAAAAGTGTACTTTCTTTCACCCCAAAAGATAAAACTCTTATTGATTCATTAACTTTTGAAACTTTTATTAATGAAGCTAAATCTGTGATTAAATACTTTAAAAAAAATAAAAATTATTCAAAAATAATAGTTGCAGGTCACAGTCAAGGAAGTTTAGTTGGTATGATTGCTACACATAATATTGCTGATGCATTTATTTCGTTGGAAGGTGCAGGAAGAACAATTGATAAAATTATTACAGAGCAAATAAATAAACAAGCTCCCTTTTTAAAAGATGAAACTGCCAGCGTTTTAAGTGAATTAAAAAAAGGAAATGTTGTTGAAAAATTTAACCCAATGCTAAATTCATTATTCAACAAACAAGTACAGCCCTTTTTAATTTCTTGGATAAAATACAATCCTCAACAAGAAATTAAAAAATTAACCATTCCAGTTTTAATAATAAATGGAACTAATGATATTCAAGTTTCTATTTCAGATGCTGAATTATTGCATAAAGCAAACTCTACATCAGAATTAGTATTAATTAAAAACATGAATCATATTTTTAAAGAAATAAATGGAGACATAAACGAGAACATGCTATCCTATACAAACCCTAATTTACCTATTATGAAAGAATTAGTAAATTCAATAACAACTTTTATAAAAAATAGCAACTAAAGATATGGCTAAGAAAAAAGCATTTGCCTTACGTATTAATGAAGATATGCTTAAAGCTATTGAAAAATGGGCAGCCGATGAGTTTAGATCCACTAACGGTCAGTTAGAATGGATGCTAAATAAGTGCCTAAAAGAAGCCAAAAGGCATCCTAAAAAACCTCTATCTAAAGAATAATTTGAATAATTATCTTATTTTTTTGGATGCACTAAAGTCATTTCGTCAATTAAATTTTTAGCACCTGCATATTTATCTATAATAAATAGCACATACCTAATATCTACCATAATGTTTCTACAAATAGCAGGGTCATAATTCATATCACTCATAGTTCCTTCCCAAACCCTATCAAAATTTAAACCTATTAAATTCCCATAAGCATCAATTGTTGGACTACCTGAATTTCCTCCTGTTGTATGATTGGTTCCTAAAAAATTCACAGCCATTTTCCCATTTTCACCATATTGTCCATAATCTTTTGATTTGTATAAATCTTGTAATTTTTGCGGCACATCAAATTCGTAATCATCTGGAACATACTTTTCTATTACACCTTCTAAATAACTAACTGGTTCATAATAAACAGCATCTCTTGGTTTGTAACCTCTAACTTGCCCGTAAGTTACTCTAAGTGTACCATTAGCATCTGGAAAAAACCTTTTAGTTGGAAATACTTCCATCAAGGCTTTCATATACTTTTTTTGAACTGCTGAAATTTGCATATTTAGCTGTTGAAATTTAGGTTCAATTTTATTATAAAAAGTAGTGTGTAATTCTTTTCCAAATTGATAACCTATATCTGCGTTTAATTTTTGTGAGACTTCTTTTCCTGAGCCAGATAATAATTCTTTAACACCTTCAAAAGATGTTATTTTAGAATTTGTATAAATATTATTTGTAATTTTTGTAAAAGAAGTATCTTTCATAACTGAAGGCACAAACTCTTTTGGTGTTTTTTTAGCGTATAAGCTAACTAATTTTTCAAATACTGGTTTATCTACCTCTGCACTATAATTTTTGAAAATTCCTTTTAGTTTGGCTAAAGTAGCTTCTCTTGATTTTTCAAAACCTTGTTCCCCACCTCTTAAGTAAGCTTGTTCAACTTGAAACATCCTGAAGGAAATACCCAATAATTCAACATTTCTATAAACAACTTCTACCCAGTAATCTCGAGCTAATGAGACGCTTTCAATTTCTTTATATAATTGTTTAAAATCAGGAAGCAATGTTTTGTAACCTTCTAAATCTTTTTCAATAACTATTTTAGAAAATTCTTTTTCCAGTTCACGCTTTTTTTCAATGGCGTTTGATTTTTTAATCCCTTGATTTTCTCCAATCCATTTTTTCCAATAGTTAGCAATTGAAGCAAATTTAGATGCGTATTTTATTTTTACAGCCTCGTTTTTACGCATATATGAATCTACTATTTTTAGAGCATTTTCTCTTATTTCAATTTTTGCAGGGTTTAAAACATTTACAATTTGGTCAATTCCTACTGCTGGTAAATACTCATTTGTACGACCAGGGAAACCAAAAACTAGTGTAAAATCGCCTTCTTCAACACCATCTAATGAAATTGGTAAATAATGATTGGGTGTATATGGCACATTCTCTTTTGAATATACTGCGGGTCTATTATTAGCATCCGCATAAATTCTAAACATAGAAAAATCACCTGTATGCCTAGGCCACATCCAATTATCTGTATCTGCTCCAAATTTACCAATTGCTGTTGGTGGAGCGCCTACCAAGCGTATATCTTTGTACACTTCAGTTATAAACAATAAATATTGATTGCCTTTATAAAATGACTTTACGTTTGCTTTTTGCCAAGTTTCTTTTGTTGCATTTGCAGTTACCTTATTAATATTTTGATTGATTAACTTCATTTTTGAAACTTCATCCATAGTATCTGAAACCCCTGCAAACACTTCTGAAGTTACATCATCTATTCTTTTAATAAAAGTAACCGTCATATTAGGGTTTGCCAATTCTTCCTTAAAACTCTTTGCCCAAAAGCCATTTTTTAAATAATCATTTTCAATAGATGAGTGTGACTGGATTGCTCCATAACCACAGTGATGATTTGTTAACAACAACCCTTTAGGTGAAATTATTTCAGAGGTACAACCTCCATTAAAATGTACAATTGCATCTTTTAAACTTGAATTGTTTACATCATAAATATCTTTTGCCGTTAATTTACTGCCTAATTGTTGCATTTCTTGCTCATTAATTCCTTCTAATAATGAAGGAATCCACATACCACCTTGAATATTTCTTGCATCTTGAACTATTGGTTCAACAGGGCTTATAACTATTTGTGTTGTTTCTTGTACAGTTTTACAAGAAACTGCCATAATGGCTATTAATAAATAAAGTTTTAAATTTTTCATTTCTTTATAATTTTACGTAACAAATATAGTTAACCATTCTCATATATTTAAGTTCAATATTCATTAAAAAAAATAGTATTTTAGCCAAAATTTTTAAACCCGTATGGATACAACGCCTTTTATTACACAAGATACAATTGCTTTTGGAATTATAATGCTAACTCTTGGTTTTGTTTTTTACACTTCTTCTAGCAAAAATAGCTTTTGGTTAAAATTTTATAAGATAATTCCTGCTCTTTTAATGGCGTATATGCTCCCTGCTATTTTTACATCAATAGGAATTATAGCTCCTGAATGGGAAACGATTAATGAAGCTGGAGTTATGGTAGATCACAAATCAAAATTATACTATGTAGCTAGTCGTTTTTTATTACCTGCATCTTTGGTATTAATGACTTTGAGTATGGATTTAAAAGCAGTTTTTAACTTAGGGCCAAAAGCTTTAATTATGTTTTTAACAGGTACCGTTGGAATTATTATTGGAGGCCCAATTGCAATTTTATTAATTTCATTAGTGTTTCCTGAAACTGTTGGAGGTGCTGGCCCTGATGCTGTATGGAGAGGATTAGCAACATTGGCAGGAAGTTGGATTGGCGGTGGGGCAAACCAAGCAGCCATGCTTGAGATTTATGAGTACAACCCTAAGAAATATGGAGGAATGGTACTGGTAGATATTATTGTTGCAAACTTATGGATGGCTATTTTATTAATTGGAATTGGAAAATCTAAAGCCATTGATAAATGGTTAAAGGCTGATACTTCTGCTATAGAAGAATTAAAAGAAAAGGTGTCTGCATATGCCTCAAAAGTTACTAGAAACCCTACTTTATCAGATTTAATAATTATTTTATCTATCGCATTTACCGTTGTAGGTTTTTCTCATTTTGGAGCAAACTCAATCTCGTCATTTTTAAAAGATAATTTTGAAGCTGTAAGTGACAAAAGTTCTGCCTTATCTTCTTTTGGTTCTCAATTTTTTTGGATGATAAGTATTGCAACTTTCATTGGAATTTTACTTTCATTTACAAAATTTAAAAAGTATGAAGGTGCTGGAGCAAGTAAAATTGGAAGTGTGTTTATTTACATATTAGTTGCAACCATAGGTATGAAAATGGATTTAGGAAAAATATTAGAAAACCCCGGTCTAATATTAATAGGGCTAGTTTGGATGACCATTCATGCGCTGTTATTAATTACAGTTGCAAAAATAATTAAAGCGCCTTTCTTCTTTTTAGCTGTTGGAAGCCAAGCAAATGTTGGTGGAGCTGCCTCTGCTCCTATTGTTGCTGCAGCTTTTCACCCTGCTTTAGCTAGTGTTGGAGTGCTACTTGCTGTTTTTGGCTATGTAGTTGGTACTTATGGCGCCATGTTAACCGCCGAATTAATGCGCATTGTTGCACCTTAAATTCATATAAAAAGTAGATATTTGTAAGTATAAAATAATTTTGATGAAAAAAATAATTAGTTGCATTGTTATTGTTAGCCTTTTAATTTCTTGCGGAGAAAGTAAAAAAGGAAGTTTAACTGTTAAAGGAAACATTCGTGGTTTAAAAAAAGGAACTGTGTATTTACAAAAATTCAAAGATACGTTACTGGTTTCTGTAGATTCAGTTCAATTAAATGGCGATAGTAATTTTATACTTGTTGATAATATTGAGAACCCTGAAATATATTACGTTACACTTAATAAAAATGCCAATCAAAAAATTCCCTTTTTTGGTGAGAAAGGCGAAATTACAATCACATCAAAACTTGATAAATTCCAAACTGCAGCTAAAATTTCAGGTTCTTTAAATCAAGAATTGTTAGACGAATATAATGCAATGGCAAAAAAATTTAGTGGAAAACAATTAGACCTAATTAAAGAGAAGTTTGAAGCACAAAAAAACAATGACACCGCCTTAATTTCAAAAATCAAGAAAGAGGAAACTAGTTTAATTAGACGAAAATATTATTACACTACAAACTTTGCCGTAAATAATGCTAAATTTGAGGTAGCTCCATACATTGCTTTAACTGAACTTTACTATGCAAACATTAAATTACTTGATACAGTGAACAATTCACTATCAAAAAAAGTAAAAGCTTCTAAGTATGGTAAAGAATTAAACGAGTTTATTGAAGGCATTAAAAAAAATGAAAAATAATAGTTGATACATAAAAATATAGGAGGCTGTCTAAAAAGTGTCATTCTGAATGTAAATGAAGAATCCCTTTGAAATTAAACACTTATATATCAAGATGTTGAGATTTTTCACTTTGTTCAAAATGACAAGTATAATTGCTTTTCAGACAGCCTATTTTTTATTTATATACTCAAACTGTAACATTTTAATCATAAAACACACCTATCAATAGCATACAAATTAACCTTGTGACCAAAGACCTTGAACATAAATTTATTTCTGAGTTTCAACAGCATCAGAATATAATTCATAAAGTTTGTAGAATTTACACAAATAATCAAGAAGCTCACAATGATTTGTTTCAAGAGATTGCCATACAACTTTGGAAAGCATATCCAAAATTTAGAGGAGACTCAAAAATAAGCACTTGGATGTATAGAATTGGTTTAAATACCGCAATTACATTGTATAGAAAATCTAAAAGAACTATAAAAACTCAAGATTTTGATAATGTTTTATTTCGTATCCAATCAACTAGTTATGATGATACAGAAGAAGAACAATTGAAGTTAATGTATAAAGCCATTTATCAATTATCAGATATCGATAAAGCATTGATTTTCTTGTACTTGGAGGATAAAAACTATAAAGAAATATCTGATACAATTGGTATTTCAGAAGTGAACGCAAGGGTGAAGATGAATAGAATTAAAACTCGATTAAGAACAATATTAAATCCGTAAATTATGGATGAATTAGATTTATTGAAAAAAGATTGGAAAAAGCAGGGTGAAAAATTTAATGAATTATCTTATAGTGAAATCTATAATTTAATTCATAAAAAATCATCTTCTGTTGTAAAATGGATCTTTATTATTTGTATTGCCGAATTTGTTTTTTGGGGACTAATTAGCTTACTAATTCCAGATAGTTTTTTAGAAATTTATGAAAAGTTACATCTTAAAACAATACTAAATATATTTTATGTTATCCATTATGTAGTAAGTGGTGTATTTTTATATTTATTTTATAAAAACTACAACTTAATATCTGTTATTGACAATACACGTTTATTAATGAAAAAGATAATAAAAACACGTAAAACTGTAAATTATTATGTGTATTATAATATTATTATGTCGGTCATCTTGTCACTTATTGTCAACTTTGTTATGTTTTCTAAACCTGACCTCTTAATGCAAGTTATGAATCCTAAAAATCTTGTAGTTAATACTGACAAATTTTTTACTATTATGCTAATTGCCCAAATTATTGGTTTAGCTGTAACCATTGGTTTGCTATGGCTCTATTATAGAATTATTTATGGTATTTTACTTCGGAAATTAAATAAAAATTTTAAAGAGTTAGAAACTTTAGAATAATATTTAACATACTAAAATATTTACTAATTTTAAAACTTACTATATTCTATTATCTCCATCTAATAAACTACCTATTCCTCCTAAAATACTACCTTCTCCTCTCGTTTTATTCCCCGTTTGAGGAGCTAAAGCTAAAATTCTGCCCGCCAACCTGCTAAAAGGTAAAGATTGCACATACACAATTCCTGGGCCTTTTAAAGTTGCGAAAAACAAGCCTTCACCTCCAAAAACTGTATTTTTAATTCCGCCAACAATCTCAATATCATAATCTATATCTTTTGTGAAACCAACTACACAACCGGTATCAACTTTTAAAACCTCTCCTGTTTTCAATATTTTTTTAGACATATTTCCTCCTGCATGAATAAAAGCCATTCCATCTCCTTCTAATTTTTCCATAATAAAACCTTCTCCTCCAAACAATCCTCTTCCCAAACGTTTTGAAAATTCAATACCTACACTAACTCCTTTAGCTGCACATAAAAATGCATCTTTCTGGCAAATAAACTTCCCTTCAACTTCACTTAAATCAATAGGTATAATTTTACCAGGATATGGAGCTGCAAATGAAACTCTCTTTTTGTTACTGCCAACATTTGAAAAAAGGGTCATAAACAAACCTTCCCCTGTTAATAACCTCTTACCTGCTGAAAATAGTTTACTCATAATCCCTTCTTCTTTATTAGAGCCATCTCCAAAAATAGTTTCCATCTCAATGGCATCATTCATCATCATAAAACTACCAGATTCAGCAATAACACTTTCTTTTGGGTCTAGTTCAATTTCAACAAATTGCATTTCTTCACCATAAATTTTATAATCTATTTCATGTGCATTCATAATTTTATTCTAGGTTATTTTTTAGATTTTAATTTTAAGCTCCACTCATATTTATAAGCTGAAACTTGATCGCCTTTTTCATCGATACCAACAGAATTCATTGAAATTGTTTGTCCTTCTCCTGTTTCAATAGTTCTTTTAAGAGCCTCATCAATCAAATTACCATCATTACAAGTAAATGTGATTAAACCAACCGCCTTCTTTGTAAAAGTTCCTGAATGATTGGTCACAAGCATAGAAATTTTTTGACCACTTTCACTAATTTTCTTGATAACAATAGCTCCTGTTGAAAGCTCTGAAGCCATTGATTGTACAGCAAAATACATAGAATTAAATGGATTTTGATTTATCCATTTGTATTTTACAGTTACAACTGCTTTTTCATTATCAATCTCTTTTAATTTCACTCCACACAAATACGCTGATGGTAATTTAAACATCAAAAATCGCTTCATATTTTTTACAGTAACTTCCATATAAGTTTGTACTAATTTTTCGACAAGTTAATTAAAATAATTGAGCGTAAATAACTATTTTTTTGTTAAAATTATGTTAAATTATAGTACTATGTATTGCACATTACTATCTTTTATACATATATTTGCATAGGAGATTACCATAATCGAAATTTATGATTACACAAAACGATAAAAATTATAGTTCATTAACTCATCTTAGTAGTTTTTCAGGGTGGTTTTTCCCATTTGGAAATATTATTGTACCACTAGTATTGTGGTCTGCAAAAAAAAATGAAAGTTCATACATTGACACTCATGGGAAATCAGCTGTTGACTTTCAGCTAAGTTTACTTTTATATGGATTTTTACTTACTTTATTATTCATACCAATTGTTATTTTTACTTTAGGATTGGGTTTAATAGCAATTATTGTAGGTGTTATACCTGCAATACTCTTAAAAATTGCCTTAATTATTATTGCAAGTATGAAAGCGAGTAATGGAGAGTTTTACAAATACCCATTTACCATAGAGTTTATTAAATAACTATATGCTTTTAAATTATTAAATCTCAAAACTTATGAAGATAGAAAACACAAAAGCTCAAATGCGAAAAGGAGTTTTAGAGTATTGCATACTTTCAATATTACAACATGGAGATGCTTACACTTCTGAAATTATATCGCATTTAAAAGATGCAAAATTACTGGTTGTTGAAGGAACTGTTTACCCTTTACTAACTAGATTAAAAAATGCAGGTTTACTCAGTTACCGCTGGGAAGAATCAACATCAGGACCACCAAGAAAATACTATGCATTAACAGAAACAGGTAACTTTTTTTTAAAAGAATTAAACACTACTTGGAGTGAACTTGTAAAAGCCGTAAACTTAGTAACTACCAATAAACCAACTACAAAATGAACAAGACAATAAATATAAACTTAGGAGGTATCTTTTTTCATATTGATGAATTAGCTTATCAAAAATTAAAACTTTATTTAGATGCCATTAGACGATCTTTAAGTGATGACCCTCAAGGAAGAGATGAAATTTTAAATGATATTGAACATAGAATTGGTGAATTGCTTTCAGAAAGAATTAAGAATGAACGTCAAGTTGTTAATGAAAATGACATAGATGAAATCACTAAAATAATGGGGAAACCTGAAGACTATATGGTTGATGAAGAAATTTTTGAAGAGGAACCAACATATCGTTCTAAAACTTCTTCAAAAAAATTATTTAGAGATGGTGATGATAAATTTTTGGGAGGTGTATGTTCTGGATTAGCACATTATTTTGGTATGGACGTAACCTGGATGCGCATTATTTGGCTTATTTTATTTTTTGGTTTTGGAGTTGGATTTTTAATATATCCATTATTATGGATATTAATTCCGGTAGCTGAAACTACAGCTGAAAAATTACAAATGAAAGGAGAACCTGTAAATATTAGTAATATTGAACGTAAAATTAGAGAGGAGTTTCAAGATGTTACATCACGTGTTAAAGAGGGTGTTAGCAACGTAACCCATAAAGTTAATAGCGAAGAATTTAAAAATAAAGCAAAATCTGGTATGCAAGAAATGGTAGATACATTGGGGAAAATTATTCTTGCTATTTTAACTATTTTTGGTAAAATTATTGGTGCACTTTTAATTTTTATTGCTTCAGCAACTTTAATTGGGTTAATATTTGGAGCTTTTTCTTGGGGTAGTGTAGAAATATTAGGCTTTGGAAAAGATTATGTAAACTACCCTCCATTTTTTTATAACTCTGTTGTTCCCTCTTGGATTTTAATCTTATTTACTTTTATTGCTATTGGAATTCCATTTATAATATTGTTTATGCTTGGATTAAAAATTATTTCAAACAACGTAAAATCATTTAGCACAACCACAAAATTATCGTTATTAGGAGTTTGGATTATCTCTTTACTAGGCTTAGGCTTTGCAGGTATTAATTTTGCAACACAAACAGCATATGATGGTGTTTTTATCCAAAAACAAGATTTAACAATAGCAACTGACACACTAGTTGTAAAAATGATTGGTGATGATAACCTTTCGAATAAAAGTGAGTTAAGAAGACGTTATGATTATGAAACGGTATATGATAATGACGTACAAAAACTTTATTCAACTAGAATAAATGTAGCTATTAAACCTACCGATAAAACAATTGCCTATATTAAAATAAGAAAAGAGTCTGAAGGTAAAAATCGTTTAGCTGCAAACAATGACGCAGAAACAATTGAATACCAATTCAATTTAGAGGGTAAAAACCTATTACTGAATGGTTATTTCTTATCAGATTTCAAAAATAAGTTTAAAAGTCAATCTGTTGATGTTATTATTTACTTACCTATTAACTCAATAATTTATTTAAATAATTCTACGAAAACTTATTTAGATGATGTAGATAATATTCAAGACATACTCAATAGAGATATGCCAAAACATTATTTTAAAATGACTGAGAATGGATTAGAATGTTTAGACTGTAACCTGGCTATTTATGGAAATAATTTTAAAAATAAAAACAACCATTTTAAATTAGACATTGATAAAAATGGTTTAAATATAAAAGTAAAAGACGGTGATAAAAATGCAGAAATTAAAATTGATGAGAACGGAATTAAAATTGAATAATTACAGTTCATACTCCTAATTCAACAACTCATATAAAAAAATTATGTATCTCTTTCACTTTAAAATACTTTTGAAGTAACAAACAAAATAACTCTATATGAAAACTTTAACAAAAATAACAGCATTACTTGTAATTTTATTGACAACTTCTTCATGTTTTTTAGATGGAATAACAGGTATTCGAGGAAACGGAAAAGTAATTTCTGAAGAACGCACAATTAATTCTGATTTTGATAAGATTAAAGTACAGCAAGGAATTAATTTATACATAACACAAGGAAATTCAACAGGTTTAGAGGTTGAAGCAGATGAGAATATAATTGGCTTGTTGATTACTGAAGTAAAAGACAATGAATTAAACATCTATTTTGAAAAAAATGTTTACAGAGCAAAAGCACGTGATGTTTATGTAACAGCTACTAATATTTCTAAAATAAAAACATCTAGTGGAGCTTCAGTAAAATCTGATGACATACTGCAAGTCAACTCATTAAATCTTAATGCCAGTAGTGGAAGTTCAATTAAAATCTATGTAAATGCTGAAGAAATAACTAGTTCAGCCTCAAGTGGTGCAAACATAGATATTTTTGGAAAAACGACATCTTTTTCAGCAACAGCCAGCAGCGGTAGTTCAATTGATGCTGACGAATTAAAAACTGTTATCGCTTATGCAAAAGCAAGTAGTGGAGCAAATATAGATTTAAATGTTTCAAAGAAACTTACAGCAAAAGCAAGTAGTGGTGGTGATATTGATTATGAAGGCAACCCTACTGATGTTAACAAAGACACCTCTTCAGGAGGTCGTGTTTCAGGAAGCTAATTCCAATTTATATATTAAATTGTTAAGCCAATTTCATTATTATAATGAGTTGGCTTTTTTTGTTTAAATTTGTAAAACTTAACCTCCATAATAAAAAAAATGTTAATATTGATAAAATATTAACAAAATTTAACTGCAAGTTGCATACATTTGCATTTAATTATTTTTATAAAATGTATAAAATATTATGCAAAAAAGAAACACTACACATTCATTTCATATCCCTGTTATGGGAATTGCCTTTACAATAGATAGTCCTATTAAAATAGCTAAATATGGTATTTCATCTGTTATTTCAATTGTAGACGACTTTCTAGTAGAAAAAATGAATGAATATTACTCAAATAAATTTAAGATTCCATACAAAGCTATCTCAACAAAAGATGAAGACTATAGAGCCAAAAGAATTACTTCATATTTAAATACTGTTGACACAATAGCAAAACGCACATTTGACAATCTAAAACAAAGTTTTGAAGACAAGAGCAGTGAGTTTGAAAAATATATTGATTTGCTCCCAGATTTTTCTGACTTAAAACAAAGTTTTATCAAAAAGTATGAAAAGAACACTTTAAAAGAAGATGTTAATCAATGGATTGAAAACAATTTGAAACTTGGTAGTATTGATGTAAATATCATGACAAAGCTTGATAAAGTAAACTATCATAAAAAAGAACAATTACCTTCAGAATTTAACGATGCGCATGCTGCTTTAAGAGGTTTTGCAAATAGTACCTTGGAATCATCTGTTGTACTTTCTGCTGGAATGAATCCAAGATTATACAGTTATTTTGAAAAATTTAACGACTTTTTCCCAAACAAAAACAATATTCTAAAAAAGAAAATTATTTTAAAGGTTAGTGATTATAGATCTGCACTAATTCAAGGTAAATTTTTAGCAAAAAAAGGATTATGGGTGTCGGAATACAGAATAGAATCTGGTTTAAATTGTGGTGGTCATGCATTTGCTTCTGATGGCTATTTAATGGGACCTATTTTAGAAGAGTTTAAAAACCATAAAGATGATTTAATAAATGAAGTTCATACTATTCTGGTTTCAGCTTTAGAAAACAAAGAAAAACATGTTCCTAATACTCCTTTAGATTTAAAAATTACCGCTCAAGGTGGTGTTGGCACATCGGAAGAACATGAATTTTTATTAGATAATTACAATATTGATTCTGTAGGTTGGGGAACTCCATTTTTATTGGTTCCTGAAGTAACTACTGTTGATTCTGAAACTATTAAAATATTAGAAAAAGCTACGGAGAAAGACTTGTACCTGAGTGATGTATCTCCTTTGGGTGTTCCTTTTAACAGCTTAAAAGGAAGTACAAACGAAATTATTAAACACCATAAAATTAAAAACAACAACCCTGGTAGCTCTTGCCCTAAAAAGTTTTTAGTTTCAAATACAACTTATACAAAACAGGCAATTTGTACTGCTTCAAAAAAATATCAAACAATAAAATTGAAGGAATTAAATGAAGCTTCAGATTCTAGTGATTATAAAGAACAGTTCAATAAAATTACAGCAAAAACTTGTTTATGTGAAGGTTTATCAAATGCTGCTCTAATTAAAAATAATATTGAACACAAAGGTGAAAAACAAGGTGTAGCAGTTTGCCCAGGCCCAAATATGGCTTATTTCTCTAAAGAACTCTCTTTAAAAGAAATGGTAAACCATATTTATGGGAAAGCGAACGTTATTGCTACTAATAATCGCCCACATATGTTTATTAAAGAGCTAACAATGTATATTGATTATTTTTCAAATAAAGTTGATGAGGTTAAAGACTCTGTTTCTAGAAAGCAAGAGAAATATTTAACTACTTTTCAAAATAATTTAAACGACGGTATTGAGTACTATCAAGATTTATTTTCCACATTTGAATCTAATAAAGATACTTTATTACATGAATTAGAGACTTTGAAAAAAGAATTATTTAATATTAAAATACCCATTTTAGTTAAAGTTTAAACAAAAAAGGTCTTTCAAATGAAAGGCCTTTTTTGTTTAATACAATTTGTTATTCTCCACAATGAAAGTTGGCAAGTGTTTTATTTTCAAGTATTTTTAAAGTACTATCTCTAACTTCTGCCATTAAAATACTTAAACTACAAAGTTCTTCATTAACACAATCATCACATTTTTCATAATAATTTAAACTAACGCAAGGCAACATAGCTATTGGACCTTCAAGCACCCTCATAATGGTCGCTATTTTTATTTCTTTTGGATCTTTTAATAAGTAATAACCTCCTCCTTTTCCTTTTTTAGAGGACAGAATCCCACTCTTTTTTAAAGTTAATAAAATACTCTCCAAGTATTTTTGAGATATGTTTTCAGCCTTTGAAATATCAGAAATTAATACAGGAACATTTTTTTCCTGCTTTGTAAGGTAGCTTAGTGCTTTAAGTCCGTATTTTGTTTTTTTAGAAAGCATTTATAAAAATACTAAATGTAAATTAGATTATCATGTTTTTGGTAAAAATACTTCAGCCATCATACATCTGGCACTTCCTCCTCCACACGCTTCAATAGTATCAAGAGAGCTTTGTATTATTTCTCCATGTTTTTTAAGTCTATTCATTTGTTGTTTTGTTAAACTTTTGTAGGCAGAACTTGACATAACCATATAACGTTGATTATTGCGTCCTATAACTTGCAACATGTTACCCGTAAAATAATGTACTTGATCTTCTGTAATTGTTATAATTTCTTTACCATCATCTTTCAAATGTTTAAGCAAGTTTTTACGTTCTTTTTTATCATTAATGCTATCAGCACAAATTACTGAAAAATTTTCACCTAAACACATCATAACATTTGTATGGTAAATGGGCACTCTTACATTTTCAATTGTTTGATAAGATATAAAAGGCACAGGTGTATATTCAAAATCTTCACAAAATTCTATTAATAAATCTTCAGAAGCACGGGGTGATAATGCACAATAGGCTTTTCTGTTAACGCGGTCTAGCAATAAACTACCCGTACCTTCTAGAAATAGTTTTTCGTCTTCAGCTGAAGTGTAATCAACAATATTTTCAATGTTAAAACCTTTCTGCTCTAAAATATCTAAAATATCTTCTCTTCTTTCTAAACGCCTGTTTTCTGCAAACATTGGATATAAGCCAATGTCACCATTTTCATGAAAAGAAATCCAATTATTAGGAAAAATTGAATCTGGTGTATCAGTTTCTTTTATATCTTCAATTAAGATTACTTGTACTCCAATTTCTCTTAATTTTTCTACAAAGTTATCAAATTCCTGTAATGCTTTAAGTTGTATGGTTTCAGGTGTTAAATTATCCAATACTTTTTGATAGTAATTATTAACTGAGGTTTGTTCATTCATTCTAAACAAAATAGGGCGAATCATCAAAACAGTATTTGTAATTTGCTGCATAACAAATGTTAATTAAAGCGTTTTTTTAATGGCTTCCGTTGTTTCTTTTAGAACTTTAAAAGCAGTTTCAGCCATTTTATTTCCTTTATTATCTAATGTCGGATTTATTTCTACAACTTCAAAACATGAAACTTTTTTGGTTTTAACAAAGGCTTTAATAATGTCTATAATTTCAAATTCATCAAATCCCTTTGATACTGGTGTACCTGTTCCTTTTGAAATTAAATCACTATCCATACTATCAACATCAAATGAAATATAAATATGGTCACAGTTACTTAATTTGTTAATAGCTTCATTTAAACAATTATCAAATCCTCTATATCGCATCTCAGAAACTGTATAATTTTTAATATTATGCTTTTTAATAATCGCTTCTTCTTCTTCTTCAATATCGCGTACTCCAAAATAAATAATATCGCTATGTTTTACCTTAGAACCGTTAACACCAATGTTTTTCATTTGATTCCAATAATTTTTGGTTTGCTCAACAACATCATTTATTTTGTAATCTAAATTATCATCATTCAAAGCTGCAGCTAATGGCATTCCGTGGATATTACCTGTGGGAGATGTATATGGAGAATGAATATCTGCGTGAGCATCTATCCAAATTACTCCCAACGTTTTTTCTGGAAATGCAATTTTAATTCCACTAATGGTTCCTAAAGCTGAGGAGTGATCTCCAGAGAGAATAATTGGGAAATTATTACTGTTTAAGTTTTTGGCAACACTTGTACTTAAACGTGTACAAACTTGTAAAACACTTCCAATTCTTTTAGCGAATGAATTATTTTCTTTATTATAAATTGTTTCATTTTCTGTTTCAATATCTTCAAACGGATAACAATTAAAATAATTATCATTCATATTTATAGCTGCAATTTCTATTGCATCAACTCCCATATCTGAACCACGAGTTCCTGCTCCAATATCAGATCTATTTTTAATAAGTTTAATTGTTTTCATTCAATATTTGTTTTACGAAAGTACTTAAAATTAAATTTATAATTAATTTTCAAAAAAACAGTCTTACTTTTTAGCAAGACTGTTTAATGGTTTATATATTATTAATATCGTAAGATTAACGTTCTTCAAATGATTTAAAAGGCCGTAAAGTTTCTCCAATATATAATTGACGTGGACGTCCAATTGGTTCTTTATTTTCACGCATTTCTTTCCATTGAGCAATCCAACCTGGTAAACGACCAATAGCAAACATTACAGTAAACATTTCAACAGGTACTCCTAAAGCTCTATATATAATTCCTGAATAAAAATCTACATTTGGATATAATTTACGTTCAGCAAAATATGGATCTTTCAATGCTACTTCTTCTAGATGTTTTGCAATTTCTAGAATAGGATCATTTAAGTTTAAGTCTTGAAATAACTCATCGGCTGCGTTTTTAATAATACGAGCTCTTGGATCAAAGTTTTTATAAACTCTATGTCCAAATCCCATTAAGCGAAATGGGTCATTTTTATCTTTAGCCTTATTTATAAATTTCTCAACATCACCACCGTCTTTTCTAATTTGCTCTAGCATTTCTAAAACTGCCTGATTTGCACCTCCGTGCAATCTCCCCCACAATGCAGATACTCCTGCTGAGATTGAAGCAAACAAACCTGCTTCAGAAGATCCAACAATACGCACTGTTGAAGTTGAGCAGTTTTGCTCGTGATCTTCATGTAAAATTAATAACTCATCCAATGCTTTAACTGCAATTGGATTAATTTTATATTCTTCAGTAGGTATTCTAAATAATAATTGCATTAAATTAGATATATAATCTAAAGAGTTGTCTGCATAATTTAATGGCAACCCATCATTTCTCCTATGTGCCCAAGATGCAAGAACAGGAAACTTTGCTAGTATTTTAACAATGGCCTGATACATTTCTTCTTTAGAATTTATATCAACAGTATTTGAGTTAAAAGCAGTCAATGCACTTGTTAAAGAGGATAGCATTCCCATTGGGTGAGCAACTTTAGGGAAACCATCTATAATATTTTTCATCTCTTCATTAATAAGTGAATGTGATTTTATATCATCTTCAAATTTTTTGAATTCAGATTTCGTAGGTAATTCTCCAAAAATTATTAAAAAGGCTACTTCTAAAAAACTTGCCTTTTTTGTTAATTCTTCTATTGCATATCCTCTATGGCGCAAAATTCCTTTCTCTCCATCTAAAAATGTAATTTTACTAGTACATGAACCTGTATTTTTAAATCCTGGATCAATTGTAATTACTCCTCCTGTAACTGTTCTTAATGATTTAATATCTATGGAAACCTCATTTTCAGACCCTCTAATAATAGGAAATTCATAAATTTTACCATCAAGTTCTAATTTTGCTATATCTGACATATTTTTATTTTATACTGTTTTGAATTTAATGTTTAAACTTACCAAATTTACGAAATATAATTGTGTTCAAAAAGTTTTTTTAAACAGTATTTACCCTAAAAAAACCTTGATGTTTATGGTTAAAACATCAAGGTTTTTTCTTGTTTATAAAACTATTATTTCTACTCTATTTCAGCCATCTCTTTTTTAATTCCAACCATTTCTTCAAGCATATCTGTTGTAACAGATTTAGGTCTTTCAAGTGCATAACCTAACGCCCTATCCCAAATAATATTTGATAACACACCAAATGATCTTCCTATTGAAAATAATACGGTGTAAAAATCATATTGAGTTACGCCATAATGCCATTGAACAACACCTGATTGAGCATCTACATTTGGCCATGGATTTTTTGCCTTTCCTTGTTCTCTCAAAATATCTGGTACAACTTTATAAAGAGCATCAACATATTTAAATAAATCATCATCTGGTAAGTTTTTTAAACAAAACTCTCGTTGAACAGTATATCTTGGATCGGTTTTACGTAAAACCGCATGTCCGTAACCAGGAATGACTTGACCTTTATTTAAAGTATCCCAAACATATTTTTTCATTTCTTCTTCTGAAGGTATTTTACCTCCCATTTGATCTTTAAGCCCTTGTAACCAACGTAATACCTCTTGGTTTGCTAAACCGTGTAATGGGCCTGCTAAACCATTAATCATAGCTGAAGTTGCATAATAAACATCTGACAATGAACTAGCCACTAAATGACCTGTATGTGCACTAACATTTCCGCTTTCGTGATCGGCATGTATTATAAAGTACATACGTGATACATCATCATACGGTTTATCTTTACCCATCATATAAGCAAAATTTCCACCTAAGTCTAAGTTAGGATCAGGGTATCTATGCCCATTTTCAGGATGATATAATTTGTTATAGATATAGGCTCCAATTAATGGCATTTTTGCAATTAGGTTTGTTGCATCTTCATAAGTAGAATCCCAATAATCCATTTTACTCATCCCTTTTCTATATTTAACATTAAAATGAGATTCTCTTTCTAAACTCATTACTGCTGCTGATAATATTGCCATTGGATGACTATTGCTAGGGAAGGCATCTATAACATCCCAAACATAATGAGGTACTATACGTCGATTTTTAAAATCAACTTTTAATTCTTCAACTTCTATTTCTGTAGGAATTTCCCCCGTTAATAGTAAAAAATATAAACCCTCTACATATGGCATATCTGCGCCTTCTGGTTTTGGTAATTTTTCCAAAACTTCTGGTAATGTAAAACCTCTATAACGTATCCCTTCAAATGGGTCTAAATAAGAAATATCTGTAACCAAACTTTTAATACCTCTCATACCTCCAATTGCTTGAGATACTGTCACTTGATCAATAACCTTATCTCCATATTCTTTCACTAACTTGGTAGTTCGTAATCGGTGTTCTTGAATTTTTTCATACAACTTATCTTTCAATGTACTCATGATATTTAATCTTTTAATAATTAATTTCACTCAAATTTACGACCCAAACACTCGAATAAAACTGATATTTATCATATTCATTTTGTAATGTAACAATAATCACTCTGAAAAACAGCAGTTTGCAACTTAACATACTGATTTAAATTTGATATTCAGGTATCTTTTATTCAAAAAAAAACCAGCAAAGAAAACTTCACTGGTTTTAAAATTTTATGAATCTTAACTTAAATTAAGATTAAAAATATGTTTTACTAATATTAAATTTTAAATGCTTTCATTTGAGGAAAAAAAGCTGTACTACCTAATTCTTCTTCAATACGAAGTAATTGATTATATTTTGAAATTCTATCGGTTCTAGATGCAGATCCCGTTTTAATTTGCCCCGTGTTTAATGCAACGGCTAAATCTGCAATAGTAGTATCTTCTGTTTCTCCAGAACGGTGTGAAATAACACAAGTATATCCTGCATTATGAGCCATATTAATAGCTGCAATAGTTTCTGTTAGGGTTCCAATCTGATTTAATTTTATTAAAATAGAGTTTGCTGATTTTTCCTCAATACCTCTTTCTAATCTTTCAACATTTGTTACAAATAAATCATCTCCTACTATTTGAACTTTTTCTCCAATAGCTTCTGTTAACAATTTCCATCCTTCCCAATCGTCTTCAGCCATACCATCTTCAATAGAAATTATTGGATATTTTTCAGATAATTCTTTCAAGTATGCAACTTGTTGTTCTGAATTTCTCACTGCTCCCTTTTCACCTTCAAATTTTCTGTAGTCATATTTTCCATCTACATAAAACTCTGATGATGCAGGATCTAAGGCAATCATAACTTCTTCACCAGCTTTATAACCCGCTTTAGTAATTGCTTTTATTACAGTTTCTAAAGCATCTTCAATATTTTCAAAATTTGGTGCAAAACCACCTTCATCTCCAACAGCAGTACTCAAACCTCTATCTTTTAATATTTTTTTAAGATTGTGGAAAATTTCAGTCCCCATCTTAATGGCTTCTGTAAAGTTATTAGCCAATACTGGCATAATCATAAATTCTTGAAATGATATAGGGGCATCTGAATGTGAACCTCCATTAATAATATTCATCATTGGAACTGGTAACGTATTTGCACTTACCCCTCCAACATATCTATACAATGGTAAGTCTAATTCATTTGCCGCAGCTTTAGCAACTGCTAATGAAACACCTAAAATTGCATTTGCTCCTAATTTTGATTTATTTGCTGTACCATCTAATTGAATCATTGCATTATCAATTAGATTTTGTTCAAAAACTGAAAATCCTAAAATTTCTTCAGCAATAATTTCATTTACATTTTTTACAGCTGTTAAAACTCCCTTTCCCATATAATCATTTCCACCATCACGTAATTCAACAGCTTCATGTTCTCCTGTTGAGGCTCCTGAAGGTACTGCTGCTCTACCTAAAACTCCGTTTTCTGTCACTACATCAACTTCTACTGTTGGATTTCCTCTTGAATCAAATATCTGACGTGCATGAACACTTATAATCATACTCATTTTACTATAATTTTAATGGTTATTTTCTTATTCAAAGTTACAAATAAAAAGGTTAAATTATCTTAGTTACAAAACCTTTTATACGATAACGTTTTCGTTTTAAAATTAAAAAACCACTAAGATACTATATTAGTGGTTTTTTATTTATTTTTTTGATTTTTTAATATTCTCTATGAACTGATCAAACAGATAGGATGAATCGTGTGGGCCTGGACTGGCTTCTGGGTGGTACTGAACTGAAAAACAATTTTTATTTATCATTTTCATACCTGCCAAAGTTTCATCATTTAAATGAATATGTGTTATCTCAAAATCTGGATGGTTTTCAACATCTTCTTTTTTCACTACAAAACCATGGTTTTGAGAGGTTATTTCTCCTTTTCCTGTTATTAAATTTTTAACAGGATGATTAATACCCCTATGTCCGTTATGCATTTTATAGGTGGTAATATTACTGGCCAAAGCAATTACCTGATGCCCCAAGCAAATACCAAATAAAGGTAAATTTCTTTTTATAATTTCTTTTGCTAAATTTTGAGCTTCTTTTAAAGGTTCTGGGTCACCTGGTCCATTTGACAGGAAAAATCCATCAGGGTTAAAGTCATTCATCTCTTTAAAAGAAGTATTAAATGGAAATACTTTAATATAACAATCTCTTTTTGCTAAATTTTTTAAAATATTCTTTTTTATACCTAAATCAAGTGCTGATATTTTATAGCTAGAATTTTCATCTCCAAAAAAATAAGGCTCTTTTGTAGAGACTTTCGAAGCTAATTCTAACCCTTTCATTTTAGGAGTTAATTTTAACTGTTCTTTTAAATTCTCAATATCAGTCTCTGTAGATATTACAGCATTCATAGCTCCTTTATCTCTAATGTATCGAACAACTGCTCTAGTATCTACGTTAGAGATGGCCATTATATTTTGTTTTTCAAAATAATTTTTAAGTGAATCTTGGGAGCCATATCGTGAATAATTGAAACTGAAATTTTTACAAACTAATCCTGAAATTTTAATTGTATCAGATTCATTTTCTTTTTCATTTACACCATAATTACCAATATGTGCATTTGTTGATAACATTATTTGTCCGAAATAGGATGGGTCAGTAAATACCTCTTGGTAACCCGTCATAGCAGTATTAAAACAAATTTCACCAAAAGAGGTACCATCTTTACCTATTGACATACCTTCGAACACGGTTCCATCAGCTAATAATAAAATTGCTTTTTTGTGTTTTGTATAGTTCATATATAAATTTACACTTATTAGTAATTAATAACTTCGTTTTCAAATATAAAAAAAAGGATAAACTATTTAAAGTCTATCCTTGTTAATGTTATTAAAGAGTTTTCATTAATTTGTTTCTTTATTTTCCTCAGTAGTTTCAATAGCTTTTTCAGATTTCTTAGTTTTACCTCTACGAGTGGTTTTCTTTTTCTTAGTCCCGTTAGGATTGTAAGTTGTATTATAATCAACTAATTCTACCATTGCCATAGGTGCATTATCTCCCTGACGATTTCCTAACTTAATAATACGAACATAACCTCCTGGTCTTTCAGCAACTTTAACAGAAACTTCTTTAAATAATTCAGTAACTGCATATTTATTTCTTAAGTAACTAAAAACAACTCTACGGTTATGGGTAGTATCATTTTTAGATTTTGTAATTAAAGGCTCAACAAATTGACGTAAGGCTTTTGCTTTAGCAACTGTTGTATTAATTCGTTTATGCTCAATTAAAGAACAAGCCATATTAGCAAACATAGCTTTTCTATGAGCTGTTTGTCTTCCTAAGTGATTAAATTTCTTTCCGTGTCTCATTTTCTATATCTTATCTTAATTAAAACTTTCGTTTTAAATTAATCTTTGTCTAATTTATATTTACCCAAATCCATTCCAAAGTTTAAACCTTTATTATGAACCAATTCATCTAGTTCGGTTAAAGATTTTTTACCAAAATTACGGAACTTCATCAAATCATTTTTGTTGAAAGATACTAAGTCTCCTAAAGTATCAACTTCAGCAGCTTTTAAACAGTTTAATGCTCTAACTGATAAATCCATGTCAACCAATTTAGTTTTAAGTAATTGGCGCATATGTAATGATTCTTCATCATAGGTTTCTGTTTGAGCTATCTCATCTGCTTCTAAAGTAATACGCTCATCTGAGAATAACATAAAGTGATGAATTAATATTTTGGCTGCTTCTGTTAAAGCATCTTTAGGTGTTATTGAGCCGTCAGTAGTAATATCAAATACTAATTTTTCATAATCTGTTTTTTGTTCTACACGAAAATTTTCAACAGCATATTTAACGTTGATTATTGGTGTAAAAATTGAGTCTGTAAAAATTGTACCCAATGCAACACCCGATTTTTTATTTTCTTCAGCAGGTACAAAACCTCTACCTTTCTCTATTGAAATTTCAAAATCTAATTTAACTGATTTTTCCATATTACAAAGAACTAAATCATGATTTAGTACTTGAAATCCTGAAATAAATTTCTGTAAATCACCAGCAGTTAATTGTTCTTGATTAGAAATAGAAATATTCACTATTTCTTTATCAGAATCCTCTATTTGTTTTTTAAAACGTACTTGCTTTAAATTCAGTATAATTTCAGTTACATCTTCAACAACACCTTTAATTGTTGAAAATTCATGTTCAATACCTTCAATACGAAGTGATGTTATTGCAAAACCCTCTAATGAAGATAGTAACACTCTTCTTAAAGCATTACCAACAGTTAAACCAAACCCAGGTTCTAACGGTCTAAATTCAAATCTACCACTAAAATCGGTAGAATCAATCATAATTACTTTATCGGGTTTCTGAAAATTTAAAATTGCCATAATTGAATTGGTATCTTTAAAATTATTTAGAGTATAACTCTACTATTAATTGTTCCTTAATATTTTCTGGAATTTGCATTCTTTCTGGTACACTTACAAAATTACCTTGTTTAGTCTCAGAATTCCAAGAAAGCCATTCGTAAACATCATTTCTATTAGCTAAAGAATTTTCAATAGCAGCCAATGATTTTGATTTTTCTCTTACAGCAACAACATCTCCAGCATTTAATGAAAATGAAGGAATATTTACTAACTCACCATTTACTGTAATATGACGATGAGAAACTAATTGGCGTGCTGCACTACGACTAGGTGCTATACCCAATCTATATACTACATTATCTAAGCGAGATTCACAAAGTTGTAATAAAATTTCACCTGTAATACCTTTACTACTAGATGCCTTTTTAAATAAATTTGAAAATTGTTTTTCTAAGATACCGTAAGTATATTTTGCTTTTTGCTTTTCGGCTAACTGGATTGCGTATTCAGATTTTTTTCCTCTACGTCTATTGTTTCCGTGTTGTCCTGGAGGATAGTTTCTTTTTTCAAAAGATTTATCTTCTCCAAAAATTGCTTCTCCGAATTTACGGGCAATTTTAGTTTTTGGTCCTGTATATCTTGCCATTTTTTATAGTTAAGTGATAGGGATTATGAATTAAGGCTAATCCTTCGATAATCTAAATCCTATCTGTTAAAATTTAAATAATTATTATACTCTTCTTCTTTTAGGAGGTCTACATCCATTGTGCGGTGCAGGAGTTACATCAATAATTTCAGAAACTTCAATTCCAAAATTATGAATAGATCTAATTGCTGATTCTCTTCCATTACCTGGTCCTTTCACATATACCTTTACTTTTCTCATTCCTGCTTCATGTGCTACTTTTGCACAATCTTCAGCAGCTAATTGAGCGGCATAAGGAGTGTTCTTCTTAGAACCCCTAAATCCCATTTTCCCAGCTGATGACCAAGAAATTACATCTCCTTTTTTATTAGTTAAAGATATAATTATATTGTTGAATGAAGCTGTGATATGTGCCTCACCAACTGTCTCAACAATAACTTTACGTTTTTTTGAACTTGCTTTCGCCATAATATTTAGTTATTATTTAGTTGCTTTTTTCTTGTTAGCTACAGTTTTACGCTTACCTTTTCTAGTTCTAGAATTATTTTTAGTTCTTTGACCTCTTAAAGGTAATCCAGATCTATGACGAATACCTCTATAACATCCAATATCCATTAAACGTTTAATGTTTATTTGAATTTCAGAACGTAATTCACCTTCAATTCTGTACTCTCCTACTTGCTCTCTAATGTCGTGAATTTCCTGATCAGTCCAATCTTGAACTTTTGTACCTTCATCAACTTTTGCTGTAGCTAAAATTTCTTTAGCTCTACTTTTACCTATTCCAAATATGTATGTTAAAGCTATTACACCTCTCTTGTTTTTTGGAATATCAATACCTGCTATTCTTGCCATAACTATCCTTGTCTTTGTTTAAATCTAGGATTCTTTTTATTGATTACATATAATCTGCCTTTTCTACGCACAATTTTGCACTCGGCACTTCTCTTTTTTATTGATGTTCTAACTTTCATCGTTTATACTTTAATATCTGTAAGTAATTCTTGCTTTTGTTAAATCATATGGGCTCATTTCTAACTTCACTTTATCACCTGGTAATAATTTAATGTAATGCATACGCATTTTACCTGAGATGTGAGCTGTTACAATATGCCCATTTTCCAACTCTACACGAAACATTGCATTTGACAATGCTTCTGTTATTGTACCATCTTGTTGTATTGCTGGTTGTTTTGCCATTTTATTATGCTAATGATTTTCTTTTAGTTCCTTTTTTCATTAAACCATCATAATGTCGATTTAATAAATGTGAGTTAATTTGTTGAATAGTATCAATAGCTACACCAACCATAATTAACAATGATGTTCCTCCATAAAATAAAGCCCAAGATTGTGTTAACCCAAAATTAATAACTATTGATGGTAAAATTGCCACTAAAGCTAAAAATAAAGATCCTGGAAATGTAATTAAAGATAAAATTCTATCCAATAACTCCCCTGTATCTTTCCCTGGTCTAATTCCAGGTATAAAACCTCCACTTCTTTTTAAATCATCTGCCATTTTATTGGTAGGTATTGTAATTGCGGTATAAAAATAACTAAATATTATAATTAAAAAAGCAAACAATAAATTATACCATAGGCCAAACATATTGGAAAACTCAATTCCAATAGTTTTTACGGTTTGATTGTCAGATCCTGCCATCAATGCAGGTGCAAACATAATTGCTTGTGCAAATATAATTGGCATTACACCTGATGAATTTAATTTTAGTGGAATATAATCTCTTGCCCCAGCTACATTCTTAATATTACCGGCTACAGTTTTTCTTGCATATTGAACCGGTATTCTACGAACTGCTGTAACTAAATAAACTGAAACTAGAATTACTAAAAGCCAAACTATTATTTCAATCAAAATCATTATTAATCCACCATTGGATGCTGTAACTTTTGAAACAGCTTCTTGTATAAAAGCACCTGGAAAACGAGCAATTATACCAATCATAATTAACAATGATATACCATTACCAATACCTTTATCTGTTATTTTTTCACCCAACCACATAGCAAAAATAGTTCCTGCAGTTAATACCACCATAGATGTTATCCAAAACATACTTCCGCTAATATAAAATGCTGATTCAGGAATTAACCTATATATATTAGCAATATAAGTAGGCCCTTGAACCATTGTAATAGCAATAGTTAACCAACGTGTAATTTGATTTATTTTTTTTCTTCCACTTTCACCATCTTTTTGTAGTTTTTGTAAATATGGAACCGCAATTCCCATTAATTGCACTACAATTGAAGCAGAAATATAAGGCATAATACCCAATGCTACTACTGATGCTTTTGCAAAAGCTCCACCAGTAAACATGTCTAACAATCCTAATATTCCACCACCGCTGGTTTGGTTTTTAAGAGCTGCCTGAGCAACAGAAATATCAATACCTGGAAGTGGTACCTGTGCGGCAAAACGATAAATTGCCATAAATCCAAGTGTTAATAGAATCTTATTTCTAAGTTCTTCTATACTCCAAATGTCTCTAATGGTTTGAATTAATTTTTTCATCTATAATAATTATTATAACGTTTCAGCTGAACCACCTGCTTTTTCAATAGCAGCCTTTGCAGTTGCAGTATATTTATGAACAGTTACATTTAATTTTGCTTTTAATTCTCCATCTCCTAGAATTTTAACTAGGTCATTTTTACCAGCCAAACGGTTCTCAATTAAAACATCTAATGTTACAGTATCTTTAATTATATTTTTATCAACCAATTCTTGTAATTTATGTAAGTTTACTCCTACATATTCTTTACGATTAATATTTGTAAAACCAAATTTAGGAACACGTCTTTGTAAAGGCATTTGACCTCCTTCAAAACCAACTTTTCTAGAGTATCCCGAACGAGATTTAGCTCCTTTATGACCTCTTGTTGCCGTACCTCCCTTTCCTGAACCTTGTCCTCTACCTACACGCTTACCTTGTGTTTTAACCGATCCTTTTGCAGGTTGTAAGTTATTTAATGTCATCTTTTTATAAAATATTATTTAATTTCTTCAATAGAAACTAAGTGTTTAACCGTATTTACCATTCCAATAATTGCTGGAGTAGCATCATGTTCAACAACTTGATTCATTTTATGCAAACCAAGCGCCTCAAGAGTTCTTTTCTGATTTTGAGGTCGTCTAATTTTACTTCGTACTTGTGTTACTTTTATTTTCGCCATCGTAATACTTTTTTAACCATTAAATACTTTTTCCAAAGAAATTCCTCTCTCTTTGGCAATCATACCTGCACTACGAAGCTGCAATAACGCATCAAATGTTGCTTTTACAACATTATGAGGGTTTGATGAACCTTGTGATTTTGAAAGTACATCATGTACTCCTACAGACTCCAGTACGGCACGTACTGCTCCACCAGCAATAACTCCAGTACCATGTGAAGCAGGCTTTAAAAACACTCTTGCTCCACCATATTTACCTTTTTGTTCATGAGGTAATGTTTTCTTGATAATTGGAATTCTAACTAAGTTTTTCTTAGCGTCTTCAATCGCTTTTGCAATTGCAGATGCCACATCTTTAGATTTACCTAATCCTTGGCCTACAACTCCATTCCCATTTCCAACCACAACAATAGCTGAGAAACCAAAAGCTCTACCACCCTTAGTTACTTTTGTAACTCTTTGCACACCAACTAGGTGATCTTGTAGTTCTAACCCGCTAGGTTTAACTCTTTCTACGTTTTTGTATTTATGATACATAATATTAAAATTTTAAACCTGCTTCTCTTGCAGCTTCTGCTAGAGCTTTAACTCTACCGTGATACAAAAATCCATTTCTGTCAAATGCAACTGTTTCAACACCTGCTTTAATTGCTTTTTCAGCGATATTTTTACCAACTAATTTTGCAACTTCTGACTTTGAACCTACTGATTCAATTTCTTTATCTCTTGATGATACAGATATTAAAGTAACACCCGATTTATCATCTACTAATTGAGCATACATTTCTTTATTACTTCTAAATACAGACAATCTAGGTCTAGAAGCTGTTCCAAAAATAATTTTTCTAATTCTATGCTTAATTCTTTGTCTTCTTTCAAGCTTTGATAATGCCATAATACTTTTCTATATTATTATGCAGATTTACCTGCTTTTCTTCTTAATAATTCTCCAACAAATTTAACTCCTTTTCCTTTGTAAGGCTCTGGTTTACGTAAAGAACGAATCTTAGCCGCAACAGCTCCTACAAGTTGTTTATCAAATGAAGTTAATTTAACAATTGGGTTTTTTCCTTTTTCTGATATAGTTTCAACTTTAACTTCAGGAGCAACATCTAAAACTATATTGTGTGAAAATCCTAGGGCTAAATCTAAAACTTGACCTTGATTACTAGCTCTATACCCTACACCAACAAGTTCTAATTCTTTAGTCCAACCTTTTGAAACACCAATAATCATATTGTTCAATAAAGCTCTATATAAACCATGCTTTGCTTTATGGCTTTTACTATCAGATGGCCGTTGTAAAGTAATTTTACCTTCTTCAACTTCAACCTTAATATCATCTGTAATTTCTTGAGATAACTCTCCCAATTTACCCTTTATAGTAACAATGTTCTCATTAATTTTAAATGTAACACCTTCTGGTAACGTAATTGGGTTATTTCCTATTCTTGACATCTTTGTTTAGTTCTTTATTAATATACGTAACATAAAACTTCTCCCCCAACATGTTCTTGACTAGCTTTTTTACCGGTCATAACACCATGTGATGTAGATACAATTGCTATTCCTAATCCGTTTAATACGCGAGGCATCTCATCTGCACCTACATATCTACGAACTCCTGGTGTACTTACACGTTGTAATTTTTTTATAACTGAAGCTTTTGTTGCTCTATCATATTTCAAAGCTATTTTAATTGTACCTTGTACATTATCGTCATCAAATTTATAGCTTAGTATATAACCTTGTTCAAATAAAATCTTGGTTATTTCTTTCTTAACTTTCGAAGCAGGAACTTCAACTACTCTATGCCCTGCCATTATAGAATTTCTAACTCTAGTTAGATAATCTGCAATTGGATCTGTAATCATATATATTAATTTACGGTCTTGGTTTTCAATAGTTATATTGAACCTAAAACCAATTTAAAATTTTACCAACTAGCTTTTCTTACTCCAGGTATTAAACCTTGGTTGGCCATTTCACGAAATGTTACACGTGATATTCCAAACTGTCTAATATACCCTTTTGGTCTTCCTGTTAATTTACAACGGTTGTGTAAACGTACTGGTGATGCATTTCTCGGAAGTTTTTGTAATGCTTCATAATCACCAGCTTCTTTTAAAGCTTTGCGTTTTTCAGCATACTTATCAACTAACTTTTGTCTTTTTACCTCACGGGCTTTCATTGATTCTTTAGCCATCCTTAATTCTTTTTAAACGGTAAACCTAATTCACTTAATAATGATTTTGCTTCTTTATCAGTTGAAGCAGATGTTACAAATGTAATATCCATACCACCTATTTTATTTACTTTATCAATATCAATTTCTGGGAAAATGATTTGTTCAGTAATACCTAAGTTGTAATTTCCTCTACCATCAAAACCATTTGCTTTGATTCCGTTAAAATCTCTTACACGAGGTAAAGATGCAGTTACCAATCTATCTAAAAATTCATACATTTTTACACCGCGTAAAGTTACTTTTACGCCAATTGGCATACCTTTACGTAATTTAAAAGCTGCAACATCTTTTTTAGATATGGTTGATATTGCTTTTTGACCAGATATTTTAGTCAATTCATCAACGGCATAATCAATTAATTTCTTATCAGCTACTGCAGCACCAACTCCTTTGCTAATTACAATTTTCTGTAACTTAGGAACTTGCATTACATTTTTATAACTGAATTCTTCAGTAAGAGCTTTTATAACTCTATTCTTATATTCTTCTTTAAGTCTTGGTATAATAGCCATAACTAAATTGCTTTATCAGTTTTTTTAGAAATCCTAACTTTTTTTCCGTCTTCCATTCTATAACTCACTTTTGTTACTTCTCCACCTTCTAGTAACATTAAATTTGAGATATGAATTGAAGCTTCTTTTTTCACAATTCCACCTTGTGGGTTTTGTGCGCTAGGTTTTGTATGCTTCGATATCAAATTGACACCCTCAACAATTGCTCTGTTTTTACTAAGGAAAATTTGAACTATTTTCCCTTCCTCTCCTTTATGGTCTCCCGCCATAACTCTAACTGTGTCTCCTGATTTTATCTTTAACTTCATCTTTATTATCGTTTATTAAAGCACTTCAGGTGCTAGTGATACAATTTTCATAAACTGTTTTTCCCGAAGTTCTCTAGCAACAGGTCCAAAAACACGTGTTCCTTTCATTTCACCAGAAGTTGCATCTAACAATACACAGGCATTGTCGTCAAATCTAATATAAGATCCATCTTTTCTTCTAATTTCTTTCTTCGTTCTAACAACTACTGCTTTAGAAACTTGACCTTTCTTAACAGTTCCGTTTGGTGTAGCATCTTTAATGGTTACAACAATTTTATCACCAATAGACGCATATCGTCTTTTAGTTCCTCCTAAAACGCGGATAACTAAAACTTCTTTTGCTCCAGTATTATCAGCTACTCTTAATCTTGATTCTGTTTGTAACATAATTATTTAGCTCTTTCTAGGATTTCTACTAATCTCCAACGTTTAGATTTACTCATTGGACGAGTTTCCATTATTCTAACAGTATCTCCAATATTGCAATCATTTGTTTCATCGTGCGCCACATATTTTTTTGTGCTTAACACGAATTTTCCGTACATAGGGTGTTTTACCTTCTTAACTTCAGAAACAACAATAGATTTCTCCATTTTGTTACTAGAAACTACACCTATTCTCTCTTTTCTAAGATTTCTTTTTTCCATCTTTATACTTCTGAATACAATTATTGTAATTCTCTTTTAGTTAATTCTGTAGCTACTCGTGCAACAGTTCTTCTAAGTGTTCTCAACTGCATTGGCGTTTCCAATGGTGAAATTGAATGAGCCATTTTTAGATCTGTATAACTTTTCTTTAAACTTCCAAGTTTTTCTTGTAACTCTTCAGTTGATAATTCTATAATTTCAGATTGTTTCATTATTAAATCAATTATTAAACGTTATCAAAATCTCTAGCTACTACAAGTTTCGTTTTAACAGGTAATTTTTGTGCTGCTAAACGTAAGGCTTCCTTTGCTATATGAGCGGGAACTCCTCCTACTTCAAATATTATTCTTCCTGGTTTAACTACGGCTACAAAATATTCTGGAGCTCCTTTACCTTTACCCATACGTACTTCTAAAGGCTTTTTGGTAATTGGTTTATCTGGAAATATTTTAATCCATAATTGACCTTCCCTTTTCATATGACGAGTTGCAGCAATACGAGCTGCTTCTATTTGTCGAGATGTAAGTAAGTTTTGATCTAAAGATTTGATACCAAACATTCCGTTTGAAAGTCGGTGTCCTCTTTGAGAATTTCCAGTCATATTCCCTTTCCCCTTCTGTACTTTACGATATTTAACTCTCTTTGGCTGTAACATTTTAACTTCTAAATATTAAAAATTTATTTTCTTCTACGATTTTGAGGTCTTTTTGAATTTCCTCTATCGCCGCCTTTTCCTTGTTTTTTAGAAAGGCCAACAAGTGGTGATAATTCTCTTTTACCATAAACTTCACCTTTCATAATCCATACTTTAACACCCAATCGGCCGTAGGTAGTATGAGCTTCTACAAGCGCATAATCAATGTCAGCTCTAAAAGTTGATAAAGGAATCCGTCCATCTTTATAATGTTCTGATCGTGCCATTTCTGCACCATTTAAACGACCTGAAATTTGTACCTTAATACCTTCTGCATTCATACGCATTGTAGCTGCAATTGCCATTTTTATAGCTCTTCTATATGAGATTCTATTCTCAATTTGTCGAGCAATACTAGCTGCTACTAAACGTGCATCTAGTTCTGGACGTTTAATTTCAAAAATATTAATTTGAACTTCTTTACCTGTAATTTTTTTAAGCTCTTCTTTTAACTTGTCTACCTCTTGCCCGCCTTTCCCAATAATAATACCGGGTCTAGCAGTAGTGATAGTAACGGTTACAAGTTTAAGTGTACGCTCAATAATTACATTTGAAACACTTGCTTTAGATAATCGGGCATGTATATACCTTCTTATTTTATCGTCTTCAGCAATTTTATCACCGTAGTTTCTTCCTCCATACCAGTTAGAATCCCATCCTCTGATAATTCCTAAACGATTTCCTATTGGATTTGTTTTTTGTCCCATTTTCTACTTATGATTAATTGCTAACATTTTTACTTCCTAAGATTAAAGTTACATGATTAGAACGTTTTCTAATACGATGTGCACGCCCTTGAGGTGCTGGTCTTAATCTTTTTAACATTCCTGCGCTATCTACATAGATTGATTTAACAAACAAACCTGCATCTTCAATATTTGCATCTTCATTTTTAGCTTGCCAATTTGCTATGGCACTCAATAATAATTTTTCTAAATTTATTGATGCTTCTTTTGAGTTAAATTTTAAAATTTGAAGTGCTTTTTCAACTTCAACTCCTCTAACCAAATCAGCAACTAAACGCATTTTTCTTGGTGATGTAGGACAACCTGTAAGCTTAGCAAAGGCTATTTGCTTCTTCTCCTCTTTTATCTGCTGTGCTCTTATTTTTTTACGAACTCCCATGATTACCTACTATTTTTTACCTTTATTTTTTGCACCTGCATGTCCTCTATAAGAACGTGTTGGTGAAAATTCTCCTAATTTATGCCCTACCATATTTTCAGTTACATATACTGGTACAAATTGACGACCATTGTGTACTGCTATAGTTTGACCTACAAAATCTGGTGTAATCATAGTGGCTCTAGACCAAGTTTTGATTACTGATTTCTTTCCTGACTCTAAATTTGTTAGAACTTTCTTTTCAAGTTTATGAAAAACATAAGGTCCTTTTTTTAATGAACGTGCCATATATATCAATTATTTTTTTCTACGTTCTATAATATATTTATTACTCGCCTTGGTCTTAGATCTTGTTTTGAATCCTTTAGCAGGTATTCCGTTTCTAGATCTTGGATGACCTCCTGAAGATTTACCTTCTCCACCTCCCATTGGGTGATCAACAGGGTTCATCACTACAGGTCTCGTTCTTGGTCTTCTTCCTAACCAACGAGTTCTACCAGCTTTACCTGAAACTAACAATTGATGATCTGAATTAGACACTACTCCTATTGTTGCACTACAAGTAACAAGAATTAATCTTGTCTCTCCTGAAGGTAATTTAATAGTTGCATATTTCCCATCTCTTGCCATTAACTGAGCAAAAGAACCTGCACTACGCGCTAAAACTGCTCCTTGTCCAGGGTGTAATTCTATACAAGAAATTGTTGTTCCTAATGGAATTTCACTCAACAACATCGTATTTCCAACATCAGGAGTAGCTCCTTCACCAGAAATAACTTTTTGTCCAACTTTTAATCCATTTTGTGCTATAATATATCTCTTATCTCCATCAGCATAATACAATAATGCTATAAACGCTGTACGATTTGGATCATACTCTATAGATTTTACTGTTGCTGGAACACCACTTTTATCTCTTTTAAAATCGATAATACGGTATTTTTGTTTGTGACCACCTCCCATATAGCGCATGGTCATTTTCCCACTATTATTTCGACCTCCAGATCTTTTTTTCGGAGCTAATAAACTTTTCTCCGGCTTATCAGTAGTAATGGTGTCGAACCCATTTACTACTCTAAAACGCTGACCTGGTGTTACTGGTTTTAATTTTCTAACTGACATTTTTACCTTATCTTATATATTGCTATAAAAATCAATATTATCTCCTTCTGCTAACTGAACTATCGCTTTTTTATAAGCACCTTTCATCGCATGTACCATTCCACTTTTAGTGAATTTAGTATTCCGTTGAACTGGATAGTTCATAGTTCTTACACTTTCAATCTCAACACCATATGCTTTTTCAACAGCGTTTTTAATTTCAAGTTTATTCGCTTTTTTATTCACAACAAAAGCATAACGATTGAATAACTCACTATCGTTTGTTGCTTTTTCCGTTATAATAGGTTTAATTAAAATATTCATACTCTGTTACCTATTTGCTTAAATTAGATTCAATACCTTCTAAAGAACTTTCTAAAAGGATTATTTTATTTGCATTTAATAATTCATAAGTGCTTAAACCTGTGTTTGTTACAGTTTTAGAACCTTTTAAATTACGCGATGACAAATATACATTTTTATTTGGTTCAGCAAACACAAATAAAGATTTTTTGTTTTCAATTTCAAAAGCTTTCAAAACTGCCGTAAAATATTTTGTTTTAGGAGCTTCAAAATTAAAATCTTCAACAACTACAATATTCTTATCATTTGCTTGAATACTTAGGGCCGACTTACGTGCCAATCTTTTTAAATTTTTATTCAATTTAAAAGAATAGTCTTTTGGTCTAGGCCCAAAAATTCTACCTCCACCTCTAAAAACAGGAGATTTTATACTACCTGCACGAGCTGTACCAGTACCTTTTTGCTTCTTAATCTTTCTGGTACTTCCAGAAATTTCTGCTCTCTCTTTAGCCTTGTGAGTTCCTTGTCTTTTATTAGCTAAATATTGCTTTACATCTAAATATACCGCATGTTTATTTGGCTCTATTCCATATACAGCATCAGAAAGTTCAACTTTTCTGCCTGTATCTTTTCCTTGTATGTCTAAAACTGCTACTTTCATTATTTCTGAACGATTACATAAGTGTTTTTATGACCCGGAATTGCTCCCTTAACCACAAGTAAATTCTTCTCAGGAACTACTTTTAAAACTCTTAAATTTTGAACTGTAACTTTATTTCCACCCATTCTTCCTGCCATACGCATTCCTTTAAATACTCGAGCAGGGTATGATGCAGCACCTATTGATCCTGGAGCTCTTAAACGGTTGTGTTGACCGTGAGTTGCTTGACCGACACCAGCAAAGCCGTGACGTTTTACAACACCTTGAAAACCTTTTCCTTTTGAAGTTGCTGATACATCAACAAATTCTCCTTCAGTAAAAAGATTAACTGTTATTTGATCTCCTAAATTGTACTCCTCATCAAAACCTTGAAATTCGATAACTTTTCTTTTGGCAGTAGTTCCAGCTTTTTTAAAGTGGCCATCTAAGGCTTTGTTGGAACTTTTTGCCTTTTTGTCATCGAAACCAAGTTGAAGGGCTGTATATCCATCAACTTCTTCGGTTCTGACTTGGGTAACTACGCATGGACCTGCTTCGATTACTGTACAAGGAATATTTTTCCCGTTTTCATCAAATAAGCTGGTCATTCCGATTTTTCTTCCTATTAACCCAGACATGTTTATTGTTTATTAATTAATTATTCTATTTTATTTCAAAAAAACAGGGTTAAAATACTTCAACCCTGAATGTATTTTTCCGTTTTTCCTTCGTCAATCGCTCCGGACATGTTATCAGAAGTTTTCTTCTGACATTGTTAAAGTTGTTAAACTTTAATTTCCACCTCAACTCCGCTTGGCAGTTCTAACTTCATTAAAGCATCAATAGTTTTTGATGATGAACTATAAATGTCTAATAATCTTTTATAAGAACACAATTGGAATTGTTCTCTAGATTTTTTGTTTACGTGTGGTGAACGCAACACCGTAAAAATCTTTTTATGAGTAGGTAATGGAATTGGCCCGTTTACTGATGCTCCTGTATTTTTTACAGTTTTTACGATTTTTTCAGCAGATTTATCTACTAAATTGTAATCGTACGATTTTAATTTTATTCTAATTTTTTGACTCATCGTTTATAATTTAGAGATTAACCCTTTGCTTTTTCAATTACTTCTTCAGAAATATTAGATGGAGTTTGAGCATAATGTGAAAACTCCATTGATGATGTTGCCCTACCTGATGATAATGTTCTTAGCGTTGTAACATACCCAAACATTTCTGATAGTGGTACAGTTGCTTTCACAACTTTAGCTCCAGATCTATCATCCATAGAGTTCACTTGTCCTCTACGACGATTTAAATCTCCAACAATATCACCCATATTTTCTTCAGGAGTTACAACTTCCAATTTCATAATTGGTTCAAGTATAACAGGTTTTGCCGCTTTTGCTGCTGCTTTATACCCCATCTTAGCTGCTAATTCAAAAGATAATTGATCTGAATCTACTGCGTGAAATGAACCATCAAATAATTCTATTTTTAAGCTATCCATTTCATAACCTGCTAATGGACCATTCTTCATTGCTGCTTTAAATCCTTTTTCAACAGAAGGAATAAATTCCTTAGGAACGTTACCTCCTTTTATAGAATTAACAAATACCAATCCTGGCTTATCATCGTCTGCAGGTCCAATTTTAAATTGAATATCAGCAAATTTACCTCTACCACCAGATTGTTTTTTATAAACTTCACGATGTTTTGTTTCAGTGGTAATAGCTTCTTTATATTCAACTTGAGGTTGCCCCTCATTAACTTCTACCTTAAATTCACGTTTTAAACGATCTACTAAAATTTCAAGGTGTAATTCACCCATACCTGAAATAATGGTTTGACCTGAAGCTTCATCAGTTTTCACTTGAAAAGTAGGATCTTCTTCAGCTAATTTTGCTAAAGCCATTCCTAATTTATCAACATCTGCTTTAGTCTTAGGTTCTACTGCTATACCAATTACTGGTTCAGGAAATGTCATAGATTCTAACACAATTGGGTGTTTTAAATCTGACATTGTATCTCCTGTTTTAATATCTTTAAAACCTACTGCTGCGCCTATATCACCTGCTTCAATTTTTGAAATTGGCTCTTGCTTATTAGAGTGCATCTGATATATTCGTGAGATACGTTCCTTTTTACCTGACCGCACATTTAACACATATGAACCTGCATCCAACACACCAGAATATACTCTAAAAAATGCCAATCTTCCAACAAATGGATCTGTTGCAATTTTAAAAGCTAATGCAGAGAAAGGTTCATTTACATTTGGCTTTCTAAAAGCAGGCTCTCCAGTATCTGGATCAGTCCCCTCAATAGCCTCTATATCTAAAGGTGATGGCAAGTATCTCATTACGGCGTCTAACATTGTTTGAACACCTTTATTCTTAAATGCAGAACCACACATCATAGGGATAATAGACATATCAATAGTTGCAGCACGTAATGCAGCAATTATTTCATCTTCGGTAATTGAATCTTCATCTTCAAAGAATTTCTCTAATAATTCTTCATCATATTCAGCTACAGCTTCAACTAGTTCACCACGACGTTTGTTAACCTCTTCAACTAACTCTGAAGGAATTTCAATTTCTTCATAGGTCATCCCCATATCTTCCTCATTCCAAATAATTGCTTTCTTTGAAATTAAATCTACAACACCCTTAAACTCATCTTCATCTCCAATAGGGACTTGTAAAGGAACAGGATTCCCACCTAACATTTCTTTAACTTGTTTACAAACGTTAAAGAAATCTGAACCTTGACGATCCATTTTATTCACAAACCCAAGTCTTGGAACTTTATACTTATCAGCTTGCCTCCAAACAGTTTCAGATTGTGGTTCAACACCATCAACAGCGCTAAACAAAGCAACCATCCCGTCTAAAACACGTAAAGAACGCTCTACCTCAACAGTAAAATCAACGTGACCTGGAGTATCAATAATATTTACTACATATTTTTCACCTCTATACGGCCACTCACAATGTGTAGCTGCAGAAGTAATTGTAATACCTCTTTCTTGTTCTTGCTCCATCCAATCCATAGTTGCAGCACCATCATGCACTTCTCCTATTTTATGTGAAACACCTGTATAATAAAGGATGCGCTCTGTACATGTTGTTTTACCAGCATCAATATGAGCCGCAATCCCTATATTTCTCGTATAATTTAAATCTCTTGCCATTATCTAATTAAAATCTAAGGTGAGAGAATGCTTTATTAGCATCAGCCATTTTATGAACATCAACCCTTTTCTTAACTGCAGCACCTTCTTCTTTTGCGGCAGCTAAAACTTCAGCTGCTAATCGTTGAGCCATTGATTTTTCATTACGTTTTCTTGAAAATTGAATCAACCATTTAATTGCAATAGACACTTTACGATCTGGTCTAATTTGCGATGGAATTTGAAAAGTTGCCCCACCAACTCTACGGCTACGAACCTCAACTTGTGGCATTACATTACTTAATGCATCTTTCCAAATTTCTAATGATGTTTTTTCCTCGTCTTGTTTTTTTTGCTCTACAATGTCCAATGCATCATAAAACACTTTAAAAGCTACAGACTTTTTACCATCCCACATTAAGTTATTTACAAAACGTGTTACCAATTGATCGTTAAATTTTGGATCTGGTAAAAGCACTCTTTTTTTCGCTGCTCTTTTTCTCATTTCTTTACATTAAAGTTCTTAAAATTACTTTTTAGGTGCTTTTGTACCATATTTAGAGCGACGCTGTGTTCTTCCATCAACACCTGCAGTATCTAATGCTCCACGAACAATATGATACCTAACTCCTGGTAAATCTTTAACCCTTCCACCTCTAACTAATACTATCGAGTGTTCTTGTAAATTATGTCCTTCTCCTGGAATATACGCATTCACTTCATTACCATTTGTTAACCTTACCCTTGCTACTTTACGCATTGCTGAGTTAGGTTTTTTTGGTGTAGTTGTGTATACACGTGTACATACTCCTCGTCTTTGAGGACAAGAATTTAAAGCAGCCGATTTACTCTTCTTAGTTATTTTGGTTCTTCCTTTTCGTACTAATTGCGAAATTGTTGGCATACTAAAATTTTGTTATTTATTACTTTTAAATTTATTAGCTCTTTTCAAAGAGTTTGCAAATGTACAAATATTTTTTTCTTAATCAAATATGATTTTATTTTATTTTTTTAAATGATTTTACACCGTTTATATCATGTATATTCACACCCTAAATTTTAATGATTTGAAAGCTATTTTTAAACTCTTAAACTTTACACTAATTTTTATCACTTCTTTCACTTCTGTTTATACTCAAAATTTTGAGCTAATAATTCAACCGAAAGACAGTACAAACACTTCTGTATTCAAATCTATGCCGTACGTCAAAACTCATAACACTTATAAAAATATGTTAGAGGAGATTAACAATATATCGGAAAAGTTAGCTGCTAAAGGTTATATAAACAATAGTTATAACTTAAATAGAAAAAAATCTACTTTTATATGTACATACACATTAAATAGTAAAATTAATACTATTAAAATTTATTACTCAAATAAATTTATTGATGAAACTATTTTAAAAAATTTAACTACCAACTACACTAATTTCTATTTTGAAATACCTATAAATACTGTTGAAAATTCTTTGAATTTTATCGTTGATTATTTTGAAAATAAAGGAGCTTCTTTCACTACAGCTTCATTAAGTAATTTTTCTCAACATGAAGATAAACTTATAGCAAGTCTTCAATTAAACATTTCACAAGAACGAAAAATTAATGCGACAGTAATAAAAGGGTATGAAAATTTTCCAAAAAAATACTTAAATCACTATTTAGATTTAAAACAAAATTATCCTTTTAGCTTAAATACTTTAAATAAAATAAGTGAGTTATTAAATACCATACCCTTTGTAACACAACTAAAAAACCCTGAAGTTCTTTTTACGAAAGATTCAACTACGCTATTTATTTATTTAAAAAAGAAAGCAACCAGTAAATTTGACGGCGTTATTGGTTTCTCTAATAAAAAAAATAGCAACAAAATAAATTTTAATGGTTACCTAGATTTTTATTTTGGAAATATCTTTAACAAAGGTGAATACATTGCTTTAAAATGGAGAAATAACGGAGATGACACACAAGCTCTAGATCTCAAATTTGAGTTACCTTATATATTCAACACTCCATTTACTATTGGTAGTAATTTTTCTATTTTCAAACAAGATTCTACATTTGTAAATACAAATTTAGATCTTAATATTAACTTTAGTATTAACAGGAATAATTTTGTAAATGCTGTACTGAGTAATCAAAGTTCAAATTTAACGTTACCTTTCAATACGTCAGATGAAATCAAAGCGTTTAAAAAAAAATTTGTTGGACTATCATACACCTACAAATTATCTAATCAATTACAACAATTTACCGCTAACAAACTTTTAATAAACTTGGGGTATTCTTTCGGAAAAAAAACAATTAAAAACGCTAAGGAAAATCAAAGAGTATTTCAACTTCACATTGAATATATTTTTAACATTGATAATAAAAATTCAGTTCTTGTAAGAAACAATAGTGAAATATTAAATGCAACAAATTTATTAGAAAACGAATTATATAGAATTGGAGGAACAAATTCTATAAGAGGCTTTGATGAGCAAAGTATTTTCACCTCTAAATACAATATTTCAAATATTGAATATCATTACAAACTTAACCAAGAATCATATATATATACTATTTCTGATATCGCTTTTGCAAAAGATGATATTCTAAATTCAAACTTAAAATTATATAGCTTTGGCTTAGGCTATTATTTTACTACCAATAACAGCATTTTAAATTTAAGTTATGCAGTTGGCAAAAGCAATTCAACACCCTTTAATTTTAATAATTCCAGAGTACATATTAAAATTACATACCCTTTTTAACTTTTGTCTAATCTTAAAAATGTGTATTTAACTAAAAAATAAACTAGTATTCTCTGATTTGTTTTTTTTAAACAATCAAATAGTACATCTCTACAATTTATTTTCTACAATTCAAAAGCCTCTATTTACAATTTTTAAATATATAATTTTACGCATTTATCTCTTCTTTTTATACTGATATTCCATGTCCCTTTTTTAATAAACTCACTACCTCATTAAAAGATAAAATATGTTTCCTAAGGTAACTCATGCTTTTTCTTTAGTTTCTTTTAGTAAATTGATTGATTTTCAATTAATAAACCACAAAAGTAAAACATCAGAATATTAAAGTATTACTTTATTTATATGGTAGTAATACTATCTTTTCTAGCTTGATACTTTAACATCAAAAGTTTGGAATATTAAGGTATTATTAAGAATTTTACGCCAATTAATTCAAATCACATTTATAATGAAAACAAAGTTAAATGGCTTTTTAACGCTATTATTAGCGTTATTGGTGCAAATTGCTTTTGCACAAGAGAAAACAGTTAGCGGTGTAGTTTCCGACGCGAGCGGACCACTACCAGGTGTAACTGTTTTAGTAAAAGGTACCACAATTGGTACACAAACTGATTTTGATGGAAATTATTCAATCCAAACAACCGTAGGAGCTACGCTACAATTTAGTTTTGTAGGTATGACTACCGTTGAAAAAGTGGTTGGCTCATCAAACTCTATCAACGTTACTATGGTTGAAAACGCTGAAATGCTTGACGAAGTTGTAGTAACTGCTTTAGGCATCAAACGTGACGAAAAATCATTGGGTTATTCAACTCAAAAAGTTGGTGGTGACGATATTAACACTGCTAAAAAAAACAACTTCGTAGATGGTTTATCTGGTAAAGTTGCAGGTATCCAAATTAAAAGATCTACAAATATGGGTGGTTCTACCAACGTAATTATACGTGGTATCACTTCATTAACAGGAAATAACCAAGCTTTATTTGTAATTGATGGTGTTCCTATTGATAACTCTAACACCAATGGAGGTGGGCAACAAACTGCAAGAGGTGGTTATGATTTTGGTAATGCTGCTTCTGATATCAATCCAGATGATATTGAATCTGTAAACGTATTAAAAGGTGCAGCAGCATCAGCTTTATACGGTTCTAGAGCTGCAAATGGTGTAATTATGATTACTACTAAAAAAGGAGCTAAAAAAGGAGAAAAGTTCAATATTACAATCAATAGTAATATTACTACTGGTACTATTGATAAATCTACTTTTCCTGAATATCAAGATCAATACGGTGCTGGTTACGGTCCTTTTTATGGCTCAACTGGTTACTTTGAAGATTATGATGTAAATGGTGACGGGGTTCTAGATTTAGTTACTCCATTAACAGAAGATGCTTCTTTTGGTGCTGCATTTGACCCTAATTTAATGGTATATCAATGGAATTCTTTAGATCCTGAATTACCTACTTATAAATTTGCATCTCCTTGGGTAGCGGCTAAAAACGGCCCAAGCACTTTCTTTAATACTGCTGTAACTGCTGTTAATACGCTAAGTATTAATGGTAATACTGAAAATGGAACTTACCGCTTCTCATATACTAATTTTGATCAAACTGGTATTATGCCAAATAGTACTATTGGTAAAGATAACTTTAGCTTTTCTGGATCATTTGATTTAAACGACAAATTAACTGTTACAGGTTCTGCAAACTACATTAAAACAAGAGCTATAGGTAGAAACCTAACAGGATATAGTGATAATATTAATACAAGTTTTAGACAATGGTGGCAAGTAAATGTTGATGTACAAGAACAACGTGATGCTTACTTCCAAACAAGAAGAAACGTTACTTGGAATTATAACAGTCCAACTAACTTAACTCCTATTTACTGGGATAACTTCTACTGGCAACGATATGAAAACTATGAAAATGATAATAGAAATCGTTTTATAGGTAACCTGTCTTTAAACTACAAATTAAATGATTGGATTAGCGTTTACGGTAGACTATCTGTTGATACTTACAATGAAATGCAAGAAACAAGAATTGCAATTGGAAGTTTAAATGTTCCTGAATACACAAGGTTTAACAGAGACTTTACAGAATACAACTATGACTTAATGTTAAATATTGATAAAGATTTAACAGATGACTTAAATTTAAAAGGTATTTTAGGTGCTAATATTAGACGTAATATCATAAATTCAATTTATGCTGCAACCAATGGTGGTTTGGTAGTTCCTAAATTATACTCTTTATCTAATTCTGTAAATTCAATTTCTGCACCAAGTGAATATGCAGGACGAATTGGTGTTGACGGTTATTATGGAAGTTTATCTCTTGGCTATAAAAATTTCTTATACCTAGATATAACCGGAAGAAATGATACTTCTTCAACATTACCTGCTGATAACAATAGTTATTTCTATTCTTCTGTTTCTTCAAGTTTTGTATTCTCTAAATTTATTGAGGCTGATTGGTTATCTTTTGGTAAATTTAGAATTAACTATGCAGAAGTTGGTAACGATGCCCCTTTTAATAGTTTAACAGATGCTTATGTTAAACCAGATCCATTTGGAACTGCAACATTATTCTCTGTATCTAGCACTAAAAGAAATGCCAATTTAAAACCTGAACAAACTACAAGTATTGAAGCTGGTTTACAAATGAAATTCTTAAGAAACAGATTAGGGTTCGATTTCTCTTACTATAAAACAAACACAAAAAATCAAATTGTACCAGTTGCAACAACAGGTGCTTCAGGATATACAAATAAATATGTAAATGCTGGAGAAATTGAAAATAAAGGTATTGAGTTTAGTTTAAATGCTACTCCCGTTAAAAATGATAATTTCTCATGGGGTATGAATATTAACTTCTCAAGAAACCGCAATAAAGTATTATCTTTATTTGAAGGTGTAGATAACTTACAACTAGGTAGTTTCCAAGGTGGTGTTACTTTAAATGCAACCGTTGGTGAACCTTATGGTATTCTTAAAGGTAGAGATTTTGTTTACTTAAATGGACAAAGAGTTATTGATGCTACTACTGGTAGATATGAAAGATCTGCAACATCAGACCAAAACATAGGTGATGTTAATCCTGACTACAATGCAGGTATTAGCAATATGCTTAAATATAAAAACTTAACTTTTAGCTTCTTAATTGACATTCAAAAAGGTGGAAGCTTATTCTCACTTGACCACTGGTACGGTGAAGGAACTGGTATTTACGCAAGCTCTGTAGGTACAAATGATTTAGGTAATCCTATCCGTGCCGATTTAGCAGATGGTGGTGGAATTATTTTAGATGGTGTAAATCCTGACGGATCTGTTAACACAACTAGAACTTATATGGGATGGTATGCAAATGCCTTTGGTTGGGCAAGAGCTCCACAAGCATTGCATGTTTATGATGCCTCTTATGTAAAGTTAAGAGAAATTGCTTTAACTTATGATTTACCTAGCGATATTCTAGCAAACTCTTTCTTTAAATCTGTGCAGTTCTCTATAACTGGATCAAACTTATGGATTATAAGTAAAAATTTACCTTATGCTGATCCAGAAACTGGTTTAAGTTCTGGTAATTTACAAGGATACCAAAGTGGTGTGATGCCAACTACTAAAGATGTAGGATTTAACGTTAAATTACAATTTTAATTAATAAAAAAATGAAAAAACTAATTTTTATATTAACACTAGTTGTCACATTTTCTTGTTCTTCAGACTTGACTGACATGAATATTGACACTAAAAATGCTACTACAGTGCCAGGGGAAACATTATTCTCTAACGCACAAAAGAACCTAGTAGATTATATGGTTAGCACAAACGTAAATGTAAATATTTATAAAATGTTTGCTCAGTATTGGACAGAAACAACTTATACTGATGAAGCTAACTATGATGTTCAAAACAGAGCTATTCCTAGAAATACTTGGAATAGATTATACAGAGATGTATTAAAAGATTTAGATGAATCATCTAAAATAATTACTGAAGAAGGAGACGGCGGGTTACCTACCGTAAAAGCTAATAAATTAGCCATTATTGAAATTATGAAAGTGTATACTTTTAAAGTATTGGTTGATACTTTTGGCAATATCCCTTATTCTGAAGCTTTAGATGCAGACAACGTAAATCCTGTTTATGATGATGCAGCTGGTATTTATTCAGATTTATTAGCAAGGTTAAATGCTGCAATTAGCGGTTTAAGTGCTAGTGCAGGTAGTTTTGATGGTGCCGATTTAATATACAATGGAAATGTTTCTAACTGGATTAAATTTGGAAACGCCATTAAATTAGAATTTGGTATTATGATGAATGATGCTTCTACTACAGCTTCAGGAGCTGCTGGTACATTCACATCAATTGCAGACAATGCTAATTTCCAATATTTAGATGCTACTCCTAACACAAACCCTATTTGGGTTGATTTGGTTCAAAGTGGCCGTTCAGATTTTGTTATTGCAAATACACTAGTTGATAAGATGATTGCCTTAAACGACCCTAGAATAACAGCTTATATGGCAGAAAATTTAGGTGCTGGAGTTTTTGTAGGTGGTCCTTATGCTGATAACAATAGCTTTTCAGCGTATACACATGTTAGTGATAAAGTACAGGCTCCTGATTTCCCAGGAACAATTTTTAGTTATTCACAAACCGAGTTATTAAAAGCAGAAGCTGTAAAAAAAGGATTATTGAGCGGTAGTGCCCAAACTTTTTACAATAACGGCGTAACTGCTTCTATTGAAACTTGGACAGGTGATTCTAGCTTAGCCGCTAGTTACTTAGCTAATGATGCTCCTTATGATGATGCCAACTGGCAAAATTCTATAGGAACACAAGCTTGGTTGGCTTTATACAATAGAGGTTTTGAAGCTTGGACAACTTGGAGAAGATTAAATTACCCAACCTTAAACACAGCGGTAATTTCAGGTCTTCCTGTACCAACAAGATTAACATACCCTGTGTCTGAACAAACACTAAATGGTGCAAATTATACCGCTGCTGCTGCTGCAATTGGAGGAGATAATTTAAGTACACCGTTATTTTGGGACAACTAGAGATTTAATCTATAACAACACTTAAAAGAGAGTATTTTTCAATACTCTCTTTTTTTTTACGCAACTATTTAAAATTAATCGCATCTTTAATAAGATGGTCAAACACTATCTTAATGTAAAAACTTGTAAAATAAGATTTTTACATCAATTAATTCAAACAATTTATATAATGAAAACAAAGTTTAATGGTTTTTTAACGCTTATTCTAGCGTTACTAGTGCAAATCACATTTGCACAAGAAAAAACTGTTACTGGTACAATTTCCGATGCAAGCGGGCCTTTACCTGGAGTAACAGTTATTGTAAAAGGTACCAATGTGGGTACACAATCAGATTTCGATGGGAATTACTCAATTCAAGTAAATTCTGGAGCTGTATTAAAATTCAGTTTTATGGGTATGCAAACTATTGAAAAAGCGGTAGGCTCTTCAAACGTTATTAATATAACCATGAAAGAAGATGCTGAAGCCTTAGATGAAGTTGTTGTTACTGGTGTGGCTGGGGCTACTTCAAAAAAGAAATTATCTGTAACCGTAGCAACTGTTACTGCAGAAGAGTTACAAAAAGTACCTGCAGGTTCTGCTGCAAGTGCATTACAAGGAAAGGTAGCTGGTATCACAGTAACAAATTTAGGGCGTCCTGGCCAAGGAGCTACAATACTATTACGTGGAGCAGCTAATTTTTACGGTTCTCAAGCACCATTAGTAATTTTGGATGGTATTTTTGTCGAAGGAGGTTTAGCTGATATCAACGTTGATGACATAGCATCCTTTGAAATTGTAAAAGGAGCATCTGCATCTTCTTTATATGGTTCTCGTGCAGGAAATGGTGTTATTGTAATTACTTCTAAGAGAGGTAAAATTGGAAAAACTCAAGTTACGTTTAGATCAGAAATTGGATATTCTGAAATAACTAATTTTGTTAAAACCAATCAGTCACACGGTTATGAATTAGCTTCAGACTGGGAGCAATTTAAAGGTCAGTACACAAAATATGAAGGCGTAACTTATGGTCCAAACTACCAAGGTGTTTATGCTGCTTCTGGTGATAACGCTGTTTTAGGCTCTAGAATAGAATCTGCAGACGGGTATGCTGACAATCCTTTTGGGGTTTACAATAATTTCCAAGATTTATTTTTTAAAAAAGGAACTAATTTAACCAATTATGCTTCTGTATCAAATGGTAATGACAAAGCTAGAGTTTTCTTCTCTTCTGAAAATACTGAAGTTGACGGTGTATTAGCTGAAACTGGAGGTTACACAAGAAATAGTGTTCGTTTAAATGCTGATTATTATATTAATGATTGGTTAAAGTTTAGTACAAGTAACTCATTTATTAAATTAAATGACAACAGTCCTGGTGGTGGTAATGATATTTACAGAATAGCTTCTCGTATATCTCCAGACGCCAATGTTACTCTTCCAAATCCTGATGGACAACCTTATTATTTTAAACCAGACCCTTGGGAAAGTGAAATTGACAACCCTTTATATGACTTATATTCCAGAGATGCTGCATCAAAACAGCAACGTTTCTTAGGTGGGTATAAATTAAATATTAATCTAACAAATAACTTAAGTGCTGAATTAGAATATTCTTTTGAAAATAACAATTACAGATATACTCGTAATAATAAATATGAAACATATACTACAACTGGGGATCCAATAGGTTTTGGATATAGTAAAGGTTCTTTATATAAAACAAGTTCTTTAGAGTTTTCTCAAAAAGCTCAAGCAACATTAAATTTTGTTGAACAATTTGGAGAACTAGACGTAAAAGCTAAATTGAGTTTCTTAGGTGAAGATAGAAACTATGAACAATTCAATGCTGCGGGTAATAATTATCTATACTCAGGACTTCCTACATTAGATAACTTTAACAATACTGATGTAACTGCTGGCTCTCACCAAGAAGATGAAAGAGCTCAAAACGTATTTGCTATTGCTGGTTTTGTTTATAAAGATCGTTATATTTTTGATGGTTTATTTAGACGCGATGGTTCTTCATTATTTGGTGAAAATCAAAGATGGAATAACTATTACAGAGTCTCTGCTGCTTATAGAATTACAAAGGACATAGAAATTCCTGGTGTTCAAGAATTAAAAATAAATATTGCTAGAGGTACATCTGGTCAACGCCCAGGTTTTTCATGGCAATATGAACAAACTGGAATTTCAGGAGGTGTTCTATCTACCAACAGAATTAAAGGAAATCCAGATTTAAAACCTTCTCTTACAACTGAAACTGAAATTGGATTAAATGCTTCTTTCTTAGATATATTTAATTTAGAATTTGCCTACTCTAATCAAGTGTCTTCAGATCAGTTTATGATTGTAAACCTTTTTGCTCCTGCTAACGCCGGTAAGAACAGACAATGGCAAAATGTTGGAGATTTAGAGTCTGACACTTATGAATTTACCTTAAGATCTAAGATTATTAATCAATCTGATATCACATGGAATGTAGGGGTTAACTTCACAAAATCAGATTCTAAAATAACCAAATTAAACGCTCCCGAACAACTTGTTGGTCCTAGTGGCTTATTCTTGCTTAGAGAAAACACTGAGTTTGGATCTATGTTTGGTAGAAAATTTGTTACTGATTTAGCAACAATGGAAAATCAATTACCTAGTGGTAGTAGCATTTCTGATTATAGTGTAAATAGCGATGGAGTTGTTGTTAAAACTTCAACAATTGGAACTGTTGATGAAGCTGCAATTATTGAAGTAGATGAAGATGGTGTTGCCGTATTTGAAAAAATTGGAAATCAAAATGCTGATTTTAGAATTGGTATTACTTCAAACTTCTCATATAAAGACTTCGACTTTTATATGCTTTGGGATTGGAAAGGTGGTGGAGATATCTATAACAGAAATGGACAATGGACAACTATTAGTGAACGTAACGCTATTGTTGACCAAGCAGGAAAACCAGATTCTGAAAAGAAAACAAGAGTTTACTATGGTTCTTTATATGATGTTAACCAAAATAATGCATTTTGGGTAGAAGATGGAACTTTTGTTAAATTAAGAGAAACTTCACTTGCTTACACATTAAATTCAACTAAATTAAAAAGTTTAGCAAATGGTTTCTTTAATGAAATTAAAATTAGCCTAATTGGTAGAAACTTATTAACTTTTACTGATTACAAAGGCTGGGATCCTGAAATTGCAAATTACGATAGTGCTACACAACAATATTTTAGTGTTGATTATGGTGTTTATCCAAACCAAACCTCATATTCATTATCCTTTCAATTTAAATTCTAATTAAAAACAATTAAAAAATGAAATATCTAAGAAAAATATTTTCTATCATGACATTGCTACTTATAATAGTATCTTGTCAAGATTTTTCTACGGACTTAAATGTAGAAAATTTAGAAAACCCGAATGATTTTATTCTTACTTCAGACCCTGTTGCTCTTTCTGCCACAGCCGGAAGTATTATCCAAAATTGGTTTTTGAGTGTACATAACTATGCCGGTCCAGGTGCAGCGTTAGCAACTATGGCAGATGTTTCTACTTGTTCTTGGGGTAACTTTGGAATGAGAGATACATCAAGCGAGCCTAGAGTTGCTTTTAATAACACTAGTTCATACAGTTACGCATACATAACTAATTCATATTTTAACGCTTTGTACTCTGTCCTTTCAGATTCAAATACAATCGCCTTAGCAATACAAAACGGAACGCAGTTCGAAAATCCTGAACAAATTGAAATGGTAGCTAAATTAGGACAAGCTTTATCTATTGGATATCTAGCATTAGTCTTTGATAAAGTATGGTTATCTGATGAAAATGGTTCTATTGAAGGTAGTGCTGGTGACGGAGCTTCTACGTATAGTGAAGCTATGACATTTGCTTTAGCAAAATTAGACCAAGCTATTGCTGTTGCACAAGCAAATAATGTCTCTATTCCTGAAACTTGGTTACCTGGTGGGGGTGGTAATAGTAGTTCTTTATTAGCTTTCATGAATAGCATGGGTGCTCGTATGTTAGTTGGTAATGTACGTAATAGCTCCCAAAAAAGTGCTATTGACTGGAATAGAGTACTTAACTATACAAACAATGGGCTAACAAGTGATTTCGAAATTTATATGGATGATGTTACTTGGTATGATTTAATCCCAAAAACTTATTTAGTTTACCCAGGTTGGGCTAGAGTTGATATGAGAGTTATCAATATGATGGATCCTAATACTCCTGATTACTGGGAGGATGATGTTACTTTTCAACCTGAATCAACTTCTAATGATGCAAGACTATTAACAGACTTCGGCTACTTAGGTTCAAATAACTTTAGACCTGAAAGAGGTATTTACCATTACAGCAGCTACAGGTATAGTAGATACGATAACTATATTACCGTGTGGACTACCAATGTTGTTGAATATTCAACTGCTGAAAATGATATGTATAAGGCTGAAGCCTTAGTTAATACAGGTAATGTTGCTGGTGCTGCGGCTATTATAAATGCAGGTACCAGAACCACTAGAGGTGGCTTACCTAATGTTGCCGCTGATATTGATGCTGTTAAAGATGCTATCCATTATGAAAGAATGATCGAATTTTCTTTCACAGGAATGGGACTTGGTTTCTTTGAAATGAGAAAAGAAGACCTTTTACAAAAAGGAACTCTTCTCCATTTCCCTGTGCCTGGTAAAGCTTTAGAATCTATCCCTGCTGAGAACTATACTTTTGGCGGTACTACAGGTACCCCTGGAGAAGACTATTCTACTGGAGGATGGAGATAATTAAATTAATATAAATTATACATAAAAACCACTTCAATTGAGGTGGTTTTTTATTTTTAAATTTTATTGTTAGTTTTTTGTAAGTATTTGTAAGTAATGGTATACTATAACAACTAATTCTTGTGGGGCATCCTACAACTAATTAGAGATGAACAAACTCCTTTTTTATAACTTTAAATTAACACTCATATAACTAAACACCTTATATTTTAACTAAATTCTTATTTTTTTATCTTTAAATTAGGATATATACTATAATTTTATGATTTTTGGAACAATTAATTCAAATAATTATACAATGAAAACAAAATTTAATGGTTTTTTAACGCTTATACTAGCGTTACTAGTGCAAATTACGTTTGCACAAGAAAAAACTGTTACCGGTACAATTTCCGATGCAAGCGGACCTTTACCTGGAGTAACAGTTATTGTAAAAGGTACCAATATGGGTACACAATCAGATTTCGATGGAAATTATTCAATTAAAGTTAACTCTGGGGCTGTACTACAATTCAGCTTTATGGGTATGCAAACTGTTGAAAAAACCGTTGGAACTTCTAATGTGATGAACATTACTATGCAAGAAGATGCACAAGCCTTAGAAGAAGTTGTTATTACTGGATTGGGTATCAAAAGGGGTAAACAAGCTTTAGGATACGCTGTATCAAAAGTTGACGCTAAAGACATTGAAGAAAAAGCCGAAGGAGACATTGCACGTGTTTTAACTGGAAAAGCTTCTGGTGTACAAATAACACAACAAAGTGGTATGTCAGGTTCTGGTACAAACATTATTATTAGAGGTATGAACTCTTTTAGTGGTAGTAACCAACCTTTATTTATTGTAGATGGAATTCCTTTTAGTAGTGATACTAATGCACAAGGAGATTTTATTGATGGTAATAATGGATCAAGTCGTTTCTTAGATCTTGACCCAAACAATATTGAAAGTGTAAACGTTTTAAAAGGTTTAGCCGCTGCAACACTTTACGGTACGCAAGGACGTAATGGTGTAATTCTTATTACTACCAAATCGGGAAGTAGTAAAGGGGCTGGCGCTAAAAAAACAGAAATTACAGTTTCAAGCTCATTATTTGCGAACGAAATTGCTTCAATGCCAAATTATCAAAATGAATATGGTGGTGGTTTCGATCAATCTTTTGGTTGGTTCTTTAGTAACTGGGGTCCTTCATTTTCTGAAGATGGTCCTGCTGGTTGGGGTAACCAAGCCGCAATTGATGAAAATGGAACATTAGCACATCCATACTCTACTGCAAGTGCAGCAACAGGAATTCCACAGGCTTTCCCTGAATTTGCAAATGCTCGTTATGAATGGAAACCTTATGATGGTGTTAAAGATTTCTTTAGACAAGGTATTATTAAAAGTAACAATGTAAATGTACGTGGTGCATCTTCAGATGGAAATGTTAGCTATAATGTAAATTACGGTAACTTAGACGATCAAGGTTTTACACCTGGTAACAGATTAAGACGTAATACATTTAGTATTGGTGGATCTGCTAAATTGTCAAATAAATTTACAGTAAATGGGACAATGAATTATACTAAAACCAACTTTAAAACTCCACCTGTTGCGGCAAGTTATGGTAGTAATGTTGGTGGTGAAAACGCTTCTATTTTTGGTAACTTATTTTATACACCAAGAAGTATTGACTTAATGGGGTTGCCATACCAAAACCCAATAACAGGAGAGTCTGTGTACTATAGACAAAACAATAGTATTCAACACCCTCTTTGGACGGTAAATAATGCTGGAAACACTCAAAATACAAATAGGGTTTTTGGAGGAATTTCTTTACTCTATGAATTAAATGACAATGTTCGTGTTAACTATAGATATGGATTTGATGTTTATAGTGAAAACAACTCAAATTATTCAAATAAAGGCGGTAAAACAGGTAGTGTTGCAAATCAATCTGGTATTTATCAAACTTGGAATAATACAAATACTATTGATGATCATAACTTAAGTGTTAGTGGTAATTATGATATCAATGATGATTTAGATATCTCTTTTTCAGTTGGTATAACATCAAGACGTGATGTGTATAATAGAAACGGAGTAAAAAGTGTAGGTCAACAAGTTTTTGGCGTGTTAAGACACTTTAACTTTGCCTCTCAAGATGAAATTCAATACTTTGAAGAGAGAAATATCTTAGGTGCTTATGCACAAGCTGAAATAGGTTACCAAGATTATTTATACTTAACATTAGCAGGTAGAAACGACTGGGTTTCTAATTTAACCGAAGCAAATAGATCTATTGGTTATCCTTCTGCAAGTATTTCATTTTTACCTTCTAAAATAATAGAATCATTAAGAGAAAGTACTGTGGTTAACTACTTAAAACTTAGAGCTGGGTACGGTACTTCTGCAAACTTCCCAACAGGATACCCTGTATCATCTACATTAAGTTTAGATACACAAGATTTTCAAGATGGTAGCGGTGTAGATGTAGTTACAAATTCAACAGGAGCTGTTTTAGGGAATACCAATTTAAAACCTGAGAGAATTGATGAAATAGAATTTGGTGTTGAAACTAGAATGTTTAATAATAGATTATCATTAGATTTTTCTTTATATTCTAAAAAAACAAAAGACCTTATAGTTTCAAGACCTTTAGATCCTTCTACAGGTTACACTTCAACAAGAACAAATGTTGGTGAAGTTAAAAATGACGGTGTTGAGGTTGATTTAGGGTATGATTGGTTTAAAAGTGATGATAGAGCTGGATTTAATTGGAATACCACTTTAAACTTTTCCGCAAATAAAGCAGTAGTAACTGATTTAGGATTGGATACTGACATTGTTGTATACGCAGGTTTTTCAACTCGTGGAAATGCTGCAATTAAAGGTGAACAGTTAGGAACAATGATTGGTTCAGCAATTGCTCGTGATGAAAATGGTAATTTAATGGTAAATTCAGCAGGTAGTTATGTTATCCAAAATGGAAATAACATTATTGGTAATGCAAATCCTGATTTTACTATGAACGTAGCTAACTCTATTGGTTATAAAAACTTTTCATTAGGTTTCTTATTTACGTGGATTCAAGGTGGAGATATGTATTCACAAACAATACAAACTTTAATAGGTAGGGGTGTTGTTAATGCTGATAACGTTGATCGTGCAAATTCTTTTATTTTACCAGGTGTTAATCCTGCTGGAGAACCTAATACTACTCAAATTAATAATTCAACTTATTTCTTTAGTAATGTGTTATACGGTCCAGATGAATTAGGGGTTTATGATGCAACAGTTTTTAGATTGCAAGAACTTACTTTAAGTTATAAATTACCAACAAAATACTTAGAAAAAACACCTTTTGGTGCTTTAAGTATTGCATTTACAGGGAATAACTTATGGTTTTATACGCCAAATATGCCGAAAAATACAAATTTCGATCCTAACGTAGCTGGACTTGGTGTAGGTAACGGTGCTGGTTTCGAATATTTAAACGGTCCTAGTGCAAGAAGATATGGTATGAGTATTAAAGCTTCTTTCTAATCAACAAAAAAAAAGATTTTATATTATGAAACAAATAAATTATTTAATTAAACTTATGTTTTTTTGCGGAGCGTTATTCTTAACCTCTTGTGAAACAACTGAACTGGATTTGACTGAAAATCCAAACGCGCTTACGCCAACGCAGGCAAATCCTGATTTCTTTATGAATGCTATTCAAGAAGATTTTGCAAGATTTGTTGAAACTTTTGGACGTAGAGGTGCTGAACTAACTCGTATAGATTACATGAACGGACGAGATTATACAAATGCTTATTCTCCTGCAAATTTTGATGGAGTTTGGAGATCAGCTTACACTGGAATGATGCAAGACATTAAAGTAATGAATGAAATAGCAACAGAGTCAAACTTAACACACCATATTGGTATGGGGCAAGTTTTTCAGGCTTACATTATGCTAACATTGGTTGATTTCTTTGGAGATGTTCCTTATACTGAAGCTCTTCTTGGTTCAGAAAATCTAAACCCTATCGCAGATTCAGGTGAAAGTGTTTATACTGCTGCATTAGGATTATTAGATGCTGCAATTGCTAATTTTGGTAGTGAAGCTGCTGCAGATCCACAATATGACTTTTTCTATGATGGTAATTGGTCACAATGGATAAAAGCGGCTAATACTATTAAAATGAAAGCATATATGGCTACAAGATTGGTAGATGGTAGTGCTTTAAGTAACTTTAATGCTATTGTAAGCTCAGGAAACTACATTTCAAATAAAGCAGATGATTTTCAATTTACTTGGGGAACCAATGAAATTCAACCAGACACTCGTCACCCTCGTTATTCAGGAAGTTATACTCCAACAGGTGGTGGAGACTATATGTCTAACTCTTTAATGGATTATATGACTGGAAAAGACGATGCTGCTTATAGTAACCCAATAAATTTTGATATCCGTACCTTATTTTATTTCTACAGACAAGTTAGTCAAACTCCTGGAATAGGTGGAGCACCTGCTGATGAAGAAACACTTGAGTGTGGTTTATATACAGCTCCTGCACATTATGATGGATACACTTATTGTGGTGTTCCTAAAGGATGGTGGGGTAGAGACCACGGAAATGATAACGGTATTCCGCCAGATGGATTCTTAAGAGCTTTAGTTGGTGTATACCCTGCTGGAGGTGCTTTAGATGATTTATCTTATGACTCTAAGAAAAACGGAGATGGAAATGGTGGTAATGGTATTACACCTGTAATGTTATCAAGCTGGACAGACTTTATGATTGCTGAAACTAAAATGTTTAATGGTGATGCGGCTGGAGCAAAAACAAGTATGTTTAATGGTATTGATAAATCTATTGATAAAGTAATTAATTTTGCACCTACTTCTGCTAGATTCAACTGGATTTTTGGTACTGCTGATGGTGGACCTGCTCTTGCACTTGCAAGTGATTATATTAGCTGGTTTAAATCTGATCTTGAAGCTGATTGGAATGCTGCTGATGCAAGTGGAAAATGGGACATTCTTGCCATGCAATACTTTGTTGCTTCGTATGGGAATGGTATTGATTCTTACAATTTTTATAGAAGAACAGGTTATCCAACAACATTACAACCTAATATAGAGCCTAACCCAGGAGGATTCATAAGATCATTCTTTTATCCTGCAAACTATGCAAATACAAATGCAAACGCATCTCAAAAAGATGGCGTAGGAGTACAAGTTTTCTGGGATACAAATGCCCCTTCACCTGGATTCCCAATTGCTAACTAATAAAAACTATTTAAAATGAAAAAAATAATAAATAAACTATTAATTATTGCGTTGGTTTTCTCAACAGTAATGAGTTGTAAAGATCCAGACAATGCAATATATGATGTTTTTGATGGCGTTTCTTACGGAGCTGTAATTAGAACACTTGATCGAGTTAGTACTAACTATAATATCTTTGATTTAAACTCACGTTTTGAAATTGTTGTTGAAGAACAAGATGAAGAATATGGAGGCCTTTTAGATAAGGTTAATGTATATGTAAGTTATACCGATAAAACTGATGACGGTGTAAATAACAGCAAAGCTGAAATATTACTTAAATCTATAGCTGCATCTGAATTTACTACAAGTGCAAATGGACTACCTTCTACCACTATTGCTGCAACATTTTCTGAAGCTTTAGCTGCATTAGGATTTACTATTGGTGATGGAAATTACAACGGTGGAGATGAATTTGATTTTAGATTGGAAGTTGTATTAACTGATGGTAGAAGTTTTAGTGCTGATGATGCAAGTGGAAGTTTGCAAGGCTCGTACTTTAAATCTCCATATGCGTATAATGTAGGAATCTTATGTATTCCAGATTCTCCAATTACAGGAGATTATGTAATAAACATGCAAGATTCTTACGGTGATGGATGGCAAGGTTCAAAAATAGTTTGCACTATTGATGGTGTTGAAAATTATGCTTTCCTTCCTGATTACTGGTCAACAGGTCTTGGACCATTCACAGATGGAACTGCAACAATTACAGTACCTGCTGGAGCATCTACAGTTGTATGGTCTTTTGTTGCTGGAGATTGGCCTAGTGAAGTCTCTTTTCAAATTATAGGCCCTAATAGTGGTAATGTAATTGGAGACTTTGGACCAAGTCCAGTTGAAGGTGAATTAGCTTTAAATTTATGTAACGAATAAAACATAAATTATATAAAATTTAAAAGACCACTTGCTAAAATACAAGTGGTCTTTTTTATTGTATAATAAACTTATTTACAGAACAATATCTTATTTTAACAATTTTATCATATATTTACCTTATAACCTTTTATTACCGTTAATAATGAAATCAAAATATTTATATTTGCTTCTTTTTATCTTTCCATTTATTTTAAATGCTCAAATAGCTTTTACATCAGCTTCTAGTTCGCAAGTTTATGATGGTAGGGCTAATGCCTCTGAATGGGATTATAGATTTAGAGATGCGCTTACAGATATGAGGTATAACACCAATAGAACATTCTCAGATTCTGAAAAGAAGTATATTATAGGTAATTCATACTATAATAAAATATTTATTTCGGGAAATATTTTATACGAAAATAAAGTCGCCTCAAAAGTTTATGCACTAAGGTATAATGCTTTTAGAGATGAAATTGAGGTAAGTAACGGTGACAAAATAGAATATGTAACTAGAGATCCTAAAATAAGTTGCATTATTGGTATACAGAAATACACCTTTCAGCCCTTTTTAAAAAACAAAAAGACTAAGGTTGGGTATTTAGTGACTATTTACCAAGGGAAAGATTTTACACTATTTGAACGTAAGGTTAAAAAATATAAAGCAGAAAAAAAAGCCAAAAATTCACTTACCACATCTATACCAGCTAAAATAGTTGACGTAGCAGAATTATACTTTTCAAATTCTAAAAGAATTGCTACTTATGTAAAACCTAAGAAGAAAGTATTACTTGAAAAAATTGCTGTTGAACAACGCTCTAAAATGAATACTTTTATAAAAAAAATAAATTTAATCTAAAATCTAAAAAGGATTTAATTTCTTTTTTCAAATACTATAATTCACTAATTTCAACCAATACCGCAACTATTGAATTATAACTACAGTTAACTTTTTAACTTATTTTCCTAGTTAGCTTAAAACTAATTTAGATGAATGTTGAAAAAATTATGTAGGTTTGTAACATGGAAAATGAAGTTTCAAAAATTTTTGGTTTAAGAGCAGTTATAGAGGCCATAAATTCAGGAAAAACAATAAGTAAAGTTTATTTACAAAAAGACTTAAGTGGTCATTTATTCTCTGAATTAAACACCCTTATTAAGCGACATAATATCGCCGTAAGTCATGTCCCTATCGAAAAATTAAACAGGCTTTCAAAAAATAGTAATCACCAAGGTGTTGCTGCTCAAATATCACCTATTGAGTTTGCTGATTTAGACACGCTAATAACAACAACTTTAGAAAAAACAGAAACTCCTTTATTCTTATTATTAGACCAAATTTCAGATGTTAGAAATTTTGGTGCAATTATACGAACTGCTGAATGTGCTGGTGTACACGGAATAATAATTCAAAAACAAGGAAATGCACCAATAAGTGCAGATACTGTTAAAACTTCAGCAGGTGCTGCATTTAAAATTCCAATTTGTAAAGTAGATCATATTAAAGATGCTATTTTTCAATTTCAAGCTGCTAATATTCAATTAGTTGCAGCTACAGAAAAAACTGAAAATTTAATTTATAATGTTGATTTAACGGTACCTACAGCAATTGTTATGGGGTCGGAAGAAAGAGGCATAAATCCGTCAATCTTAAAAATTGTAGATTCTAAAGCCAAACTTCCATTACTTGGTGAAATTGAATCTTTAAATGTATCTGTTGCCTGTGGCGCATTTTTGTATGAAACACTAAGACAACGTTTAGCATAATAAAAGCAGCGGTGATTCTCAAAATTTCACCTGAGCAAATTTAATTTTCTACTAAGCTTTTTTAATTTTCACCTGTGTAAAATTCATGTTTATAAAGCTAATTAACTCTTCATATATCTTAATAGTAGCCTTACTATTGCATAATTTAAACAATCATTAAAGCAACTTATTCTAATCTATTTAATATCTTCTTCAAAAACTTCCTCTGGAGGCGGATTATAATTTCCTTCATCATCAAATAAACTATCAAATTCATCATTCTTAGTAAAAACAAATTGTTTGGGCTTAGGTCCTTTATTTTTATAGATATAAGCTACTGCAAATCCAATTAAAAAGCCAGATAAATGACCTTCCCAAGATATTTTTTGCTGAATAGGAAAAATATACCATACCATACTTCCATATAAAAAAACCACTGTTAATGATAGAGCTATTAGTCTATAATATTTTCTAAAAACACCGCTAAAAAAATAAAACTAACCAAAAAATAAATAACACCACTTGCACCAATATGATAGGCAGGTCTTGCAAAAGTCCAAGTTAGAATACCCGTTAAAAAAAATCCAATTAGTAAAACTTTAGTTGCAATTTTATTATAGAAATAATACAAACATCCTAACATGACGGCCAAGGGAATTGAATTATTAAATAAATGTGTTGTATTGCTATGTATAAATGGTGAAAAGATGACACCCCTTAAACCTAAGAACGTTTTAGGATAAATACCATACTTGTTAAAGTTCAATCCAAATTTTATTTCAATATAATAGACAATCCAAATTGAAAAAATTGCCAAAAAAGGAATTAGGATATAATTTTGTTGAAATTTAGATTTTTTCATTTAGGCTAAATATACTTTACACAATCAAATATAAGTCCAATTAATTGGTTTCTGAAAAATTGTCAGTAACAATATAAATAAGTTCAATTATTTCTTACTTTTACGCTATGAATGAACCTTTAGCTGAACGTATTCGACCAAAAACACTAGCAGATTACATAAGTCAGCAACATTTGGTTGGTAAGAATGGAGCTTTAACACAACACATTAAACGAGGTATTATTCCTTCATTAATATTTTGGGGACCTCCTGGCATTGGAAAAACAACGCTAGCAAATATTATTGCTAAAGAATCTAAACGTCCTTTTTACACTTTAAGTGCCATAAGTTCGGGTGTTAAAGATGTGCGAGATGTTATTTCAAAAGCAAAACAAAGTGGCGGTTTATTTACAACTAAAAACCCTATTCTATTTATTGATGAAATACATAGGTTTAGTAAATCTCAACAAGACTCTTTATTAGGAGCAGTTGAAAAAGGTTGGGTAACATTAATTGGAGCAACAACTGAAAATCCAAGCTTTGAAGTAATCCCTGCCCTCCTATCGCGCTGCCAAGTATATGTATTAAATTCTTTTAGTAAAACTGATTTAGAAAATTTATTAGAACGTGCACTAAAAGAAGATAAAATAATTGCTACAAAAAAAATTAAAATTCAAGAAACAGAAGCACTGTTAAGAATTTCAGGTGGTGATGCACGAAAATTGTTAAATATTTTTGAATTAATTGTAAATTCTGAAGATAGCCCTATTACAATTACAAACAATTTAGTTCTTAATAAGGTACAGCAAAATACTGTTTTATACGATAAAGCAGGTGAGCAACATTACGACATTGTATCTGCTTTTATAAAGTCTATTAGAGGAAGTGACCCAAATGCTGCTGTTTATTGGCTTGCTAGAATGATTGAAGGTGGAGAAGATGCTAAATTTATTGCTAGAAGACTACTTATTTTAGCTTCTGAAGATATTGGGAATGCAAACCCAACAGCACTAATTTTAGCAAATAATACTTTTCAGGCTGTAATAACCATTGGTTTTCCTGAATCAAGAATTATATTAAGCCAGTGTGCTATATATTTGGCTTCATCTCCCAAAAGTAATGCTTCGTATGAAGCTATTGGAAATGCCCAAAATATAGTTAAAGAAACAGGAAATTTAGCTGTGCCGCTCGCCTTGAGAAATGCACCTACAAAATTAATGAAGGAATTAGATTATGGCAAAAATTACAAGTACGCTCATAATTATGAAAATAATTTTACAACCCAAGAATTTTTACCAAAAGAAATAAAAGAAACTAAATTATTTGAACCTGGTAATAATGTACGGGAAAATGCGATAAGAGACTACTTAAAAAAATGTTGGAAAGATAAATATAACTACTAATTCTCTCTTTTAATAGTTTTTACTCCTTTCTCACTGTCTATTTTTAAATTTCCGTTACTATCTATTTCAAGCAGTTGAGGTTGCTTAAAAGCTACCCATTTTATAATAAATACAGTTGGTTTTGACGTTTTATAAATAGTGGCAAACTCAAAATTTTCATCACCACCAACAACAGAAAAGCTGTTTTCTTTTTTTGAAATTGTACTTAATCCCCAACGCTCAAAAATATAATTTCCTACAAGTGTATTGTGCGGTTTTAAAAAGATTTCAGTTTTTTTAACTTTAGCAACAGTATTAATATCTTTTTTTAAATTTGGTATGGCTCTTACTACAACTATCTCTTTTTTATCCGCATTTTTTTTCTTCATTTCTTTTTCAATCACTTCTTTCTTAACTTTAACAGACTCAGACTGGGCTACTATTTTTTCTTCTATTGTGTTTTTAGGCTTATCCTTTTCAATAGGTTGATAGCTATAATTTAAATTATTAATTTCTTCAAAAGCATTTCTGATAGCTTTATAAAACGCAGTTTTAAAATCTTTTTCTTTAGATTTAACAACTTGAGTTTCAAAAATTGTTTTATCATAACAATCTACTAATTGTATTTTTAATTTAGTAGTAAACATATTTGATTCATCTACTACATTTCCTGTTAATGTTGAACAATTATTTGTAATTATTTCCTTTGGCATTATATCACTTAATAAAAAGGTATTGAATCCTGCTTTATTAAATAAAAATTTAGTTAAAGAGTTTAACTGATATTGATTTGTTTTAGTCTGAAATTCAAACCTATTTGGAACAATAACATATTTATAATTATTTACACTTTTTTGAGCAAACATTGTTGTAGTAAACAATACAATACTTAAATAAAATATTCTTTTTTTCATAATTCAAATTTAGACTATTCAATTATTTTAATAAACGAATACAATAAATGTACTCATTTTAAACATTGATAATAAATATTATAAATATTCTTTTATTTCTATTAGTTGGTACACACTTTTAATGTTGGCTCCAACTGGTTGTTTTTCATAGTTAAAATAAATGGCGTCTATTCCATTTTCAATAGCTCCCATAATATCAGCTTCCCAATTATCACCAATCATAATTGACTCTTTTGAAGTTGCTTTTGCTTTATCTAAAGCATATTCAAAAATTATAGGATTTGGTTTTTTTACGCCTGCATCTTCAGAAGTAATTATGTTATCAAAGTATTTACTTAAACCCGAATTCTCTAACTTTTTGTACTGAACTTCGTTAAAACCATTGGTAATTATATGTAGTTTATAGTTAGGGTATAAATGCTCTAAAATTTCATAAGCACCTTCAAAAAGTTTATTGTTATTGGGCAAAACCTCAATATAATCTACTGATAAACAATCTATTAATTCATTATCTACCTTGTAGTTAATTTTAACAAAAGTATCTTTTAATCTTCCAACTCTCAGTTCCTCTTTGGTGATTTTCTCATTTCTATACAGTCGCCAATAATTCTGATTAATACCTCTATAGTAATTTAAGAACTTCTGAAGATCAACTCCTACTCTATGTTTTTTAAAAATAGTTTCAAAAGCAATATCTGAATTTGCTTCAAAATCCCACAATGTATGATCTAAATCAAAAAAAATATGTTTTATTTTCATTTAGTAAAAATATAAATTTATTAAACAATGAAAACTAATATAGTGCTTATATTTGTTAAATAAATTTATCTAATTTTTGAAAAAGAAATTACATATATTATTTTTAAGTAGCTGGTACCCTACAAGAGTTTCACCAACAAGAGGTGATTTTGTTCAAAGACATGCTGAAGCTGTAGCAACTTTACACAAGGTTACCATTGTACATCTTATAAGTGACAAAAGATTGAGAGGCAAAATTGAATTATCTGAAACAAAAAATAATAATATTGAAACTAAAATTATTTATGTCCCACACACTAAGAATCCTGCATATAAATTTATGCTGTTTTTTAATACATACTTAAAAACTATTAAAAGAATTGATTTTTTCGACATTGTTCACCTTAATGTTACATTTCCAGTTGGTGTAATTGCCTTGTATTTAAAATGGTTAAAAAAAAAGCCATTTATTATATCTGAACATTGGACTGGTTATCAGAAACAAAACATTAAATCAATAGGGATTTTAAGAAAGCTTGTAACTAAAATAATAGTAAAAAATGCTTCATTTGTTTGCCCTGTAACTAAAAATTTACAAAATAATATGATGATTTTTGGACTAAAAGGAAACTATTGCCCCGTGCCCAATGTAGTGGATACTAACTATTTTAATATTTCTGAAAATATTATTAAAAAATTTACAGTAACCCATATTTCACATATGGGAAATGAGCATAAAAATGTTGAGGGAATACTAAATGTAATCTCAAAATTAGAATCAAAAATTCCACATTTAAAATTTAATCTTATTGGAGAAAATTCTGAAAAATATATTTCTCTAATTCATAAATTGAGAATTAAAAATGTTACTATCATAGATCAAATTCCAAATATCGAAATCGGGAATTATTTAAATAAATCTTCCGTTTTTGTTTTATTCAGTAATTATGAAAATTTACCTTGTGTTATTTTAGAATCATTTGCTTGTGGCACACCCGTTATTTCAACAAATGTTGGAGGGATTAGCGAATACTTCCCTAAGAATTTTGGTTATTTAATTAAGCCTAAAGATGAAATATCATTAGAAAATACTATTTTAAAAATCTATAATAAAAAATTAAACTACAATAAAAAATTAATGCATAACTACGCCTTAGATAACTTTGGAGTGCAAATTATTAGTTTGGAATTTACTAAACTTTACACTAAAACTTTAAGCAATTGAGAGGGATCCAACAATTTATATTAAATTTTCTAAACAGATCAGGAGGTTATATTTTTGGTGCTACCATAATTTCTAGATTACTTTCATTTTCTGCATCTTGGATTGCACTACAATTAATACCAAATAAAGAGTTGGGTGTTGTTTTGTTTGCTTTTAATATTATTGGTTTTATAATTCCATTTGGAGGCTTAGGATTACACCAAGGATTATTAAGATATGGAGCTCTTTTAAAAACAGAAGAAGAAAAAAATAGTTTATTTATGTATGTACTTAAAAATGGTATAATCTCCTCTTTTTTTCTTGTAGTTCTAGTTATAATAAGTAGTTTTTTTATACCATTTCAGTTTGAAAACACAGGTTACTATGTAGCCTTTCTATCACTCGTAATTATACCTCATTATTTACTCTCAATCATAAAAATTCAATTCAGATTAAAACACAACAATAAAACTTTATCTTACATAGAAATAACTTACAATGTTTTATTAATAATTACAGTTTCAATATTATGCTATCTTTTTAATGCTAAGGGTTATGCTTTTGCTTTGTTTGTTACACCTTACTTAACTATATTATTTTTTATTAAAAAACTTAACATTAATCGTTCAAAAAAACAGTACTTAATTTTACAAATTTTGCTTTTTGGAAATACGGTATATTTGCTAGTTTATCAGTTAGTATTGGACAATTTCTTTTTGCTATTGATATCTTATTAATTGGTTATTTATTAAACGATGCGGAAGCCATAACACAATACAAATATGTTTCACTAATTCCTTTTAGTTTATTACTTCTTTCTAAAACATTTATTACAACCGATTTTGTTACTTTTACTGAAAAGATATATGATAAAAATTACATAAACAATTATATGAAAAGATACATGCTGTTTTTTACATTTATAAGTTTTGGAATCTGCGGAATATCTTTTCTTTTCTCTCAAGAACTATTATCTTTATTAGATTCTTCTTTTGCCCAATATTATGATACTTTTTTAATTTTAATTGTAGGTATTTGTGGAATTCTAATTTTTAGAGGACTCTATGGTAACTTACTTTCTTCAATTGGGAAAGTGCATATCAATTATTATATTGGAAGTGTTGCTTTACTATTAAATAGTATTAGTAATTATTATTTAATTCCAAAATATGGTATTCTAGGTGCTGCTTTAACTTCAGCTTTTATCATGTGGTTTACAGGTATTATTTCGTATGTTTGGTTTCTAATACTTTATAAAAAATTTAACCGTGTAGCTTATAAATGACGAAAATAAATAAAATTATAAAAACTATTTTTTTACTCTTTAAAAAACTGAGTTTCATAAATCTTATTCTTGAAAATGATGCTGTTTGGAAAAATTACCTTGTAAAAAATCATACATCTAAAACTTCACTACCTATTATTGAAATTAATGATTTAATACCAAATTTTAATGGAACATTAGAGGTGTTTTCATTTTTAGGAGGTGGATCATTACCAACTGATATTCTTTTATTAAAAGAATTAAGCAAATAAATTAAAGATTGTTCCTATTTTGAAATTGGTACTTGGAGAGGAGAAAGTGTAATTAATGTAGCCTCAACTTCAAAGGAGTGTTACACTTTAAATTTAAGCAAACAGGATATACTGGAATTAGGTTTGTCAAAAAAATATGCAGATTTACATGGTTTTTTTTCAAAAAATAATAAAAACATAAAACATCTCACTGGAAATTCTCTAAATTATGATTTTGGTGCACTAAACAAAAAATTTGATTTAATTTTTATAGATGGAAATCACAAATATAAATACACAAAAAATGATACCGAAAAGATTTTCAAACACTTGGTTCACGAAAATTCTATTGTAGTCTGGCACGATTATGCCTACAACCCTGAAACTGTTAGGCATGAAGTCCTTTCTGCAATTTTAGATGGTATTCCAAATAAATATAAGGAAAATATTTATCACGTCTCAAATACTTTATGTGCAATTTATACCAATAGAACACTAAAAACATCTAAATTTGAATACCCAATTACTCCAAATAAAATATTCAATATTACTCTTAAAATTGAAGACTTTTAAATAATCTAAAAGGCCTTTCATATAAAAAATAAGTTTCTTTAACTGCTCCAAAACTTCTAAAAAAATTAGCTACACCAAGAATCATTGAACCTTCAAAATCAAATATATAATTTGAGTTTGCATATTTTTTTAGTAGTGTATCAATTAAGAAACTATTTGCTTGCAATTGTTTTCCTTCTAAAGTAACTACTGAAAATAAATAACTTATTCTCTTATCATCTTTCAAAAAAATAGCACCTCCTACTAATTTATCCTGCTTATTATAAACGCCTAATAAAAAACCTTTATCATTCTTTTGAATATATTCAGTTAATAATTTTAATTTTTTATAATTTATATCAGAAATTTTTAGGTGAGAATAATTTTCTTTAGCTATTATTTCTAATTCAGAGAATAAACAATTTTTAATAATTAACTTATTTTTTTTACCAATATTAATACTCTGTTTTCTATTGTTTTTATACTTATTAAGCAAATCTTTATAAGTATTATTCAAAGGTAAAATATAATTTATTCGCTTTTTAGATTTTAAAAAACTTATCCCATTTCCTGAATTTAGCTGAATGGTTATTTTTTTAAATTTATTTGGAATAAAATTTATAAATCTCTGAATCAATCCCTCACTTATTTCCCTTTTTGAAAAAACTCCCAATTGTTGTGTCCAAGCAGGTGGATAGATGTATTTAATAAAATATTTTCTTTTCCAAGGTAATGGCATTACAGCTTCGTAATCATTCAAAACCAGCACATCCCAATTGTCTGCAACAATGTCTAAATACCAACTGTATGCATAAATATTTGAGTTTATTGAATTTTTAATACAAGTATTGTATTTTGCTATAGCTATTTCATTTCTCTTATAATAATGAATCATCAATCAATAACAACTTTTTTGTAGATAGTTTTCCAACCTTTCCAATATTCATTTTCACTCAAAGTTTCATTATGAAATAAGGTAATAAAAGTGCCATTTACTTTTTTCACTTCTTCTTTTAGTTTCATAATTTTATTTAAACTTTCTTCATTTGAGAGTTTCATATATTCTTTTAGAGTTACATCCATAATAGCAAAAGGAAATATTTTTAAAGGTGTTTGAATTTCAAAATCTAAATCGTAAAAATAAAAAGGGGTACAAGTACTTGCTCTAAACCCTACAACCTTAGCATAGCCCATAGTATAATCTTCCTCAATATCTAAATCAATTAAATTTTGATAAGTTTCAGGAATACTCAATCTTAAATAATGCTGACGTGAAAATGTAATGGGAGTATTGATAATATTTTCCAGTCGCAATTTTTCTTTTTTAAGTTTCTCCGCGTTTTTAACAGTAAAATACGAGGGATGCAATCCTACTTTTGCATAATCTGCTACCGACTTTATTAACGATTTAAATTTGTTACTTGAAGATGATATATTTTTATCAAACGTAGTATAATCTCCTATTAAAAAGAAAAACAAGGTAGTAACATCATATTCTTTTTTAATTTCTAGCAATTCATTAAATGTGTTAAAGGGGTCTGGTCTAAAGTTTAAAATTGACAATAATCGATACCAAAAATTAAATAGCCTTACATGAAAAATGTCATTTAAAAAACCTCCAAAAGTTCTAACAACACCCTTATGTTTATATGCAAATGCATTGTCTACATCAATAGTAGAAATTAATTTATACTCTCTTTCTTTATAATTGTAGTTTGGAAATTTTATTTTTAGTTGTTCTAAAAATTTATACGCCCAAATATCAATAACTGGTTTTTCTATAAACCCATTTTTAACAGCTAAACTTTCTTCAGCCGGAAATCGTTCATGCTTGTCTTGAACATGAGGCAAATACTCTTCATATCTACTCATTAAATAAAATCCTGCTGCAAAAATATCAAATGGTATACTTGACGTTTCTCCTGCTGCGAAAAAGCATGGAACTTTATCCCATTTTGAAACTGTTATATCTATATCGTTAATGCCTTGCTCAAATAAAAGGTCATGACTTCTAATAAAAAATTCCGACCCCAAAGGTGTTTTTGAATATGTGATTTTTGGGCCACTATGTGCTACAAATTCATCAACTTTAGTTGTAAACACAACAGGTATTTGCAATATTCTAACAAAATAATGTTTAAATATATAATTAAGACGAGGTGTAATTTTATGGGTATAAACAAGTAACATTTACAATTAATAAGATTTGTACACCAATTACATTAAATTTTCATCGGCAAAGCTAAAGTACGCATTTTCTGTAATAATTAAATGGTCTAATACTTTTATATCTAAGGTTTCACCTGCTTGTTTTATTTTTTTGGTAATTGATTTATCTGCATTGCTTGCCTCTAGTTTTCCTGATGGATGATTATGACATAAAATAAGTGCTGTTGCGTATAACTCTATGGCCTTTTTAAATACCAATCTAACATCAACCAAAGTAGCTGAGAGCCCTCCTTTACTTAACAAATTTTTAAATAATACTTTATTAGAATTGTTTAAGTATAATACCCAAAATTCTTCATGCTGTAATTCTCCTATCAATGGTTGCATTATACTGAAAACAGCTTTACTACTTGTTATTTTCCGAACTTCTAATGCTTCCTCTAATCGTCTTCTGCGTCCTATTTCTAAGGCTGTTATTATTGAAATTGCTTTTGCCTCTCCAATTCCTTTAAACTTTGTTAAATCAGAAACTAACAATTTCCCTAACTTGTTTAAATTATTATCAATAGTAGCTAAAATTCTTTTTGATAATGCAACGGCACTTTCATTTCTGTTTCCAGAACCAATTAAAATAGCAATTAACTCGGCATCAGATAATGCTTGTTTTCCTTTTAAAAGTAATTTTTCTCTAGGTCTATCATCTTCAGCCCAAAACTTAATAGATAATGGTTTATTTTCATATTCCATAAACAATTTTTTTTTCAAAGATAAGTGTAATATCTTAGCCCCAAATATTTTACTCATGAAAATTATTATTGTTGGTGCAGGAGATGTTGGTTTTCATTTAGCAAAGCTTCTTTCTTTTGAATCACAAGACATTTACTTAATTGATATGGATGCTGAAAAGCTTGAGTATGCAAGTAGCCATTTTGACGTTATAACAAAAAAAGGTGATGCAACTTCAGTAAAATTACTAAAAGAAGTAAACATTGATAAATCTGATATTTTTTTAGCAGTTACCGAATCTCAAAACACCAATTTCACATTGGCCGTAATTGCAAAAAAATTAGGAGCAAAAAAAACAATTGCTAGAATAAGCAGTCATGAATTCACTAAGAATAATGAAGTTGATTTTAAAGAGCTAGGTATTGATTTTATGATATCTCCAGGTGAATTAGCCGCTGAAGAAATTAAAATGTTATTACACCAATCTGCTTTTAACGATACCATTGAATTTGAAAACGGTACACTTAATATTTTAGGAAGCACTTTAGAATACAACTCTCCTCTTATAGGTCTAACAGTTGAAGAAGCTCGCCATAAATTTTTTGACGTAGCATTTATTACCATTGCTATAAAACCTGAAAATAGCACTGAAACTATTATTCCAAGAGGCAACACCAAATACAGTGCTTTTGATCAAGTTTATTTTTCTATTCCTAAAAATAGTATAAAAAAATTGTATAAACTTATGGGGAAAACACCTTTTGGTGTTAAAGATGTTATGATTTTAGGAGGTAGTAAAATTGGTGTTAAAGCCGCAAGAAATTTATGTGATGGAAATTTTAACACCAAACTAATTGAAATAGATAAAGAAAGAGCTAAAGAAATTGCAGAAAAACTACCAAATGCATTAATTATTAAAGGTGATGGTAGAAATGTAGAGCTTTTAGACGAAGAAAATATAAGTGAAATGGATGCCTTTATTGCAGTAACTGGAAATTCTGAAACCAATATAATGACTTGTTTAGTTGCTAAATCAAAAGGGGTAAAAAAAACAATTGCACTGGTTGAGAATATGGACTATATTAACATTTCGCAAACTATTGGAATTGATACTTTAATTAATAAAAAGCTACTAGCTGCCAGTGCCATTTTTAAACATGTGCGTAAAGGTGATGTTCTAAAATTAGCCAACTTACATAACATTGATGCAGAAGTACTAGAGTTTAATGTGAAAGAAGATTCTGCTGTAACAAAAAAATTAATAAAAGATATTAAATTAACCAAAAAAGCTGTTTTTGCTGGTGTAATTAGAGATGGAATTGCTTTAATGACTTTTGGTGATTTTCAAATTTTAGCTGGTGATAAAGCCGTTGTTTTTTGTTTACCTGAAGCAATTTATAATGTTGAAAAATTATTTAACTAGTTAATGAAAAATATCAACATCAAAATTATCATTAGTTTTTTAGGTTTAACATCTATGCTTAACGGAGTTTTTATGTTAATTGCTGTTCCGTTTAGTATGTATCATAATGAGCCTGCACAAACAGGGATTTTACTGGCTGGTTTAACAACAATTTTAGTTGGATTTTTATTGTGGTTTTTTAATAGAAACGCTCCAAAAAATTTACAAAAAAAAGAAGGGTATCTCATTGTTACATTAGGCTGGTTAATGCTTACAATTACAGGCACACTACCTTATTTATTTTCAGGCGCCATCCCCAATTTTACCAATGCTATTTTTGAGACAATTTCAGGTTACTCTACAACTGGATCTTCTATTTTAACCAATATAGAATCTATGCCAAAAGGAATTTTGTTTTGGCGTAGTGCAACACATTGGATTGGAGGAATGGGAATTATTGTTTTAACTGTTGCTATTTTACCTTTGTTAGGTATTGGAGGAATGCAATTATTTATGGCTGAGGCTCCTGGACCTTCCGCTGATAAAATGCACCCAAGAATAACAGAAACAGCAAAAAGACTTTGGTTAATTTATTTTTTACTAACATTTACTGAGTTTTTTCTACTAAAAATAGCTGGAATGACTTGGTTTGATGCCATAAATCATGCCATGGCAACTTTAAGTACTGGTGGATTCTCTACAAAAAATGCAAGCATCGCTCATTGGAATGGAGCGCCTATAATTCAATACATTATAACTATTTTTATGTTTATAGCAGGTGCAAACTTTGTATTAACTTATTTTGCTTTAAAAGGAAAGCTTCGCAAAGTTTTTCAAAGTGAAGAATTTAAGTATTACTTTTTTGGTGTACTTACACTCACCATTTTAATCTCTATTTTAATAGTAAATTATCAAGATCCTAACTTAGTAACTACTATTAATCATCCAAAGCCATGGGGAGAAACTGAAAGTGCTTTTAGGCATGCGGTTTTTCAAGTTACCTCTATTTTAACAACTACCGGATTTGTTTCAGCCGATTTTACAATGTGGAATTCTTTTGCAACCATGCTCATGTTCTCTCTCTTTTTTATTGGGGGTTCTGCTGGTTCAACTAGTGGTGGTGTTAAAATTGTTCGTCATATTATTATGATAAAAAATAGCTTGTTTGAATTTAAGAAATTATTACACCCAAATGCTATTATTCCCGTTCGCTATGATGGAACTGGAGTTCCAAAAAATATTATTTTTAATATTTTAGCCTTTTTTGTGTTGTATATGGGTATTTTTATTTCTAGTTCTGTTCTGTTAACTTTCTTCGGGTTAGATTTTGAATCTGCTTTTGGCGCAGCAGCTTCTTCATTAGGAAATATAGGCCCTGCAATAGGTTCTGTTAGTCCTGTAGATAATTTTGCACATTTATCTATAGGAGCAAAATGGATTTGTTCTTTTTTAATGTTAATTGGTAGATTAGAATTATTTACCGTATTAATTTTATTAACTCCATTCTTTTGGAGGAAAAATTAAACTCAAAATTCTTATTACAAGCCCAATATTCTTTTTCCCTCCTCGCTAACCATTGCTGTATTCCATTGTGGGTGAAAAACCACATCAATATCAATGGTAAAATTGGGATATTTTTGTTTAATTGTTTCTTGTATATTGGTTTTAATTGTGTCTCCTAAAGGGCAAGATGGTGTTGAGAAAGTCATTACAACATTAATTTTTTTATCCCCATCGTAGTACAATTCATAAATTAAACCTAAATCAACAATGTTAATTTCAATTTCAGGATCCATCACATTCTTAAGTAATTCTAATGTGTTTAACTCAAATTGAGCTATTTCTTGTTTATTCATTTTCATTATTTTTTACTTTATGAAAAATTATTTTTAATACGTTTATATTATAAAGTATTGATACTGCTAGAAGTGAGTAGCTTCCAATTTTAATTATACCATTGTTATTCATTAAAAAGCCAATTGGTATTGTCACTAAAAAAAACAAATACAAATAAAATTGAATAGTTGCTATTTGTTTTGAATACAATTCTCTAGGTAATGGTGTTTTTACTTTACCTACTAAACTTTTGTACTTTTCTAACCAAATAATAAATGGTAATGTTTTATATGTTTGTCCTAAAATTAAAGTAGTTATAAACCCAAATATTATTGAAAACCCATAGAGTACAATAACTCTAGACAATATTTCAAATTTAAGATTAAAACCAACCAAAACCACCAAACTGATTATTATTGGAAGAAAAATACTTGCAATTGCCAACATAGAATATTGCATACCTACATCTAATTTTTTACGAATTCTCTTTTTATAAGATTCATAAATAAATGAAATAAATAGCAATACGCCTACTACTATTAAAACCCAACATACAACAGTAAATAACACATTTTGTACTAAGAACCAATTTGAAATTAGCCCTATCAATCCCATATTTAATAAAATAAAAGAAATATCAAGTTTTTTATATTTTAAATTATGAGAAATTAAAAACATGGGTAACAATGTAGAGCCTACTCCTATAATTAACATTAAAAACCAGCCTATTAATCCAACAGTTGCATGAATTTTTAAATAATGTAAATGAATTACCGTTAAAAACCCAAACTTAAAGTTTAAGGCTATAATTGTTCCTATTAATTCAGTTACTGCTAACCACAAAATAGCTGCAATTATAAATTTTGATGAAGTATTTTTTATTGCTGATTTTTTATACGAAAGCAATACATTTACAACAAACAAAAGCAATGAAAAAAACATCAGTAAGGCAGCATAAATTAACAGTGTAGAAAATGCTCCAATCCAAAAGGAATACGTTAAAAATATAATGCTTACCGCCGATATCCAAAAAGTAAATTTTGCCAATTTCTCACTATATAATGAGGTTTCAAAAACTACTGGAATTAGCTGGTACAAAGCACCAAAAACAATCATAGTTGCCCAACCTAAAACAGCCATGTGAGTTATTGCAATTAGTTTCGTATTAAAATAGGCTTCAAATAAATTTGCATTGGCTAATAAAATTAAAATGGCCAAAACAAAAAGGTTGATAGCACCAAAAATAAAATGAGGTACTACTACACTACTATTAGGTGCATTATTGGTTTGTAAACTATTCAAAATTTAATTTCTAAAAATAATTAACTGTAAATGGTTTTCTGATTGCTTTCTATACAATATTTCAAAGCCTCTAGCTTTTAATTCTGGCAGTAAAAATTGAGGTGCTTTTTTATGCTCAACAAATAATGCGTGCCCTTGCGGTAGCAGCTCTATTTCTTGTAATATTGTAGTCATAGGCTCAGGCATTTCTAACTGTCGAACGTCAATAGTTTTTATTTTTCCTTCAAAAAAATGTAATTTTTCATCAAAATTTTCACCTAAATCTACACCTTCTAAATTTACATTTTTCTTATACTCTACGTTATTTTCTTTTTTAAAAAAAGTATGTACAACACCTACCTCTGGTCTTTCTGTCCAAGTTTTAAAACCCTGTTTTTCTAATTTATTTATCAAAGGAATTGGCTCAAAGGAATTTATTATTTGAAGTGTTTCTTCTAATTTTAGGTTTTTAATAGCTACCATTATCTCGTTAAAAGGATCGTTTCCACCTTCAATAATTGGGCGAACTTCTAAACTTACTAAGTTCGTATTTAAATTTTTTGTCATTTTTATAGTTTTAGACTACAAATTTAATTATATAAATGCATTTAAACATATAACTATTGATATTTTAAGATAAATTTATCTTTTATTATTGTCCTCTATGTGTTGTGCAAGTTTATCAAAGTCTAAGCCTCCATAATTTCCTGAACTCATTAAAAGCAACGCTGAATTATTAAAGCTTTTAGAAAATAGAAATTCTCTAAATTCAGTTGGATTTGTATAAACAATTAAATCATCTCTTTCAAAAGCGTCTTTAATTTGTATAGATGAAATTTTTTCTAATTGTTTCATCTCAAGTGCATGTGGAGAATAAAACACAACTGCTTCATCAGCACTATTTAAAGCACTTTTATATTCTTGTAAAAATTCGCTATTTAAACTACTGTAGGTGTGTAACTCTAAACAGGCTACAACATTTCTATTTTTATATTGATTTTTAACCGCATTTGTAGTTGCCTTTACTTTACTTGGTGAATGCGCAAAATCTTTAAAAACAACGGTAGATTCATTCTCTAAAATTTTCTCTAACCTTTTATTTGCTCCTTTAAAACTAGAAATTGCTTCATAAAAATCATCTTCACCTATGCCCATATGCAAACAAATCCATTGTGCACCTGCTATATTTTGTAAATTATGTTTTCCAAAAATTTCTAAAGGCATCATTCCTAATGAAGTTTGCATATACGTTATACCATTATTTATAGTATGGTTAGGTGTTTTATATGGGTATAATTTAATTTGATTATCTGCTTGTTCAACAATTTTTTTTAAAACTTCATCCTCTTCATTATAAACTAAAATTCCACCATTGGTAATGGTTTTAATAAATTCAGAAAACTGTTTGACGTAATTCTCAAAAGTTGGAAAAACATTGATATGATCCCAAGCTATTCCACTCAATAAGGCAATATTTGGTTTATACAAATGAAATTTAGGTCTCAAATCTATTGGACTTGTTAAATATTCATCTCCTTCAAGTACTATAAATTCGTTTTCATTCGTTAAATGCACCATGGTATCAAACCCCTCTAGCTGCGCTCCAACCATAAAATCAACCTCTTTACCACAATAATTTAACACGTGTAAAATAATAGCGGTAATTGTAGTTTTTCCGTGTGAGCCACCTATTACCACACGTGTTTTATTTTTAGATTGTTCATATAAAAATTCAGGATATGAATATATTTTAAGTCCTAATTCCTGAGCTTTTAGCAACTCTGGGTTATTAGATTTCGCATGCATACCAAGAATTATTGCATTTAACTTATTACTTATCTTTTCAGGAAACCAACCCATTTTGTTGGGTAATAATCCCTTGGCTTCTAATCTAGATTTTGATGGTTCAAAAATAGCATCATCACTTCCTGTGACCATATATCCTTTTTCTTGTAGTGCAATTGCTAAATTATGCATAGCACTTCCTCCAATGGCAATAAAATGTATATTCATATACTTCTTTTTAAAAACAATTCAAATGTAAGAATTCCTGTAAAATAATTTTATTCATTCAAGTTAAAATTGGGTATAACTTTTGTTATCTTTATTTTGTTAAATTGTATCTCTATGAAAAAAATTATTTTTTTTATTTTATCAACTGTATTATTTGTTTCTCTTTTAAATGCACAAGTTAAAGCCAATACGTACTCAAATTTATGGAAAGAAGTTCAAAAATATGAGCTTAAAAACTTACCCAAATCTGCTTTAAAAATTACTGATAACATCTACATAAAGGCAAAAGAAGAAAATAATTCACCACAGCTTATAAAAGCACTTATTTACCAGTCTAAATTTGCGTTAATTTTAAAAGAAAATGCACATTTAAAAGTTATTTTGAAGATAAAAAATGAAATTACAAAAGCGACAACTCCTACAAAAAACATATTGGAAAGTATTTTAGGCGACTTGTATTGGCAATATTACCAACAAAATAGATGGAAATTTTATAACCGTACCCAAACAAATTCAAAAATAGATTCAACAGATTTTAGGACTTGGGATTTACAAACGTTGTTTGTAGCAGCGCACAAGCACTATCAAAATTCTTTAAAAAATAGTGACTTACTAAAAAGTATAAACCTTAAACAGTTTAATAACATTCTTTCTCTTATCAAAAATTCTAAAAAATTTAGACCTACCCTGTATGATTTTATAGCACATAGAGCCATCAATTTTTATAAAAATGAAGAAGGTTATCTAACACGTCCTGCTTATAAGTTTGAAATAGAAAATAACCATCTTTTAGGAAATATCGAAGAATTTATTAATACAACTGTTATTACAAAAGATAGCTTATCGCAACACTTACATGCCGTTAAATTATATCAAGATTTATCATTATTTCATTTAAACGATAAAAATCCGACTGCCCTTATAAATTTAACATTAAGTCGACTTCACTTTATAAGAAAAAATGCTGTTTTTGAGAATAAAGATAGCATTTATTTAAACACTCTTTTAAACTTAAAAAACCTCTACAAAAAATACGAATCCTCAAGTGAAATAAGCTTTGAAATTGCACAAATGTACTATGAGTTAGCAAATAAATACACCCCTAAAATTAATTCTAAAAATCAATTTAAGCGACAAGATGCCCTTAAAGAATGTGAACAAGCAATTGCGTTATTTCCCAAAGCTTCTGGCACGCAAAAATGCATTGTCTTAAAAAATAAGATACTGCAAATGCACTTGGTTATTACTGCTGAAAAATACATTTCTATAAATACACTATCTCGGCTATTGGTTGAATATAAAAACATAAGTAACCTCTATTTTACAGCTGTAAGAATTAGTGAAAAGCAACAAAAAGAATTTTTTAAAATATATAATGATTCTACCAGAATTGCCTTTATAAAAAAGCTCAAAGTAGCAAAAAAATGGAACGCAAGTTTAAAAAATGAAAATGACTATCAACTTCACAAAACTGAAATTTTATTCCCTAAGTTACCTCAGGGAAGGTATCTTGTACTTGCTACTCCAAACAACCACAAACTACTTCTTAATAAAGCAATTGCTTTTAACACCGTTCAAATAACAAATTTGGCGTTAATTGAGGATAACAACAACGGTGAATATCATTATCAAATTGTAGATAGAAATACTGGTAAACCTCTTAAAAAAGTAAAAATAAATTTAAAAAATTACAATACCGGCAAATACAACAAAACGCTAAATAAAACTTTTACAACAAACAAATTTGGTCAGTTTTTGTACAAAAGTAAAAAGGATTATAACAACATTGTGATTACTGTAAATCACGGTAATGATACCGCAACTTTTGGTGATTATTATTTTTATAAACATCGCAAAAGAAAGTATCAAAACAATAATGATGAAATTATAATTAAACCTTTTTTATTTACAGATAGAAGTATTTATAGACCGGGACAAACTGTGTACTTTAAAGGAATTTTTATTAAGAAAAAGGGAAACCATACAAGTCTTTTCACCAATGAGTTTGTAGAAATTATTTTAGAAGACCCAAACGGTGAAGATGTGAAGCAGTTAAATTTAAAAATTAATGAATTTGGGAGTATTTCTGGTGAGTTTAAACTTCCTTTATCTGGCTTAACTGGTGAATACACCTTTTACATAGATGAGAGCTATGAATACGATAGTAAATTTTATGACAATGAAGATTATTACTTTGAAAATGAATACGATTTTACCATCGCTGTTGAAGAATATAAACGTCCAAAATTTGAAACTACATTCAATCCGGTAAAAGAAACTTATAAGCTAAATGACAGCATAACCGTAAAGGGAACTGCAGCTGCTTTTTCAGGAAGTAAAATTAGTCATGCAAAAGTAATCTATCGCGTAGTTAGAACTGCTAACTTACCCTCTTGGCACAATTGGCAGGCTTCCAGTTACTTTAATTCTACAAAACTAGAAATAACTCACGGAGAAACAGAAACAGATGAAAATGGCTTGTATAACATAACTTTTAAAGCTATTCCTGATTTAGAAATACCCAAGGAAAAGTTGCCTACTTTTAACTACAAAGTTTTTGCCGATGTTACTGATATTAACGGAGAAACTCATAGTACGGAAACTACCGTTAAAGTTGGATATCACTCGCTTACCATTTCTGCAAACATAGATTCAAAAATCGACCAAATTAAAACAGCTAATGTACTCTCTATCTCATCTTATAATTTAAATGGCGAATTTGTTCCTGCAAAAGGAGCCATCAAAATTTACAAATTAAAATCCCCTCAAAGTCCTCTTCGGAAAAGACCTTGGAATGCTCCAGATTATCAATTATTTACTGAGAATGAATTTCGTAACTATTTTCCACATGACCCTTATACCGATACTGAAAGTGTAGAAAAAAATTGGAAAAAAGGAATACTGGTTTTTGAAAGCAACTTTGATACCAGAAAATCTAAAAAAATAATTCTAGAAAATATAAAAGAATGGATTACCGGAAAATATGTAATTATTGCCGAAGGAAATGATACGTTTGGACAACAAGTTATAGATAAAAAGCGCTTTTCTGTTTTCAATAGTAGTAACCCTCAAGTATCTGATAATAAATTATTTGAAATTAATATCAATAAATTTATTTACAGTGCTAATGAAATGGTTCAACTTCAACTAGGCTCAGCATCAAAAAATATTTCTGTTACTGTTGAGATTGAAAAACAACATCGTATTATCACTCGTTACATTATTCATTTAAATAACGAAATAAAAACAATAAACATCCCTGTTTACAAAGAAGATGAAGGTGGGTTTGCAATTAAATATCATTACGTAAACTACAATAGTTTTGAAAACGGAAGTATAAATATCAATGTTCCGTATACACAAAACAACTTGCAAATTGAAACGCTCACCTTTAGAGATAAAATACAACCTGGTAGTAAACAAACTTGGAGTTTTAAAATAAAAGGAAGCCATAACAATAAAGTTGCGGCAGAGATTTTAGCTTCTATGTATGATGCCTCTTTAGATAAATTCAAAAGTCATAATTGGAATTTTAATCCTGTTACTAAGTACAGCTACTATTCATATACACAAAGTAACGCAAGTAAAAGTTTTGGGACTAAAATTTTTATGTTAAGAAACAAAGCTTTTAAATACTACTCCTTTTTTCAGCAACAATATGACGCACTGAATTGGTTTGGTTTTAGTTTTAGTAATAACAGATACACCAACCGACATTATTTAGTGAAAACAAAGAAAGCCGTTAAAAGCGAACGTACAAAATACGATAAAATAATTCGTGGAACCGTAACCGATGAAAGTGGACCTTTGCCAGGTGTAAACATAACTATTAGTGGAACTAGCTTTGGTACACAAACCGATTTTGACGGAAACTACTCTATTAAAGTGAAAAGTGGCGATCAACTGGTTTTTAGTTTTGTAGGAATGATAACCTCTTCAAAAATTGTAGGAAATCAATCTAGAATTGACATACAACTTAAAGCGTCAGAAGAAGCTTTAGATGAAGTGGTGGTTACTGCACTGGGAATAGAAAAGAACAATAAAGCACTCGGTTACTCAATTTCAACTGTTTTTTCAGAAAAAATTTCTGCAATCGATGATATTGAAACTATTTTAGCAGGAAAAGTTTCTGGTGTTCAAATTTTGGGAGCAGTAGGTGCTTCAGAAAAAATTACAATAAGGGGACTGAGCAGTGTTAAAATTAAAAACAAACTCCTATTTATTGTTGATGGCATACCTGTAGAAGATTTTGACATCGACGCAAACGAACTTGCCGCTTTGCGTATTTTAAAAGGTGCTGAAGCCGTTGCTTTATATGGTACCAAGGCTATTAATGGTGTGGTTATTATCCGCACCAAAAAAGGGCAACAAAAACTTGATTTGCAGCTTTCTAAAGTAAATACTCGAAAAAATTTCAATGAAACTGCCTTTTTTTACCCAAACTTAAAAACCGACGAAAAAGGAAATCTAATATTTAATTTTACAGCTCCAGAGGCTTTAACTCGATGGAAATTACAGTTATTGGCACACACTAAAAATATAGCTTTTGCTACAAAAACGTTAACTACAGTTACTCAAAAAGAATTAATGGTTTTACCAAACCCTCCACGTTTTTTACGAGAAGGAGATAAAATTATATTCTCTAGTAAAATTTCAAATTTAACAACTAAAAGTCTTAACGGCTTTGCCAAACTAGAATTAACAGATGCCATTACTGGTAAAATAATTAATAAACAATTAGAAAATAGGTTAACAACTCAAAATTTTAAAATGAACGCCAATGGAAACACAAACGTTAGTTGGAAACTTTCAATTCCTAAAGGAACACAAGCTGTACAATATAAAATTATTGCAAAAGCAGGTGACTTTAGTGATGGCGAACAAAATATATTACCTGTCCTTTCAAATAGAATGTTAATTACAGAAACATTACCTATGTGGGTTAGCGGCAATCAAACAAAAACATTTTCTTTAGATAAATTAAAAAAGAATACCTCAACCACACTTAGCAATCATAAATTAACATTAGAAATAACTTCAAATCCTGCTTGGTATGCAATACAAAGTTTACCCTATTTAATGGAGTATCCTTATGAATGTGCTGAACAAACTTTTTCTCGTTATTATGCAAATGCTTTAGCAAATCACATTCTAAGCTCAAATTTGCGAATTAAAGAAGTATTTAATCAATGGAAAACTAGTGGTGCTTTAATTTCTAATTTAGAAAAAAATCAGGAGCTAAAATCTATTATAATTCAGGAAACACCGTGGGTGCGTGATGCACAAAGTGAAACTGAACAAAAAAAGCGTATTGCTTTACTATTTGATTTAAATAAAATGAATAATGAAGTGCAAGCTACTATTAACAAATTAGAAGAAATGCAGTTTAACAATGGTGGATTTCCTTGGTTTAAAGGAAATAAATACCCTAATCGCTATATCACTCAACATATTACAACTGGTTTTGGTCATTTAAAAAAATTAGGTGTTCTAAATACCTTAGCTAAAAAACGAATTCAAAAAATAAATAAAATAACCTTAAAAGCTATTCATTTTTTAGATGGAGAACTATTGAATGATTATAATAAATTGCTGAGAGAAGCTAAAAAAAGAAGAGAAAAAGCAAAAACCAAGCAAAAAGGAATACAGGTTGAAGCCGATTATTTAGCAAAAAGACATGTTAGTTATTTACAATTAAACTATTTGTATATGCGAAGTTTTTATTCAACACTAAAAATTCCTAAAAATATCCAAACAGCAATAAATTATTACACGCAACAATCTGGTAACTATTGGAATGATTTTAATTTGTATTCCAAAGGATTAATTGCTTTAATTCAACATAGAAATAATAATAAAACCATTGCTACTTCTATTTTAAAATCATTAAAAGAAAATAGTATAAGCAGTGACGAATTAGGGATGTATTGGAAAGAAAATACTGCAAGTTGGTATTGGTATCAAGCTCCAATAGAAACACAATCATTACTTATTGAAGTTTTTTCAGAAATTGAAAACAATACATCCACAATTGATAAATTAAAAGTGTGGCTATTAAAAAATAAGCAAACAAACAGATGGGAAACAACAAAAGCAACTACAGAAGCTGTTTATGCATTATTACTTCAAGGAAGTGATTGGTTATCAATAAATGAAGCGTTAGACGTTTATGTTGGAGCAAAAAATGTTAATTCTTCAAAATTAGAAAATGTACAAATTGAAGCTGGTACTGGTTATTTCAAAACTTCATGGAATGGTGCAGAAATTACGTCAGACATGGGTAAAGTTACTATTAAAAACAACAATAGAGGAATTGCTTGGGGAGGTTTGTATTGGCAATATTTTGAAGATTTAGACAAAATCACATCGGCAAAAACACCGCTTAAACTGAGTAAAAAATTGTTTCTAAAAACAAATTCAAATACTGGAAAATTATTAACTAAAATTACGGCTAAATCAGCATTAAAAGTTGGAGATTTAATTACCGTAAGAATTGAATTAAAAGTTGATAGAAATATGGAGTTCCTTCACATGAAGGATATGCGGGCTAGTGGGTTGGAACCTGTAAATGTATTGTCTAAATACAAATGGCAAGATGGTTTAGGTTATTATGAAAGTACCAAAGATGCTTCAACAAACTTCTTTTTTGAAAATTTACCGAAAGGTGTATATGTTTTTGAATATGATTTACGTGTAAATAATGCTGGAAACTTTAGCAACGGAATTACAACCATTCAAAGTATGTATGCTCCTGAATTTAGTAGCCATAGTAAAGGTATTAGATTGAACGTTGAAAATTAATTACATTTTCTCCTTTTTTTCATCCCAATCAATCAATGATGAAGGATAAAAGTTAATTTTCATTATTTTTAATCGCTTGGCATGTTTTTGTAATCTTATTTTATAATCGTCCCAAACTCTTAAAGAATCTGGTGTCCATCCAATTTCTGCGTGTCCAATAATTCGAGGAAAAATCATCAATTCTAGCTCCTTCATATTTGTAACGGTTTCCGTCCACAATGGTGATTCTATTCCTAAAATATCTTTTTTAGTGATTCCTGAAATTAAGGTTGACGGATTCCAGTTATATGCTTTATCAATATCAACATACCCTGCCCATTTCAAACCAAGTTTTGTAACAGAATCATATTTCATATCTAAATAAGTTCTGTCACTTGGAGATAGAATAATTTTCGCATTTTTTGATACACCTTTTAACGCATTTTTAGGTCTTCCCCAATATTGAACTATGGTTGCTGGTTTTAGAGCTGCACTCACAATTTCATCCCATCCTATTACCTTTTTTTTATTAGCAATTACTATTTCTTGTACTCTATTTATAAAAGGAATATAATCTTCAATTTTTGTTGAATGTGATTCATCTCCTCCAATATGAATATACGGACCTGGTGTTATTTCCGATAATTCTCTAATTACATCATTTACAAATCTATAGGTAATTTCTTTATTGGTACATAAGGTACTAAACCCAACTTTCATTCCTGTATATAGTTTTGTTGCTTTCCCATCGCAATTCAATTCTGGGTACGATACTAAAGCGGCATTTGTATGTCCTGGCATATCAATCTCAGGAATAACCGTTATATATCTTTGCTGTGCATACTTTACAATTTCTTTATAATCTTCTTGTGTATAAAAACCGCCTTTACCACCTCCAACTTCAGTTGAGCCTCCATAAGTTGTTAAATTTGGCCAAGATTTAATTTCAATTCGCCATCCTTGATCATCAGACAAGTGTAAATGAAGTACATTTAATTTGTACATTGCTATCATATCTATATATTTTTTTACATCTTCCTTCTTAAAAAAATGTCGAGTTACATCTAACATAGCACCTCTATACGTAAATTGTGGGTAGTCGTAAATTTCACCAGAAGCAATAAACCACTTTCTGTTTTGGTAATCAGCTGCTTCAATTTCAGAAGGGAAAATTTGACGAAGTGTTTGAACTCCTCTAAAAATACCTTTGGCAGTATTTGCCTTTATAATTATATGTTTTTCAGTAATATTTAAAGAATAGCCTTCATCACCATAATTAGATTCTTGCGTTGTAATTACTAAATAAATACTATTTGAAATTGCTTTTTTTGAAGTTGTTTGTACTTCTAAATTAAAACCTGTAGCTGGTTTTAATAAATTTGCTAAATATTTTCCGTTTTCTAGTAATTTTTTTGAATCTCCTTTTATTAAAATTTTAGTGTTCCTTGTCAATTCAAAAGAACTTCCTGTAGGCTTCACAGAAACAGGTTTCGGCAATAGCACTTCATTTAAAAGATTCATTTTAGGATTTTCTTTGCATGACGTTAATAATGCTACTAGAAAAAAGATAGTAATTGTATTTAAATACTTTGTAAGGGTCATCATATTTTTAAATTTCTTGAATCTCAAAAATAAGTAAAATAATACTATAAAAATGTCTCTTGTAATTTTTAAAATTTAGTTACATCTTCAATATTAAACGTTCGTACCTTTAAAAAACTCAAAAAAACTGTACATTTGCCTAAAATAAATGACCATGAATTTAAACCTAATTCCCAACATAAAACATACGGATAGCAATAACTTTTTTTTATTAGCAGGCCCTTGTGCCATTGAAGGTGAAGAAATGGCCTTACATATTGCTGAACATATTTTAAAAGTGACTGATAAACTAAAAATACCATTTATTTTTAAGGGAAGTTTTAAAAAAGCCAATCGTTCTAGAATTGATAGTTTTACAGGTATTGGAGATGAAAAAGCATTGAAAATTTTAAAAAAAGTTACTACAACTTTTAATATCCCAACAGTAACTGATATACATAATGTTACTGACGCTGCAAAAGCTGCTGAATATGTAGATGTATTACAAATACCTGCTTTTTTAGTTCGTCAAACAGATTTAGTTGTTGCTGCTGCAAAAACTGGGAAAGTTGTAAATTTAAAAAAAGGACAGTTTATGAGTCCTTCTGCTATGAAACATGCGGTGCAAAAAGTAAAAGATAGTGGTAATGAAAAAGTTTGGATTACCGATAGAGGAACAATGTTTGGCTACCAAGATATGATTGTTGATTATAGAGGGATTCCCGAAATGCAACAATTTGCTCCAACTATTTTAGATATTACACACTCATTACAACAACCAAATCAAAATAGTGGTGTTACAGGTGGTAAACCTGAATTAATAGAAACTATAGCCAGAGCAGGTGTTGCTGTTGGCGTTGACGGGTTGTTTTTAGAAACTCATTTTAATCCTTCAATAGCAAAAAGTGATGGCGCAAACATGCTAAACCTTAAATATTTAGAAAACTTATTAAGTAACTTAGTTGCTATTAAAAAAACTATAAATACACTATAACTACCTGTATTTAAAAATATTAGCACATTTAACAACACAAAACTACGTTTAAATTACCCAAGCTCTTCTACTATTATCTAAAAATACTGTTGCATCTTTTAATAATTCAACAAATTGAAATTCATCAAAATCTTCTATTTTTTTAACCTGAAGAGAACGAACTTGTTTACGATTATTATTATTTTTAAGTTGAACATGTTTTTTTTCTAACAAAATACCCTGCACAAAAGCCACATCAACGTAATTTCTTCCTTTTAAAATATTTAGGTACAACATTGGCTTATTGTTATACTCATAATAGGGAACTTTATATTTATACTTTTCTTTAATATGTGGTAGTGTTTTAAAAATTACGCTACGCACATACAACATAATCTCTTGATATGGTTCTTCTTGATTTAAAATATGTTGTTCAACTGGGCTCATAAAAAAACACCAATAAGATATGTATTTTTATTGATGTTTTTTGTTTAACCAGAAAATATATTATCCGCATTTAGAGTGCCCACAATTTTTACACTTTAAACAACCCTCTTCGTAAATTAAACCTTCCGGATCTCCACATTCAGGGCATTTTTTATCAACAGCTTGGGTACCATCTGTCACAAATTGTTTAAGTGTACGTGCAATACCATTTTTCCAAGTATTAATGTTTTCATCATACATATTCAGATTGTTAATCAAATCTACCACATAAGGTATTGGCATTCCATGACGTAGTACTCCTGAAATTAGTTTGGCGTAATTCCAATATTCTTTATCAAAAGTTCGTGATAACCCCTCTAAAGTTACCTTATATCCCTGCTTATCTAAAAATTGAAAATCGTAACGAGATATTCCGTTTTCATCTCTATTTTTTATAACCCATCCTTTTTCTAACCAAGTTGGTAAAATAAATGCGTCTTCCATTTTTCCTGTAAATACTTCATAAGGTCTATTATTTATCAATCCAACAACAGCTACCCATTTATCATAATCATTTTGAAATCTCACTACCTTAGCCTCTATTTTTTTAGGTCGCTTAGGAAATTTGGTATCGGCATAACAATCCTCTTTTTTTGATTCCTTTTTATCATCGTTAGCAACCAAAATACCACTACGTGAACCGTCTCTATAAACTGTAATTCCTTTCAATCCTTTTTTCCAAGATTCTATATAAATATCTCCTACTGTTTCTACAGAAACATCTGAAGCTAAATTAATTGTAGAACTAATTGAGTGTGTAGTATATTTTTGAACTAATGCCTGCATTTCAATTCTTTTCACCCAATCTATCTCTGGCGCAGTTGCACCGTTATAAGGGCTTTCTTTATAATCCGTTTTACCTGTTACTTCCATCCATTTTTTTAACTTAGGGTGGTAAACCTCAAACTCTTCATAAGCATCTCCTAAATCATCTACATACGCTATTTTGGCATTATCATCATCTTGATTTACCTTCCTTCTTCTTTTATAAGACAACAGGAAAACAGGTTCAATTCCTGATGATGTTTGTGCCAACATACTTAAGCTTCCAGTTGGAGCAACGGTACTAATTGAAATATTTCTTCTGCCATATTTCATCATTCTTTTATAAATTGAAGGGAATTCTTTTTCAATCATTTGCACAAACTCAGAAAAATTTTCAATTTCAGGATTGAATGCTTCAAATTTTCCACGAGTTATTGCCATATCAATACTGCAATCAAATTCAGCTTTAAATTTGGTTTTCATTATTTCATCAACAACTGCAATGGCTTCATTTGTGTCAAATTTCTCACCTAAAGCAGCCATTGTATCGGCCAAAGCTGTAAAGCCTAAACCTGTTCTTCTACCTTGTTTACCTGTTTTATATAATAATTTCCAAGTATCAATTTCAACCTGTTTAATATTAAGAGGTTCTTTATCGTGCATTATTTTATTAAAAATCTTATCAACAGCTTCCAATTCTAAATCAACTAAATCATCCATCAATCGTTGTGATTCATAGGCTATTTTATATAATTTTTTAAAATTGAATTTGGCTTTTTCAGTAAAGGGGTTTTCAACAAAACTATATAAATTAATTGCTATTAGGCGACAACTATCTCCTCCTTGCATTGCTATTTCTGAACAAGGATTTGTAGAGCTATTTTTAAATCCGGGATATATTGATGACGTTGAATAAAAATGCTGACGATCCCAAAATATCAAACCCGGTTCTGCGGTGTTATGAGCACTTTTAATTATGGTATTCCACAATTCTTTTGCTTTAATTGTTTTAGTATATTGAGGGGTTTTACTATCAATTGGCCAACGTAAGGTAAAATCATCATCATTTACAACAGCAATCATAAATTCATCTGATAAACGAAGCGATATATTGGCTCCTGTAATTTTAGATAAATCTTGTTTTACAGTCACAAAATCTTCAATATCAGGATGTGCAATATCCATTGTTAACATCAATGCCCCTCTCCTACCATTTTGAGCAACTTCTCTGGTGGTATTTGAAAAACGATTCATAAATGAAACAGCTCCAGTAGTACTTCCTGCAGCATTTGAAACTGATGCTCCATTTGGTCTTAAATTTGACAAATCAACACCTACTCCACAACGACGTTTAAATAGTTGTGCTAGTTGCTGGTCTGTATAAAAAATTCCCCCATAAGAATCGTATACTGGAGGTACTACAACACAATTTGACAAAGAAGCAATTGTATTATTATTACCTAAAGATGACATTACACTTCCTTGAGGTATTATATATTTAAAATCTTTAAACATCTCTAAAATGGCTTCTTCTGATAAGAATTCACGTTTTTTACCATAAGCAGATAAACCTTCTGTACTCTTTTCTTTTCCAAAATATTTTTTTTCAATGCGGGCAAATTCAACTGCCATTCTTTGATGCATATCATGAGGAGTGGCTTCTAAAAATTCACCCTTCTTATTCTTCATCGCATACTTGTTAATCCAAGTAGTTGCGGCAAGCTCATCGCCATTAAAATAAGCTAAAGAACTCTCTAGCACCTCTTTATATGTAAATATTTTTGAAAAGATTAGTTGTTCTGCCATTGTAAAAATTGTTTTTGTTTGGTGAATTTTGAGTTACTAAAATTATTGAATATTTAAACCTATTTCATCTTCTATTGAAATTAGTTAATAACATTTCATTGTTGAAAACTCAAAAATTTTACGTTATTAATTTTTTGTAGATTTAAGGAATTCTAATTTTAAAATTTTTTGAATACAAAAATTCACAATTTATCTTTAGGTGGAGTAACAGGAATTATTGTTGGTTTTTTAGGAATTATTTTTATATACTTCATCCATTTTATTCTGAATCAATACCTTTCTGCTTCAGAAGGAGTAGCTCTATTACCTATTTCATTTTTTCAACTATTATTAGTTGCTATTTGTTTTATATATATATTATTTTCTTACATTTTAATTGTGCTTATTAATAAGAAGCGAAAAAAACATGAGGTAAAAAAATGGAATTCAAATGCAAAACAAATTAGACGTATTTATTTAATTCACCTAATTTTTGGTGGAATTATTCTCTATTATATCTTAGTTGTAGGTGATTTAAAATTAATTATACCAACTTCTCTAATACTGTATGGAATTGCAAGCGTTTTAGCTAATAAATTCACAAGAGGGGCTACAAGAGTTTTAGGATTTCTATTTCTCTTAAATGGGGTTTTAGCATTTATTTATCCTAATTATTCATTTATTTTATGGGGTATTTCTTTTGGTATTTATCATATTTGTTACGGCATCATTTATAATAACAAAATATAAATGTTCAATTAAAACCCTTTAATTTCTTATTCTCTTAATTTACGAACCAAACCTTCCAATCCATTCAACTGTATTTCATAAACTAAATGTAGCATTTCTCCAAATTTTCCAGAGGGAAACCCTTTATTATGGTACCATACAATGTAATGTTCAGGCAAATCTATTAAATACTTCCCTTTATATTTCCCATAAGGCATTTTGGTGTTTGCCAATTTTTCTAACAAATGCTGTTGGTTATTCTCCATCAACAAAATCTTGTAAATAACTAAACCTTTGAGTTAATTTCCCATTTTCTGTCATTTTGGCTCTTTCCAAAACACCATCTTTATCATTGTTGAAAAAAGCAGGAATAACATATTTGGCAAAACTAATTCCAAACCCTTCAGAAGCATCTTTAGGAAGTTCACACGGTAAATTATCAACCGCCATAACAGCAATTGCATTTTCATCTTTAAAATCTACTTCTTCTTCAGTTTTAGGATTGTAGCCATAATTTGGCTCAGCAATTGTTGAAGGTCTTATAGTAGATGCAACGGGTCCATCAATATCACAACTTATATCTGCTACCACTTTTATATTAAAATTAGCAGATTTAGCATCTTCACGTGTAAATATATACGGAGATCCAACACCAAAAAAGTGACAAGCAATATACATATCGGCCACTTTGGCAAAACGCATGAAGTCTCCTTTATAGTCTTGAGGGTTCTTAAAGAAATCTTCTTCATTAATAATCTTACCATCTTTTCTTTTGTTATAATCTAACACATCAATCTGTACATATACAGGCTCATTAAAAGTTTGTGTCAAAAATTCTTCAACTGAAACTTCTTTCATCCCCATTCCATCTAACATTTCTTTAGCGCCATTACTAACCCTACCTTTTCCTGTTAAAACAATTTTAATGTTTGGAAGTTGTAGTTTTTTCAATTCACTAATCAACATTTTTTGATCGTGTAACACCTCAGCCTTTGGTAAATTATACAACTCAAATTTCAAACCATAGGTTCTAAATCCGTTGTAAGCACCAACAATACCGGCATATCTTCCAAAAGCAACCAATCGTATACCTTTTTCATTTGTTATGGTCTCATGGTCATACAATTCAATGTTTTTATTTAAAATAGCTCTTAATAATTTTCTATTATATGCTTGCTTTTTTATAGTGTGGGAAAAGAAAAAATATTTTTTATTAGGTATCAGGTTTTCAATCGGAACTTCTTTTACCCCCAATAGAACATCGCAATCTGACACATCATTCACAACTTCTATTCCTTCTTTTTTATAGGCTTCATCAGAAAAAAAACGACTGTCAGAACTTTCAACTTTAATTTCTAATTTTGGATATTTAAGAAGTAATTCTTTACATTTTTCTGGAGATAATACAACTCTTTTATCTGGAGGATTTTTCCTTTCCTTAATAATTCCTATCTTCATAAATAACTGGTATAAATTTTGATACGAATATATTGTGAATTAAAGAATATAACAAGTAATTGGTTTAACATATTTTTTATAAATTTGCCCTCCTTCTTTTAGGGGGTAATGTTCTTTGAATTATTGGGGACGATTGGTTTTGACTGCAAGATCAATTAAAGTAGAAGCATGCCGAGTAATGAAATAGCACTCGTAAATCTCAATTTCAACATTTTAAACGGCGAAGATAACTACGCTTTAGCTGCTTAATCCGAATTACAGTAGGATGAGCCTCGTTGCACAAGGTGCAAAAGCTAAATGCCTCTTGAAAGCCTTGGTTAGCGGCGGTCAGCTAAGAGGCATCGTAAAAGTTAACATAGATTTGCTAAGGTTTCGATAGCATTTTGAAACTAAAGAAACTAAGCTTAAAGTGGGTGGTTTTCAATCATCTTTAAGTCTAAAACCAAATGAAAACTAAGCATGTAGAAACTATTTTGGTTGCTTGTTTGGACCCGGGTTCGATTCCCGGCGTCTCCACTATTATTTAAATTAAAGCCATTTTTTACAGGTTTCTTTAACTAATTCTATTCTAATTTTATATACCTTTATCTCTAAATTTTAGATTTAATGGATTTTTTTAAAAGCATACCTCAAGATTTTATCAATTTTTTTTTAGTCACTATTTTTTCTCTTCTAATAGGTTTGGAACAGAGAAAAATTCACGAAAAACAAAAAAATGAAGTCTTATTTGGTACAGATAGAACTTTCGCTCTCGTTGGTATTTTAGGTTTTGTACTATATACTTTAAACCCTATTACATATATTCCCTTTTTAACTGGATTTGTAACATTAACTATTCTATTAGCTATTTTTTATAATTATAAACTAATGAAAACGTCCTTAGCCGGATTTACTTCAATAATTGCAGTGCTTTTAACTTATACCATTACACCTATAATTTATACTCAACCTCATTGGATGGTTTTATCCATAATTGTTGGAATTCTAATTTTGTTAGAAATTAAAGAAGATTTGTTTAAAATTTCACAAAAGATAAGTAATACTGAGTTTATTACACTTGCAAAATTTATTATAATTGCAGGAATTATTCTACCAATACTTCCAAATGAACCCATTTTTTCTTTTATTAGTATATCACCCTACAAATTTTGGTTAGCAATTGTTGCTGTTTCAACTATATCATATATTAGTTATTTATTGCAAAAATATGTATTTCAAAATGCAGGATTATTACTAACAGGTATTTTAGGTGGAATGTACAGTAGCACTGCAACTACAATAGTTCTTGCTCGAAAAAGTAAAGACGGTTCTTCTGCATCTAAAATTGTTGCCAGTATTTTATTTGCAACTGCCATGATGTATATTCGCTTATTCGTTTTGGCCTTTATTTTTAATAAAACAGTAGCGCAATCTCTAGTGTATTTTTTTATTCCATTAACCTTTTTTAGTATTCTTTTAGCTTTATTTTTCAACTCTAAAGACAATGTTAATGAAGTTAACCAAAAGCAAATAACTTACAAAAACCCTTTAGAATTTAAAACTGCTTTTATATTTGGGTTATTATTTGTTGTTTTTGCAATGGTTACAGATTTAGTACTTAAATATTACGGAAATTCTGGTGTAAAAATACTATCCGTAATTGTTGGAGTTACCGATATTGATCCGTTTATATTAAATTTATTTCAAACAAAAAATAATTCACTTACAATCACTTTAATTGTTCAAGCAACAATATTGGCTACCATAAGCAATGCTTTAATTAAGATGGGATATGCACTGTTTTTTGGAAATAAGAAAATAGCGTCTAAAATTATTTTTGGGTTTTTAGCTATTATTTTTTTTAGTATCCTTTTATTACTAATAGTTCGGGTTTAATTCAAAAAATAACACTTAAAAATGCCACCTCACAAATGCTTCTATTGCAGCATAATCAGCCAAACCTAATTCTTTATATTTTTCTGCCGTTTTTGTATTTCTATCTTCAGCACGCATCCAAAACTCTCTAATGTCACTACCTTGAAACATCACACCATCTTTTTGTGATTGATGAAAGAATATGGCTTTTCTTTTCTTTAACACTTGATCTGGGCTCATTGGTACAGCCATATCAATTTCGTGAATTTCCCATTCCTGCCAAGCTCCTTTGTATAACCATACCCAACAGTTATTCATAAACGATTTTGATTTTAGTATTGCTAAAGATTCAAAAAGCGCATTTAAACTCACTCTATGTGTTCCATGTGGATCAGCTAAATCACCTGCCGCATATATTTGATGTGGTTTGATATCTTCAATAATTTTACACATTATTTTAATATCTTCTTTTCCTAACGGATTTTTTTTGATGCCTCCCGTTTCATAAAAAGGTAAATTTAAAAAGTGTACGTTTTTATCAGGCACACCTAAATATCTTGTAGCAGCTAAAGATTCTCTTTTTCTTATCAACCCCTTAAGTTTTCTAACTTCAATAGTATCAATTACATTTTCTTTTTTAGATTTTATTTGCTCAATGAGAGTTGAAATAAAAGTGTCATCTTTTTTACAACTCATTTCTTTTGATACTTCTGCAAATTTCAAAGCTTCATAATCAGAAACAGCTATATTTCCAGAAGTTTGATACGCTATATGAACTTCGTGTCCTTGAGTCACTAATCTATCAAAAGTACCCCCCATTGATATTACATCATCATCTGGATGTGGACTAAAAATTAAAACTCTCTTTTTAGTTGGAATTGCTCTTTCAGGTCTTGAAGTATCATCAGCATTTGGTTTACCTCCCGGCCAACCCGTAATGGTATGCTGTACTTTATTGAACATTTTAATGTTTAAGTCGTATGATGAACCTTCTTCTGCCAATAAACTAGACATTCCATTATCATTGTAATCTTCATCTATTAATTTCAGAATTGATTTTCCTGTTTTTTGACACAGCCAAATAATTGCTTTACTACTCAATTTATCATCCCAAATACATGGCCCAACTAACCAAGGAGTATTTATTCTTGTTAATTCTGAAGCAGCCTCTTCATCCAATACAAATGTTGTGTTTTTATGATGCTGTAAATACGTTGCTGGTACTTTTGACGACACTTCGCCTTCAATTGTCTTTTTTATTACCAAAGATTTGTTATGCCCCCAAGCTAACAAAATAATTCTTTTAGCTTTTCTAACAGTTCTTATACCCATTGTTATTGCTTTCTTTGGAACATTATCTATTCCTAAAAAAGCAGATGCAGCATCAGCTCTTGTTATATAATCTAACGTAATACTTCTTGTTTCAGAATTAAAATGAGAGCCTGGTTCATTAAAACCAATATGCCCTGTTCTCCCTATTCCTAACAATTGTAAATCGATACCTCCATTATCTTCAATCATTTTTTCGTACGCAATACAATATTGGTGTAATTCATTACTTTTAACTGTACCATTTGGTATGTGTACATTTTCAGGCAATATATCAACATGATTAAACAAATGCTCGTGCATAAAATAAAAATAACTCTGAATATTACTTTTATCCATTGGATAATATTCGTCTAAATTAAAGGTAATAACATTTGAAAAACTTAAGCCCTCTTCTTTATGCATCCTAACTAACTCTTCATAAACTTTTATAGGAGATGATCCAGTTGCCAAACCCAATACGCATTTTTTCCCTTCTTTTTGTTTGCGTAAAATCAAATCAGCTATTTCCAGAGCAACAGTTTTAGATCCAATATTAGAGTTTGAAAAAATTACATTATGTATTTTTTCAAATCTAGTATCTTCAAATTTACCCGCTTCTTGGTATTTTATATTTTTTAGATAAGCCTGTTGAGTATCTTTCATTATTCCTTTTATTTATTTTGTAAAAATAAAAATAAAAATGCTTTAAAAAAAGATTTTATGCATTTTTATGCATTTTTGTGCACTAAAATTTATCATCCTCTCCAATTCAAATCCATCTCAACCTCATAAAATTTCACTTAATTCTATATTCCTAAATTTATTATTAAATAAAGAACAATATAAAAAGTAAAAAATATTTTGCATATTTGTGCTTGTTAATACAATTAACAACGTATACAGCATGCTAAAAGAAGAAAGACACCATTATATATTAGATAAGATTAAGTTAAGTAGAAAAGTCTTATCTGCCGATTTAAGTATTGAATTAAAAGTTTCTGAAGACACTATTCGAAGAGATTTAAACGAGCTATCTTCCAAAAAGTTAATTAAGAAAGTCCACGGAGGAGCATTGCCAATTGATAACCTAGCTTCATCATATTTAGAAAGAAGTAATTTTAACTTAGAAGAAAAAAATATCATTGCAAAAAAAGCTTTAAGCTTAATAAAGGACGGTCAAGTTATTATTATGAGTGGAAGCACCACCAACCTACAATTGGCAAAAATTATACCTTCAGATATTAATGCTACCATTTACACCTATAGCCTACCTATTGCTCTTGAGTTAACCAAACACCCCTCAATTGAAATTATATTTATTGGAGGGAAATTATACAAACCCGCACAAGTTACTATTGGCTTAGATGTGGTATCTTTTATATCTCAATTAAGAACAGATTTATGTTTTATGGGTACTGAAGGCATTAATGTTTCAAGCGGAATGACAGAACCTAACTGGGAAGTTTCTCACATAAAAAAGTGTATGATTTCTGCCAGTGATAAAGTTATTGTGCTTTGTACCCAAAATAAAATAAATAAAATTAAACGATATGCAGTAGCTCCTATTCATAAAATAGACACTATTGTCACTAATATTGATCCTTCCGATTCAATTTTTAATGAATTTAAAGAAAAAGGTGTCAAAACCCTTTGAAAAACTTACAAAAACATAAGCAAATGCTGTTTTATGCTGTTTTAAATGTTAAATTTTGCATTTTTTTAACAATTTATTAACGTAATTAAGAAAAAAATGCTAGTTTTGGGTGTTTAACATAAATAAATACCAAATGAGAAGTATTTTTACACGCATTAATTTAATTATTACTGCTCTACTATTTAGTAGTCTAAGTGTTTTTTCCCAAGAAATCGAAATCACCGGAACAGTAACTGACGAATATGGTTCTCCTATCCCAGGAGCAAACATTATTGTTGTTGGTGAAAAAACAGGCGCTCAAACCGATTTTAATGGTAACTACACCATAACAGCTAATATAGGGCAAGAATTGAAATGTTCGTATCTAGGAATGAAACCTACTACGAAGAAAATTGAAAACAAAAATCCAATTAATTTTAAATTAGTTGAAGATTTACTAAACTTAGATGAAGTTATCGTCACTGGAACTTCAGGAATTTCCACAAAAAAACAACTCGGGTCTGCAATATCAACCTTAGGGGCTGATGATTTAAGTGATTCGAAAGCTGTTGTGAGTATTGGAGAAGCATTGCAAGGACAAATTGCAGGAGCACAAATTAGTAGAAACTCAGGAAATCCTTCTGGTGGTGTTTCTATCAAATTAAGAGGTGCAAGTACATTGGTTGGTAGTTCAGACCCATTATACATAATTGATGGAGTTATTACCAACAATAGCTCTTCTGCTTTAATTAATTTAGGAGGTTATACTCAAAATAGGTTGGTTGATATTAATCCTGACGACATTGAACGTATTGAAGTTCTTAAAGGGGCTGCCGCCGCTGCTATTTATGGCTCTAGAGCTAGTAATGGAGTAGTTCAAATTTTTACTAAAAGAGGAAAAATAGGCGAACCTAGAATTACTTACTCTACAAGTTTTAATGTTAATAACTTGAGAAAAGCATTGCCTTACAATGATGCTCAATTAAAATGGGATGGAAATACAGCTGTACCTGCAACTCGTTATAACTATCAAGACTATATCTTTAACACAGCTTACGGCTTTGAAAATTCTTTAAACATTAATGGAGGTACTGAAAAAACAAAATATTCTTTTTCTGCTTCGCAGTATAAAAATGATGGTATTGTTAGAAATACTGATTTTGACAGAAAAACATTACGTATAAGATTAGATCAAGAATTATATGATTGGCTTTCTATTTCAGCAGGATCATTTGTTTCATTCAACAAAAGTACTGACATGCCAAATGGTACAAACTACGGCCCTATTACAAGTCTTATTTTTGCTGATAACTTAAACAATCCTGAGCCTGATGAATTTGGAAATTATCCAAATATAGGCTGGATGGCAAATCCGTATGAAGCAATTGACAGGGTTGAAGCCACAACAACAAACTTTAGATCTATTAATGATATTCAACTTAAATTAACACCTTTTGAAGGCTTTAGATTTAATTATACTTTAGGATATGACCATTCTAATTCGGAAGGGTTAATTTATATTCCAAACGGATTTAACACAAAGGCAAATGGTTTGTCTCAAAAAGCTACAATCAGTTCTGATTTGTTAAATAGTGATATTAATATGAGTTATCAGTTTGATATAAGTGATGATTTGAAATCTACTACTGGTGCTGGATACAGTTACCAATATGAAGAAAGACAAATTTTTGGTGTTACCAATAATTTGGTTAGTGCCATTGATGGTGTAATTGTAACAGACCCTTCATCTGCAGCTTCAGGTGTAGATTATAGAACTCAGGCTTCTTTTTGGGGAGGGTATTTACAACAAAGTTTTGGATATAAAGACAAATTATTTCTTACACTTGCAGGAAGATTGGATGGGGCTTCTACTTTTGGAGTAGATGAACGTCAACAATTCTACCCTAAAGTAAGTTCTTCTTATGCTATTTCTGATGAAGATTTCTGGGAAAATGCATTAGGAAATACTTTTGATTCTTTTAAAATACGTGCTGCTTGGGGACAAGCTGGTAACTTAACTGCTTTAGATCCTTTTCAAATTTATACAAACTACAATAGTTCTGTATATAACGGAAATATTGGTTTTATACCTTCAACAACACAAGGTAATTCTAACTTAAAACCTGAAAGGCAAACCGAAACAGAATTTGGATTTGATGCTTCTATGTTTAACAATAGATTAAGTATTGAATTCTCTTACTACAGTCAAGAAGTTCAAGATTTATTAGTAAACCGCCCTTTATCACCTTCAACAGGTTTTGATCAACAGTTTGCAAATGTTGCAAATATGACAAACAAAGGATTTGAAATACTATTAAAAGGTACTCCTTTAAGAGGTGAAAATTTAAACTGGTCAATTACTAGTACTTTTAGTCGTAATAGAAATATTGTTTCAGATGTTGAAGGGTTTAGACAAGGATTAGGTATGTTTGGTACTTCAGTAGCTCAAGATGGTGAAGCAATTGGTGTATTTTATGGAACTTATTTCGCAAGAGATAACAATGGAACAATTTTGTTAAATGCAGACGGAAAAGTACAAAAAGCTAGAGGCCACTACGAAGGAAATACACCTGTTCAAGATTACGATGCAAACGGTCAGCCTTCTGGAACTATATTGAGAAAAATTATTGGAGATCCAAATCCAGATTTTGTAGCATCTATTACTAATGAATTTGAATATAAAAACTTTGGTTTTAGATTTCAATGGGATATTTCTAAAGGAAATGATGTAATGAGTTGGGACAAACGTATGGGGTATCTTTTTGCTGGTGGAAAAGCTACAGCTGATGAATTAAATGGTATTATACCGAAAGGAAATTCAATTGCTAACTTTGGTATTTTTGAATCATTTATTGAAGATGGATCTTATATTAAACTTAGAGAAGTTGCACTTACTTATAATTTAAAATTAAACAAAAATTATATTAAAAATGTTAAATTCACATTAAGTGGAACAAACTTAATATCAATTGATAATTATTATGGATTTGATCCAGAGGTAAATACTCAAGGGCAAACCAATGGAGTAACAGGACAGGATATGGCAAACGTACCTATTCCTGCAGTATATAAATTTGGTGTAATCTTTAATTTTTAAATAAAGAACAATGAAAAAATTAATTAAAATATTTATAGTTGTAATTGGCGTACTGTCTTTTACAGCTTGTGAAACAGATTTTAACAATATAAATCAGCCTGCAGAAGACCAAGTGTTAACTACTAAAGCTGGTTTGCTAGGTGTATCTGTTGGTATGTCACAACATTTTGCAACTTCAACGTTGGCACCAATTGTTGAAATTCCTGGATTAACAACAAGAGAATTAGGAAACACATTAACATATGTAACTCCCGGAGAGTTAGTGGCTGGTGGAACTTTATTAAACAGTGATAATGCTGGTGTTACTAGATTATGGTCTCGTTTATTAAGAGATAAGGGAATGGCTGAATCTATATTAGCAAATATAGATAATGTAGAAATGGAACCTGGAACAAAAGCAGGTCTTAGTGCTTATGCAAAATGGTTTAAAGCGATGACTTTAGGTTATTTAATCCAAAATTTTGAACAAGCACCTATCAATAACGATCCTAATGGCGCTTCTGTTTTTAGTACTAGAGCCGAAGTTTTAAGTGAATGCATCAGTTTGTTAGAAAGTGCTAAAGCAGATTTGGCTTCAACTACTATTTCAGCAGAATTTTTAGCATATCTTCCTAATTTAGATTTACAAAATGTAGTAAATGCATTTTTAGCTAGATACAATTTATTTGCAGGGAATTATACTGCTGCAATAGCTGCTGCAAATGCTGTAAATTCATCGTCAATGTCAGAATGGTGGTATGATGGGGTTACATCTGAAAACCCTGTATGGAGTTTTGCCGTTTTTAATGATCCTGACACAAAACCTCAAGATAATTTTGGTTTAACTGGCAGCTATATTCCTGAAGCTGGTGATGGAAGGATTACATTCTACCTATCTCCTGTTGATGAAACTGAAACTGACTTTGGATTCCATGATGTTGACAATGCAGTAGGTTTTTTCTCTACCGCTTCAACTTCAATTCCAATTTATTTACCAGGTGAAATGTTATTGATTAAAGCAGAAGCTTATGCAATGTCAAATGATTTACCTAATGCAGTTTTAAACTTAAACTTGGTTAGAGAAAAAACCAATGATGTGTTTGGTGTAAATGCAGCTTTAGGCCCTTGGACTGGAAATGCAAACAGCCAAACCGATATTATGGATGAAATATTTAAAAATAGATCCATAGAGTTATTTATGAGTGGAATGCGATTTGAAGATTCAAGACGAATTCATCCAAATTTGAATATTCCTGCTAACGGAGACTACTTTATTGAACGTAATAGAAATTATTATCCCTATCCTTTTAATGAAAGGGAAAATAATCCTAATATACCCGCTGATCCAAGTATTTAATAAAATTTTTGTTTTATGTAATTGATAAATGGGGGAATCAAAGAGATTTGTTTACCCCCCTTTTATTCTTTTAAACTAAAAATTAAAAACAAACCTTTACTACTAATTAATTTCTCTAATAAAAGTTGTTAAATTTGTAACCTCCATCTACACATTCAATTTCATGCAAATATTTAACATAAATAAATGAATTCAACACTAATTTTAATAGTTATTACATCGTATTTCGGTCTTCTAATGTTGATTTCTCATTTTGCTTCAAAAAATAGGAGTGACAATTCTTTTTTTACCGGAGATAGAGAATCTCCTTGGCAATTGGTTTCTTTTGGAATGGTTGGAGCTGCATTATCTGGTGTAACTTTTGTCTCAATACCAGGAATGGTAGGAAATAATTATTTTTACTATTTACAATTTGTTTTTGGAAACGTAGTTGGGTACATTTTTATAACCTATGTTCTTATACCTATTTATTATGAATTAAAATTAGTATCTATATACACCTATTTAGAAACAAGATTTGGAATAAAAACATACAAAACCGGATCTTTATTTTTCCTAGTATCACAATCGTTTGGCGCTGCTCTTCGACTACTATTAGCTGCTAAAATTATACAATATGCCGTTTCAGATGCTTTTCATGTCCCTTTTTATCTAACAGTAATCATTATTTTATTGTTAATTTGGTTTTACACAAATAAATCTGGAATTAAAACAATTGTTTGGACAGATACGCTTCAAACTTTCTTCTTAATTTTAGCTGCCATTATTGCAATATATACTGTTAAAAATGCTTTGAACCTCAGTTTTACTGAAACAATTTCATCTGTAATACACCATAAATACTTTAAGGTTTTTGATTGGGATTTTAATTCTGGAAGCAATTTTTTTAAACAATTTATTTCAGGAATATTAATTGCTGTTGCAATGATGGGATTAGATCAAAATATGATGCAAAAAACACTTACTTGCAAAAATAAAAAAGAAGCACAAAATAATGCATTAACATTTAGCTTAATTTTAGCTGTAACTCAATTTTTATTTTTGGGTTTAGGTATAATGCTCTATTTATATGCTGATAAATTTGGTATTAAGTTAGAGGTGGAAAACGGAAAATTTATAAATACAGATAGCCTATTCCCTATGCTATCACTAAATTATTTTGGTATTATTGCTAGTATTAGCTTTATCTTAGGTATTACAGCTGCATCATTTTCAAGTGTAGATTCAGCATTAACAGCATTAACAACCTCTTTTACACACGATTTTTTAGCAATACAAAACAAAACTTCAAAAGAAAAAAAACAATTAAAAAATGTTGTTCTTTTTGGTTTTTCAGTTTTAATTTTTATAATAGTAATGTCATTTTCAAACAGTAAAGGCGATATTATTTCAACTATTTTTAAAGTGGCTGGCTATACTTATGGTCCACTTTTAGGACTCTATTTATTTGGTATTTTTACCAAAATTAAAATTAAAGATACTTTAGTACCTTACGTATGCATTTTAATGCCTTTTGTAACATACTATTTAAATTACTTTTTAATATCTAAATTTTCATTTGACTTAGGTTTTATGAATATACTAGTAAATGCATTATTAACAATTTTATGTTTAACCATCATAAAAAAACAACATGAAGAATAAACCCACAACTGAACAATCATCTAATTACAACAATCTTGAAAAAATGGACACATTTGAGTTACTCTCAAATATCAATGCTGAAGATAAAACCGTGCCCCTTGCTATTGAAAAAGTAATTCCCTCTATTGAAAAATTGGTAAATATTATTTATGCTAAAATGAAAGATGGAGGAAGGCTTTTTTATATTGGAGCTGGCACAAGTGGAAGACTTGGAGTATTAGATGCCTCAGAATGCCCTCCAACTTATGGTGTCTCAGACAATTGGGTTATTGGCCTTATTGCCGGAGGCGATATTGCACTTAGAAAAGCTGTTGAAAATGCTGAAGATGATACTACTCTTGCTTGGAAAGATTTACAAGAGTATAATATTACTGATAAAGATGTTTTAGTTGGAATTGCGGCTTCTGGAACAACTCCTTATGTTATTGGCGGACTTCAAAGAGCCAAACAACATAATATAACTACCGGTTGCATTACTTGTAATAAAAATAGTCCTCTTTCTCATGTTGCTGAATATCCAATTGAAATAGTTGTTGGACCTGAATTTGTTACTGGAAGCACAAGAATGAAAGCAGGAACTGCACAAAAACTTGTGTTAAATATGATCTCAACTTCAGTAATGATTAAGTTAGGAAGAGTAAAAGATAACAAAATGGTTCACATGCAACTATCTAATACTAAATTAGTAAACCGAGGAGTACTAATGTTAATGGACGAACTACTTATTGATGAAGATTTAGCCTCTATGCTTTTGGAAAAACATAAAAGTGTGAAAAATGTTTTAGATCTTTATAAAAGTGAATTTTTATGATATGAAAAGTACTGTCAAACATATAATTGGTGTTATGAGTGGCACCTCATTAGACGGAATTGATATTGCTTATGTTAAAATTAATTATAACAATAATTTTACTTTTGAAATTTTAAAGGCAACTACTATTTCTTATTCTAAAAATTGGAAATCAACTTTAAAAAATGGTTTCCATTTATCAGGAGAAGCGCTTACCAAACTAGATGCTGATTACGGAATATTTTTAGGTGAAATAATTCAAAATTTTATTACAGAAAATAAAATTGAAAATTTAAATTTTATTGCTTCTCATGGACATACAATATACCACAATCCTGATAAAAATTACACACTTCAAATAGGTAATGGCCCTCAAATAACTGCTATTACTGGCATTAAAACCATTTGCGATTTTAGAGTACAAGATATAGCCCTTGGCGGACAAGGTGCTCCTTTAGTACCAATAGGCGATAAATTATTATTTTCTGATTATGATTATTGTTTAAACTTAGGCGGATTTGCCAATATTTCATTTGAAGAAAATAAAAATCGTATTGCTTTTGATATTTGCCCTGTTAACATTGTTTTAAATCATTATGTTTCCTCTTTAAATATTGAATATGATGACAAGGGAGCTATTGCTTCAACCGGAAATATTGATAAACGTTTATTAAACGAACTAAATGCCTTACCATTTTATAATGATGCGAAACCTAAATCGTTAGGTTATGAATTTATTGTAGAAACTATTTTTCCTATGATAGATAAATACAACCTTAAAATCAACCATATTTTAAGAACTTTTATTGAACACGTAGCTATACAAATTACAAAAAAAATTGATTCAAGTGCCAAAAAGGTGGTATTGGTTGCTGGTGGTGGAGCTTACAACACATTTCTTATTAATCGCATTCAATTCTACACTAAAACTCAACTAATAATCCCAGAAGACACTATCATAAATTATAAAGAAGCCTTGGTTTTTGCCTTGCTTGGATTTTTAAAAGATGAAGGTCAAAATAATTGTTTGAAAAGTGTTACTGGAGCTAGTAAAAACCATTGTAGCGGTGTTGTTTTCAATCCGTAATAAAACACATGTAATGTCTTCAAAAAAAGTAGATTTAAGTAAACTCGAAAATTTAGTATCAGGTGAAGTTCATTTTGATAACTTATATAAAAGCATTTATGCTACAGATGCTTCAGTATATCGAAAAATTCCTTTGGGTGTAGTCTTCCCAAAAAACAAACAAGATATAAAAACAATTATTCAATTTGCAACCAAAAATAACTTAACCTTAATTCCAAGAGCTGCAGGTACTTCATTGGCTGGACAATGTGTTGGTGATGGTTTAATAATTGATATCTCAAAACATTTTACTAAAATTTTAACTTTTGATGAGCATAAAAAAACTGTTACTGTTCAACCCGGAATTATTAGAGATGAACTTAACAATTACTTAAAACCTTACGGATTATTTTTTGCCCCAAATACTTCAACCAGTAACAGGTGTATGATTGGTGGTATGGTTGGTAATAATTCATCAGGAACAACTTCTATAAAATATGGTGTAACACGAGATAAAATTATTGAGCTAAAAACTATTTTAAGTGATGGATCTGAAGCAGTATTTAATGAATTAACTACTTCAGAATTTAGTCAAAAAAAAATTGGAAACTCGTTAGAAAACACTATCTACAAATCACTTTTTAACGAATTAAGCAACAAAGAAATTCAGCTAGAAATTTTAAAAGAGTTTCCTAAAAAAAGTATTCACCGCAGAAATAATGGTTATCCTGTTGATGAATTATTAAAATTTGAACTTTTTGGTGGTGAAAACACTACCATAAATGTTGGTAAACTACTAACTGGAAGCGAAGGAACCTTAGCTTTTACAACTGAAATTACATTGCAGTTAGACAACTTACCTCCACCAAAAAATGTTATGATTGCCGCACATTTTAACAGTATTCAAGAAAGTATGGAGGCTGTGGTAACGGCTATGAAACACAACTTGTACACGTGTGAATTGATGGATAAAACTATTTTAGACTGTACCAAAAACAACAGGGAACAATTAAAAAATAGATTTTTTGTAGAGGGAGATCCAAAAGCAATATTAATGCTTGAAATTTGTACAAATTCTAACGAAGAATCAAACAAATTAGCAGATAGATTAATTTCAAACTTAAAAGAAAATAATTTAGGTTATGCCTATCCTAAATTAATAAATAACAACATTCATAAAGCCTTCAATTTACGAAAAGCAGGTTTGGGTTTGTTAGGAAATATTGTTGGAGATAACAAAGCTGTTGCTTGTATTGAAGATACAGCTGTAGAAGTAAACGATTTACCAAACTATATTTCAGAATTTACCCAAATGATGGATGAATTTAAACAAGAAGCAGTGTATTATGCACATGCTGGTGCTGGTGAAATTCATTTACGTCCTATTTTAAATTTAAAGAAAAAAGAAGATGTTGCTTTATTTCGGGAAATAACTACAAAAACGGCTAAATTAGTTAAAAAATATGGCGGTTCATTTAGTGGTGAACACGGTGATGGTATTGTAAGAGCCGAATTTATTCCACAAATGATTGGTGTAAAAAATTACGAGCTTTTAAAACGTATTAAACAAACATTTGACCCAAATAACATATTCAATAAAGGTAAAATTGTAAATCCTTTTCCTATGGATAAAAATTTGCGCTATGAAGTTGATAGAGTTGAACCAACAATTGAAACTATCCAAGATTTCTCAGATAGTTTAGGAATTTTAAGAGCTACAGAAAAATGTAACGGCTCAGGTGATTGCAGAAAACTTCCTGAAGCCGGTGGCACCATGTGCCCAAGCTATAGAGCCACCAAAAACGAAAAAGACACTACACGTGCAAGAGCAAATGCCTTACGTGAATTCTTGACAAATTCAACCAAAAAAAATAAATTCAATCACAAAGAATTATACGATGTTTTTGATTTGTGTTTAAGTTGCAAAGCCTGTGCAAGTGAATGCCCTAGCAACGTAGATGTTGCCGCTTTAAAAGCCGAATTTCTACATCAATACTACAAAGAAAATGGCATTCCGTTTAGAACTCAACTTTTTGCCAATAATGTAAAATGGAATAAACTAGGAAGCCTCACTCCTACTTTTACTAATTTGGTGCTAAATACAAAACTTACAAAAAAATTGATGGGAATAGCTCTTAAAAGAAGTATTCCTAAATTGGCTAAAACTACTGTTTACAAATGGTATAAAAAATATAAAAACGGCCTGTTAAATCAACCTGTTAAATTTGGTGAAGTTTATCTTTTTGTTGATGAGTTTACCAATTATTACGATGCTAATATTGGAATAGATACTATTAAATTATTAACCAAACTAGGCTATAAAGTAAACATAACTAAACATGAAGAAAGTGGACGAAGTTTTATATCAAAAGGCATTTTAGATAAGGCTAAAGAAAAAGCTAATTTTAATGTAAATTTCTTTAAAAATAAAATCACTAAACAAACTCCTTTAATTGGTATAGAACCTTCTGCAATTTTAACTTTTAGAGATGAATATCTAAGACTGGCTGATGATAAAAATAGTGCAAAAGAAATTGCACAAAATACATTTACCATTGAAGAATTTGTAAAACAAGAATATCTAAAAAATAACATTACTGCTAGTAGTTTTACAACAGCAAACAAAACGTTAAAAATTCATGGTCACTGTCAACAAAAATCATTGAGCGGAACTGAACCTACATTTCAAATGCTTTCTATCCCTAAAAATTACAAAGTAACCATCATAAATTCAGGATGTTGTGGAATGGCTGGTTCTTTTGGTTATGAAAAAGAACACTACAAAATTAGTATGCAGGTTGGTGAAGATACATTATTTCCAAAAATAAGAAATACTGAAGTCGATACAATTATTGCAGCTTCAGGCACCAGTTGTAGACATCAAATTAAAGATGGTACAGATAGAATTTCTAAACACCCTGTTACATTATTAAAAGAAGCATTAAAATGAAACTTGTAATACGAACATATAATTTACAACTAAAGCACCCTTTTACAATTTCAAGAGGTACAAGAACTGAAATTCCTTCAATAATAATAGAACTTCAAGAAAATGGCATTTCGGGGTTTGGTGAAGCAACTGCAAACCCGTATTACAATACTTTTGTTGAACAATTTGAAAAGGAACTAATTGCTAAACGTAAAATTATTGAAATTACTTCTGAAAAAACACCAGAAGAATTTTGGGATTATTTGTTTCCTTACTTTAATAATAACATGTTTTTATTATGTGCATTAGATGAAGCTTATACAGATTTATTTACCCATAAAAAAAATATGAAATTGTATGAATACTGGAATCTTGAGCCTAAAAAAAACATACAATCAAATTTCACTATTGGTATTGATACCGTAGAAAACATGATAGGCAAAATGAAAGAAATGCCTTGGCCTATATATAAAATTAAGTTAGGAACAAAAGACGATCTTAAAATTGTAGCAGAGTTAAGAAAACACTCCAATGCTATTTTTAGAATTGATGCTAATTGCGGTTGGAGCCCAACTGAAACTATAAATAATTCCGTTGAGTTAAAAAAATTAGGAGTAGAATTTATTGAACAACCACTACCCGCAAATGACTGGAAAGGCGCTAAAGAAGTATTTAACCATTCTTATTTGCCCATTATTGCAGATGAAAGTTGTATTATAGAAAGTGATGTAGAGAAATGCTATAATCATTTTCATGGTGTGAATGTAAAATTAATGAAATGTGGTGGTTTAACACCTGCAAAGAGAATGATAACCAAAGCTAAATCTTTAGGTTTAAAAACTATGGTTGGTTGCATGACAGAATCTTCCGTAGGAATTTCGGCAATTGCACATTTAACACCTTTGTTAGATTATGTTGATATGGACGGCGCATTATTATTAAAAACAGATATAGCTTCTGGAGTAAAATTAAAAAATGGGAATATTGTATTTTCTGAATTAAATGGAACTGGAGCAAGTTTAAAAAATTAAAAAATAGTATACCATGAGAAAAATAGTAACACTAAGTATCTTTCTAATGTTTGCAACAAGTTACGGACAACAAATAGATCCGTTACTTAGTTCTGATGTTAATAAACAGGAAAAGTGGGTTGAAAATAGAATGAGTAAACTAACATTGAATGAGAAAATAGGTCAACTTTTTATGATTCAAGCTTATTCTAATAAGGGTAAAAAGCATACAGCTTTTATCAAAAAAATGATAAGAAAATATCATATTGGCGGTTTAATTTTTATGCAGGGAACTCCTAAAAAGGAGGTTAAACTAACTAATTTATATCAAACAAAGTCTAAAATTCCATTACTTATTGCTATTGATGGTGAATGGGGATTAAATATGCGCTTAAAAAACTCTTTTCGTTTCCCTTGGAATATGACTTTAGGTGCAATTCAAGATAATGAACTAATAGAAGAATTTGGAAAACAAGTTGGTCTTCATTGTAAAAGAATAGGGATTAATGTAAACTTTGCTCCTGTTGTAGATATTAATACAAATCCGAAAAACCCTATTATTGGAAATCGTTCATTTGGAGAAAATAAACACAATGTTACTAAAAAAGCAATGGCGTTTATTAGAGGAATGCAAAGTGTTGGTGTATTGGCAAATGCAAAACATTTCCCTGGTCATGGAGATACTTCTACAGATTCTCACAAAACACTTCCTTACTTAGATTTTACGCTAGAAAGATTAGATTCTATTGAATTGTTTCCATACAAACAACTTTTTAAAACCAATTTAGCAAGTGTAATGGTTGCACACTTAAATGTACCATCATTAGAACCAAAACCAGGCGTTCCAACTTCAATCTCCTATAAAGTTATAACGGAGCTTCTAAAAGAAAAAATGGGTTTTAAGGGTTTAATTTTCACTGATGCTTTAAATATGAAAGGCGCTGCAAACTATGCAAAACCTGGAGATATAGATTTAGCTGCGTTTGTTGCTGGAAATGACATACTATTAATTCCTGAAGATGTAAAATCAGCCGTAAAAAAAATAAAAATAGCACTTAAAAAGAAATTATTTACTGAAAAACGTTTAAATGAATCTGTTAGAAAAATATTGAAAGCTAAATATTGGGCTAAACTCCATGAGTTTACCCCTATAAAAGAGACTCATATTACTGAAGACATTATAACAATAAAAGATAAATTATTATACAAGTCTTTAATGAAAGCTGCAATAACAGTTATAAAAAACAATGAAGGAGTACTTCCTATCAAAGAGCTTTCAAACAACAAAATAGCTTATGTAAAATTGGGAGATTCAGACAATTTTACATTTACAAATACCTTAAAAAAATACACACAAGTTGATATTATTTCAGATGAAAACATAGCGGGCTTACTTCAAAAATTAAAATCATACAATACCATTATCATTGGTTACCACAAATCGAATGAAAGTCCTTGGAAAAGTTATAAAATGAGTAAAGAAGAAATAACATGGCTAGAAGAAATCTCTAAAAATCACCATGTTATTTTAGATATTTTTGCAAGCCCTTATACTCTTTTAGATATAACTTCCAATATTAATACAACTGATGCTATCATAGTATCATACCAAAACAGTAAAGAATCTCAGGAAATTTCAGCTGAAATAATTTTTGGTGCTCATGAAGCAAAAGGGAAATTACCTGTTTCAATTAAAAATATTTTTCCTGAAGGGACTGGATTATCTACTCCAAATTTAATGAGGTTATCTTATACTATTCCTGAAGAAGTTGATATGAGTAGCAAATTAATTCAAAGAATAGATTCTTTAACCACTATTGTTGTAGACTCTTTAATGGCTCCAGGTGGACAAGTATTAGTTGCTCGCTATGGAAAAGTAATATACCACAAGAGTTTTGGCTACCAAACTTATAATAAAAAACAGAAAGTAAAGTTGACAGATTTATACGATTTAGCTTCAGTTACAAAAATTTTGGGTGGTTTACCAATGATTATGAAAAGTGAAGAAAAAGGTTTGATTAAATTAAAAACAACACTAGGTGAAATGCTACCTTATTTAAAAGAATCAAATAAAGATACAATTACATTAAAAGAAGTATTATCTCATGTTGCTAAAATTAAAGCTTGGATTCCCTATTACTTAGAAACTGTTGATAGTGTAACAAAAATTCCTTTTCATAATTTATATAGGAAACAAAAAAGTGATGAATTTTCAATAAAAATTGCACGAAATTTATACTTAAAAAATTCATATACAGATACTATTTATAAAAAAATTGCTGAAGCTCCTCAAAGAAAATTAGAAGGTTACAAGTATAGTGGCTTAGTTTTTTACTTATTTAAAAAATATATTGAAAACACTTACCATGGTAAAATGGATGTATTAAACAGTAAATACTTTTACAGCCAACTTGGTGCTACAACACTTGGCTATAATCCTCTCAAAAAATTTAAAAAAGAAAAAATAGCTCCAACTGAAGTTGATGATTATTACAGACATCAAGTTTTACAAGGAGATGTACATGACATGGGAGCAGCCATGATGGGAGGAGTTAGTGGTAATGCAGGTTTATTTTCTAACTCAAATGACGTTGCTAAAATAATGCAAATGTATTTACAAAAAGGATTTTATGGAGGTAAAAGATATTTAGAATCTAAAACAATAGACAAATTTAATCATAGCTATTACGCAAATGATAGTATTAGAAGAGGTCTTGGGTTTGACAAACCAAGCTTGAATCCAGAAGTTAAGGCAAGTAGCAAGTACGCATCCTCAAATAGCTTTGGCCATAGTGGATTTACAGGCACTTATACGTGGGTAGATCCAGATAACGGTATTTTATATGTTTTTTTATCTAATAGAGTTTATCCAACAATGAGTAATAATAAATTAGGAGAACAAGACATCAGAACAAAAATTCAAGACTTAATTTATGAAGCAATTTTAAATAATTAACAAAAAAAATAAAAATGTTATTTAACAAACTTTTATGCTGTTTTAAGTAATTTTTAACAAATTATAGCATTTTAAATTATTTTTTTTTGTATATTTGCAATGGTAAGTTTCATAGCTTGCCATCTTTTTCATAGCAATTTTCCTCACTCATTTATGAGTGAGGTTTCTTTTTTATAGACCTTTTGTATTGTTTTTATGAGTACCTTTGCCCTCCTTATTTAAAAAATAAAAATATGATTTTTGGCATTTCACTTACAGATTGGGTTGGATATTTGGCTTCTTTAATACTCATTATTTCATTTATGATGAAAAATGTAAAAAAATTGAGAATTATCAATTCTATTGGTGCAGCTTTGTTTGTTGTTTATGGTATAATGTTAACCTTTTCTTGGCCTATTATTATAACAAATCAATTTATTCTATTTGCTAATATTTATTATCTTTCCAAAAACAGTTCCACTACTTAATACAAATATCTTATGAAAAGAGTTATAGTTTCAGTAACAAATGATTTGGTAACAGATCAACGAGTTCATAAAATGTGTACTACTCTTTCTCAAATGAATTTTGATATTACATTAATTGGAAGAAAGTTAAAGAATAGTAAAGAGATTTTTAGAGACTATAAAACAACTCGAATGAAACTTGTATTCAATAAAGGGTTTTTATTTTATGCTGAATACAACGTGCGCTTGTTTTTAAAATTACTATTTCTCAAAAAGGGAATTTTGTTGGCTAATGATTTAGATACTTTGTTGCCAAATTATTTAGTATCGAAACTAAAAAAGGTTCAGCTAGTTTTTGACAGTCATGAACTGTTTTCTGAATTACCATCCATACAGGGTAGATATCCACAAAAAGTATGGAAAATACTAGAAAAATGGTTGGTCCCTAAACAAAAAAACTTCATAACAGTTTCGAACTCAATAGCCAATTGGTTTAAAAAAAATTACAACGTTAAACCTTTGGTTATAAAAAATTTACCAACATCAAAAAATAATCCTTTTACAGAATCAAAAAATAACTATATTCTTTACCAAGGAGCACTAAATAAAGGTAGAGGTTTACTGGCATTGATAGAGGCTATGCAAAAAATTGATATCCCTCTAAAAATTGCAGGAGATGGTCCCTTTAAATCCGAAATTCAAAAAAAAATAATTGAATTTAAAGTTGAAAATAAAGTAAAATTAATAGGGAATATTCAACCTGAATATTTATTTACTATTACCCAAAAGGCAACATTAGGTATTAGTTTAGAAGAAGATTTAGGTTTAAGTTATAGGTATTCTCTTCCAAACAAATTATTTGATTACATCCAAGCTAAAACGCCTGTAGTGGCAACTTATTTACCTGAGATTAAACAAGTAGTTAAAAACTACAAGATTGGTGAAATTATTAAAAATCATTCTCCAAATGAAATAGCTAAAACCATTAATAAAGTTCTTAAAAATGGAAAATATTTTTATCAAATCCCATTAGAAAAAGCCGCCAAAGAATTAATTTGGAAAAATCAAGAACCAATAATATCAAGCATTTTTAAAAACATCTAGATAACTGACATACAGTAATTTATAGGTTTGAAAAATAAATATCGAAGGTTTTCCTAATACTATTTTTTTTTCAAAATACATATGATACTTCGAATATATTTTAGCTAAAATTCTTTTAAAAATTCTAATTTTTCTATAACTAGAAATAAGTACTATTTGCTTTACTAATTTATCATTTGTATTCAGTAAAAACAACGCATTTTCAATGGCTTTTTTTGTTTTTTCTAAAAAAACCTTATTCTCCTCTATCCCTAAATGATATACTGGATTATTTATAACACAAATCTGATTTTTAGTAAATTGAAGAAAAAACGAGTATCAACAAAACCATATTTCTCTTTTAAAATTGGGAAATTTCTCTTTTTAGCTACTATTTTTTTTATAGCAAAATTAGCCCCTCTAGCGTGTAATATTGGCTTATTTTTTCTTTTTTCAAAATTAATTTCTTCTTTTTCCTTTCCGTATATCCACCTCAATAAGTGTGGTTGAGGTTTTGTTTCATCATACACAATATTTCCTGTAATAATTTCTTTAGTAGTAAACTCCATTTGTTTCTTATAAATTGAAAGAAAATTGAAAGCTACTGGCAGTACATCTGCATCTAAAAACAACAACCAATTGTAAGAAGCTCGTGCAATTAAAAAATTTCTATTTGCCGCATTTCCAATATTAATTTCTTGCTGAATCAGTTTTATTTGTGAGTTATTTAATTTGCTAATAAATTCAGAGTTTCGTTTTATATAATATTTATTTGAAGCATCATCAGAGAGTATAATTTCCCAACAACAGTCAATAGTTTTTAATTGATTAAGTAGGTTTTCAACCAAAAGTTGCACCTCATAATTATAAACAGGAATTAAAATAGAAAGCATGTTAATTTATAGTGCTTTTTTGCTGCACTACTTCAAACAGTTCTCCACCTTCACATTTAATAGTTCTGTACGGGAACTTTAAAATAAGCGCATAATCATGGGTAGCCATTAGTATGGTTTTTCCACTATCGTGAATTTCTTTTAAAACATTCATAACATCAACAGAAGTCGCAGGGTCTAGATTTCCTGAAGGTTCATCAGCCAAAATTAAATCTGGGTTATTTAGCAATGCTCTTGCAATTGCTACACGTTGCTGTTCACCTCCCGATAATTGAAATGGCATTTTAAAATCCTTAGTCTCCATTCCTACCTTAGCTAATACTTCATTAATTTTATCTTTTATTTTAGTTTTATCTTTCCAACCTGTTGCTCTTAAAACAAATAACAAGTTATCAAATACGCTTCTATCATTCAATAATTTAAAATCTTGGAATACAATTCCAATTTTACGACGTAAAAAGGGTATTTCTTTTTCTTTCAAATTATTAAGATTGAAGCCTACAATGCTACCTTTTCCATTTTCAAGAGGTAAATCTCCATATAATGTTTTCATTAAACTACTTTTACCACTCCCTGTTTTACCTATTAAATACACAAATTCACCTCTGTTAATACTTAAATTAACATCTGATAAAACTAAATTTTCTCTTTGGAAAATTTGTGCATTTTGCAATGATAGTATTACCTCAGCCATAAAAAAAATAGATTTTTAACAAATCTAATTATTTAAATGTTAAGTATCAACATCTTTCCAATTAATAATAAAATACTTTATTACCTTATACGTTTAGCTTAACTCTTAACCTATTTATTCATAGTTAGATTAGAAAAACAGAAATAGTTATTGTTATAACTTTTTAATAAAAATATTTTTTATCAAATGCAATTTCACCAAAAAACTACGTTATTAGAATATAGTTTATAAACTTTCAATTTTAATTAAAATGACATATAAAAAAATTGTTCTCTCTTTTCTTGTGTTCTTTATTACTATCTCAATAGCTGCCCAAAAAACAGCAATTTATACCAACTCACTTTCAGAATATAACCACGCAATTGAATTGTACCAAAATAAAGCTTTCTTAGCTGCTCAAAAAATATTCAATCAAATTAAATCTCAATTCGATAATTCATCAGAGTTAAAAGCTAACTGTGAATATTACGCTGCCAATTGTGCAATTCGTTTAGAGCAACCAGATGCAGACGATTTAATGCAACAATATGTAGATAAATACCCTACAAGTACAAAACGCAATAGTGCTTTTATAGACGTCGCAAATTATTATTTCAAAATTGGCAAATATTCTTATGCTGCAAAATGGTTTTCGAGAGTAAATACCACAAATTTAACCTTGAGAAAAGAAGAAGATTTTAACTTTAAATATGCCTATTCTTTATTTGCTAATAAAGCATATAGCAAATCCAAAGAGTACTTTTTATCATTATTAGATTCACAAAAATATGGTGCACAAGCCAAATATTATTATGGATATATTGCATACAAACAAGATGATTATGATACTGCAGGTACTTATTTAGGTGAAGTTGCTAATGATAAAACTTTTAAAACAAAAGTTTCCTACTATTTAGCAGACATGAATTTTAAATTAGGAAAGTTTGAAAAAGCCATTGAATATGGGTTACCTCTTCTTCAAAAAGCTAAACGAATAGAACATTCTGAAATTTCAAAAATTATTGGGGAGAGTTATTTTAACCTACAAAAATACAAGGAAGCTATTTCTTATTTAAAAAATTACAAAGGAAAACGTGGTAAATGGAATAATACCGATTATTATTTTTTAGGATACGCTTATTACAAACTAAACGATTTTGAAAATGCTATAACATATTTCAACAAAATTATTGGAGGAAAAAATGCTGTAACACAAAATGCTTATTATCATTTAGCTGAATGCTACTTAAAATTAGATAAAAAGCAAGAAGCTTTAAATGCTTTTAGAAATGCTGCTCATATGAAATACAAACCAACCATTCAAAAAGATGCTTGGTTAAATTATGCAAAATTAAGTTACGAAATAGGAAATCCATACAAAAGCGTACCAGAAATATTACAAGAATATATTGAATTGTACCCAAATTCTGCACATAAAAATGAAATTAATGAGCTTATTATAAGTGCTTATATTACCTCTAAAGATTACGAAGGTGCCTTAGAATATTTAGAAAATAAGAAAAGCACAAAAGAGAGAACTTTATTCCAAAAAGTGGCATTTTATAGGGGGACAGAACTTTTTATTGAAGGTAATTACGATTTGGCGATAGAAAATTTTAAAAGCTCACTTACCATACCTTTAGATCCAATATTTACAGCTAGAGCAACTTTCTGGAAAGGAGAATCTAATTATAGATTACATAATTTTACAGATGCATTGGCTGATTTTAAAAAGTTTTACTCAACTAATGAAGCTCCAAAAACCCTAGAATTTAAAACTATAAATTACAATTTAGGGTATGTCTATTTCAAACAAAAAAAATATAGCAATGCCATAGCTGCATTTAAAAAGTATACAAAACAAAATATAGATGATACTATAAAACTTAATGATAGTTATTTAAGAATTGGTGATAGCTATTTTGCTAGTAGCAATTATTCAAATGCTATTATTTATTACAATAAAGCTATTAAATTGAATGGTGTTGATAGTGATTATGCTCAATTTCAAAAAGCAATTAGCTACGGGCTAACGGGTAATGAAAACGCTAAAATAACAACCCTAAACGCCTTCTTAAATACGTATTTAAAATCTACTTATAGAGATGATGCGCTATTTGTTTTAGGAAATTCTTACGTTAAAAAGAATAAAAGCAAACTTGCTTTAGAAAATTTTGATGAAATAATTATCAACTTTAAAAGAAGTCCTTTGGTTTCAAAAGCATTGTTAAAAAAAGGATTGATATTTTACAACACGAACCAAAATGAGGAAGCGTTAGCAAGTTATAAAAGTATTGTTAAACGTTTTCCAAATTCAGATGAAGCCAAACAAGCTGTTAAAAATGCGCGTCAAATTTATGTAGATTTAGGCAAGGTTGATGAATATGCTACTTGGGTTAAAACTTTAGATTTTGTGAATGTTTCAAATGCTGAATTAGACAACGACACGTACGAATCTGCAGAAAAACAATACCTTCAAAACAATCATAAAAAATCAATACTAAGTTTTAAAAAATATTTAGAAAATTTCCCAAAAGGTTTGCACTCTTTACAAGCTAATTTTTATTTGGCACAATCATTATTTTCAGCAAATAAACATACAGAAGCCATTTCCTATTACAGTTACGTTATAAACCAAGAAAGAAATGAATTTACTGAAAATGCACTTTCAAGTTTATCTCAAATTTATCTAGAAAATAATAATTGGAACAAAGCAATCCCAATTTTAGAACGATTGGAGAATGAAGCCAATTCATCTCAAAACATCACTTTTGCACAATCTAACTTAATGAAAGGTTATTACGAAAGTAAAAACTATTCCAAAGCAGTAGATTATGCAGAGTTGGTATTAAAAAATTCTAAAATAGAAAATCGCATTAAGTCTGATGCTTACATTATAATTGCACGTTCAGCCATAAAAACCAACAATAAAAATAAAGCTCGAGATGCTTATAAAAAAGTTGAAGAAATTGCAGAAGGAAAATTAAAGGCTGAAGCTTTGTATTATGATGCCTACTTTGAAAACAGTGATGGTAGCTATCGTGTTTCAAATAAAATTATTCAAAAAATTGCTGCAGATTATGCTGCTTACAAATATTGGGCTGCAAAAGGTTTGATAATAATGGCCAATAATTATTACGAGCTAAAAGATGCTTATCAGGCAACATATATATTAGAAAGTGTATTAAAAAACTTCACAGAGTTTAAGGATGTTGTTGAAGAAGCAACAAAAGATCTTAGCCGTATAAAAACCGAACTAGCCAAAACTAACGAGTCTGTAAAAAATTAATAATAAAAATAAACCAATAAACATGCGTAAGCTTCTTATAACCTCATTTACACTATTAATCGCTGGTTTTTCTTTTTCACAAGAAACTAAAAAAGACACCTTGAAAACGGAAGAAATAATTGTTGTAAAACCATATACCCCAAAAATATCAGATGCGTTCAAAATTAAATCTAATCCAATTATTGAAACAACAAATAAAATTCAAAAGGAAACTGTAAATTACCGTATATTTTCAATTCCGGTTGCGTCTACCTTTACCCCTTCAAAAGGCAAAGCAAAAGGTGTTGTTAGAGAACCTAAAGAGCGCCTTTTTGAAAATTATATTTCAGGTGGCTTTGGTAACTTTACAAGCCCATTATTTGAAGCATATCTACACTCAGGAGATATTAGATATAATGATTTTGGTATCTTTATAAACCATTTTTCATCAGAAGGAGGTATTAAAGATATACTGCTAAATAATAATTTTTCTAATACCCGAATTGATATGTACTACAAACAATTTGAACGGGATTATAACTGGCAATTAAATGCAGGCGTTCAACGCGACCAATACAATTATTACGGCTTATCAAAAGATAGTACATTTGATGAAACGTTTATAAATTCTTTAGATGAAGAACAAATATATAAGAATTTTTATGTGGGAGGGAAAATTAATTTTGAAGATTCCTTTTTTAAAGGAGCAACAGTTGAAATATACAATTTCTCAGATAATTTTAACAGCAATGAATTTCGACTTTTAGCCAAGCCAACATTTGAATTTCCTATTTCAACAGAATTAATAAATAGTGAATTTTTAATTGATTTTGTAGCAGGTAAGTTTAAGCAAAACTACCTAACATCAAGTGATTTAAACCATAGCTTCTTAAATTTAGGCTTTAGTCCTAACCTTGAAGTATTACGCGATAATTTAACTGTGAATTTAGGCGCTAAACTTTACTATACAAACGACTTAGAGCATAAAACAAGTGATTTTTACGCCTACCCGAACGTAACAGCTTCTTATAAAATGATTGATGAAGTTTTAATTATAGTTGCAGGTGTTACCGGAGATTTAACTCAAAATACTTATAAATATTTTGCTGATGAAAACGCTTTTATTTCTCCAACTTTAAACGTACAACAAACAGATAAACAATACAAAGCATTTGCTGGTGCTAAAGGAAAACTAGCTACCAATATTGGTTATAATTTTAATGTAAGTCATACTTCTGAAAAAAATAAACCCTTGTTTATTCAAAATCAGACTAAAACTGATGGAATAATTTCTGTTGAAAAATCTTATGAAGCTGGAAATTCATTTAATGTTATTTATGATGATGTAAAAACGTTATCTGTTTTCAGCGAAATTACTATAGATGCTTCTGATGAATTTGATTTTAGTGCTACACTAACCTACTCTAACTTTACAACTAACACTCAGTTTCAAGCTTGGAATTTACCAACTATAAAAGCAACTATTTCGGCTAATTATCAAAATAAAAACTGGTTTGCCGGAGCTAAATTATTTTACCGTGGTGAAACGTATGGATTTGTAATTCCTTATGGGGTTTTGCCTGAAAATGGCACTGTTATTCAAAATCAATCTTACATGGATTTAAATTTAAATGGAGGTTATATTTTCTCAAACAGATTAACCGCTTTTGCGAAAATTAACAATGCACTAGGAGAAAAATATTATACATTTGTAAACTACCAAGTTCAATCATTACAAATATTGGCTGGAATTACGTACAAATTTGATTTGTAATAGAAGTTCATTTTATTAAAACTTTTTTATGTAGTTTTAACAAACTATAAAAACTACTACAAAATGAAAAATATTTTTATTGCAATAAGTATATTTATTGCTTTAATTTCTTGTTCTAAAACTAAACCTAATAAACAATCTCAACAAGTAGTTAACAAACAAGATTCAATTACCATTAAACAATTATTTAACACCTCTTTAACCAACGGAGAAAGTTATGAATGGTTACGAGATTTAACATCCAATATTGGAGGGCGTTTATCTGGTTCTCCAGAAGCTCAACAAGCTGTTGAATGGGGAGAAAAGTTAATGAAAAACTTAAATTTTGATAACGTTTGGCTACAACCTGTTATGGTTCCTCATTGGGTTCGTGGAGAAAAAGAAGAAGCCTATTTTACAAGTAATAATGTTAAATTTAATGTGCCAATTTGTGCTTTAGGAGGTTCTATTGCAACTCCTAAAGAGGGTGTTTTAGGCGAAGTTATTGAAGTTAACAGCTTGGAAGAAGCCGAAAAGTTAGGCGAAAAGTTAAAAGGGAAAATTGTTTTTTTTAATCGCCCTTTTGATGCTACTTTAATTGAAACTTTTAGAGCTTATGGTGGCTGTGTAGATCAACGTGTTAATGGAGCAAAAGTTTCTGGAAAATATGGAGTTTTAGGTGTTATTGTTCGCTCTATGACTTCAAGTATTGATGATATTCCACATACTGGAAGTATGGGCTATGGAGATTTACCTGATACCGAAAAGGTGCCAACAGCAGCAATTAGTACTAAAGCTGCAGACCTATTGAGTAAAAAATTAAAAGAAAATCCAACCTTAAGGTTTTACTTCAAACAAGGTTGTAAAACATTACCAGATGCCCCTTCTTATAACGTTATTGGTGAAATTGTTGGAAGCGATTATCCCAATAAATATATAACAATTGGCGGGCATTTAGATTCTTGGGATTTGGGTGAAGGAGCTCATGACGATGGTGCAGGTATTGTGCAGTCTATTGAAGTGCTACGTTTACTTAAATTAAATAATATACAACCTAAACATACTATTAGAGTAGTTTTATTTATGAATGAAGAAAATGGTTTAAGAGGTGGTAAAAAATATGCCGAAGAAGCCAAAAAGAATAATGAAAATCACATTGCAGCTTTAGAATCAGATTCGGGTGGATTTACACCAAGAGGCTTTTCATTTGATGCTTCCGAAAAAAATTACAACCTATTTATGAGTTGGAAATCATTACTTGCTCCGTATGGATTGCACGATATTAAAAAAGGACATGGAGGTGCTGATATTAGCCCTTTAAAATCTGAAACAATCTCTTTATTTGGTTACAAACCAGATTCACAACGGTATTTTGATTATCATCATACCGCTATTGATACTTTTGACAAAGTTAATAAAAGGGAATTAGAACTAGGAGCAGCATCAATGGCTTCACTTATTTATTTATTAGATACCTATTTAAAATGAAAAAAATAATTGTAGTATTTTTAATTACCATGACCATTTCGTGTTCAAAAAAAGAACAAGTTGACACCATTGTTATAAATGCCAACGTTTATACTGTAAATAAAAACTTTGATAAAGCTCAAGCTTTTGCCATTAAAAATGGTAAAATTATTGATGTAGGTACCACTCTTGAAATTGAATCAAAATATGCTTCAACATTTATCAACGATGTAAAAGGTAAAACAATAGTTCCTGGCTTTATAGATGCCCATTGCCACTTTTTTGGATTAGGTTTGCAACAACAAAAGGTAGATTTAACTGGCACAACTAGTTTTAATGATGTTGTACAGCGTATTGTTGATTTTCAAAAAGAAAAAAAAGCAGCCTACATTACCGGACATGGTTGGGATCAAAATGATTGGGAAATTAAAAAATTCCCAACAAAAGATAAATTAGATCAGTTATTTCCAAATACACCAATTGCAATTCGTAGAATTGATGGCCATGCACTACTAGCAAACCAAGCAGCAATAGATTTGGCAAAAGTTACCATTAACACTCCTTTTTCGGGTGGAGAAATACTACAAAAAAACGGTAAACTTACGGGTATATTTATTGATAACCCTATGAATTTAATTGATAAAACAATACCAAACCCTTCAAGAAAAGAACAAATTCAAGCATTAAAAGATGCGGAAGAAATTTGTTTTTTTTATGGTTTAACAACTGTTGACGATGCCGGATTATCAAAAAAAACTGTTGACTTAATTGATAGTTTACAACAAGCCAACGAACTAAAAATTCGTATTTATGCTATGATTTCTAACAGCCCTAAAAATTTAGATTATTATTTACCAAAAGGGATTATAAAAACTGACAGATTGAATGTGCGATCTATAAAAGTATATGCAGATGGTGCTTTAGGTTCTCGTGGAGCAGCCATGAAAAAATCGTATTCAGATAAACACAATCATTTTGGAGCTCTTGTAACACCTATAGGCGAATTACAAAATATTGCTAAGAGAATTGTAAAATCAGATTATCAAATGAATACACATGCCATAGGAGATTCAGCAAACTATGTGATGTTAAAAACGTATAACGAAATTTTAAAAGGTAAAAAAGATAGGCGATGGAGAATTGAACACGCTCAAATTATTGATATGAACGATTTTAATTATTTTGATAATATTTTACCTTCAATTCAACCAACACATGCCACATCTGATATGTATTGGGCAAAAGACAGAATTGGTGCTGAGCGTATGAAAGGAGCTTACGCTTATAAAGAATTATTAAAACATTATGGAAAAGTTGCATTGGGAACAGATTTTCCTGTAGAAAAAGTAAGTCCTTTTTTAACTTTTTATGCTGCAGTTACACGAAAAGATTTAAATAATTTTCCTGAAAACGGTTTCCAAATGGAAAATGCGTTAACACGTGAAGAAACATTAAAAGGGATGACTATTTGGGCTGCCTATGCTAATTTTGAAGAGAATGAAAAAGGGAGTATTGAAACTGGTAAAATGGCAGATTTTATAATTCTCAATAAAAATATTATGGAAATTGAAACCTCAAAAATTCCATCTATAAAAGTTGAAGAAACTTATGTTAATGGTGAACGTGTTAAATAAAATATTAAAACATACTATTTTATGCATTCTTCTCTTTGTAGTAGGGAAAGGCTTTGCTCAACAATTACCTAAAGGATTTGTAGATATAAAAACCGTAATTCCAGCCATAGAATTAGAAATTCGATATGCTGGAAATCATAATTTTATTGGCAAACCAATAGATGGGTATAATGTTCCAAAAGCCATAATTACGGTTGAAGCAGCCAATATGTTAAAAAAAATTCAGTTAGCACTTAAAAAGCAACATTTAGGACTAAAAATTTATGATGCATACCGCCCACAAAAAGCAGTAAATCATTTTGTTAAATGGGCTAAAAACTTGAATGACACTCTAAATAAAGAAGAATTTTATCCAAACGTTAAAAAGAAAAATTTATTTAAAGAAGAATACATTGCTTCTCGTTCTGGACACAGCAGAGGTAGTACCGTTGATATTACCATTATTGATTTATCTACTGATGAAAAAAAAGCATTGGATATGGGAAGTCCTTATGATTTTTTTGGTAAAGAATCTTGGGTTTCAAATCAAAATTTAACCTCAAAACAACTACAAAACAGGAAAATTTTACAAGAGTTAATGCGAAAGTATAATTTTAAAAATTACCCAAAAGAATGGTGGCACTTTACACTGCGGAATGAACCGTACCCAGATACCTATTTCAACTTTTCAGTTGAATAAAAAAGCCTTAAAGTTTAACTCATTATGCTAAAATTTTAGTTACAAAACTAGGGATTTCTGCTACTCCTTTTTCTTGTAAAAAACGAATAAAGGCCGAACCTATAATTGCTCCATTCATATACTCACATACCTTATTAAAGGTTGCTTTATTTGAAATACCAAAACCTACAATTAAGGTACTTTTTAAATTCATTTTTTTAATTCTCTTAAAATAGGCTATTTGCTTTTCTGAAATTTCTCCTTTAGCACCTGTAATTGAGGAAGATGCTACTACATAAATAAAAGCATTGGTAATTTTATCAATTTTTCTAATACGCTCTTCTGAAGTTTGTGGTGTTATTAAAAATACATTTGAAATTCCATAATTTGCAAATAAAGCTTGGTAATGAGATTCGTATTCAAGCATCGGTAAATCAGGAATAATTACAGTTTCTATACCGCAGTCTTTACATTTTTGACAAAATTTAGCTTCACCATATTTTATAACCTGATTTAAGTAACCCATTAAAACTAAAGGGGTGTTAACAGTCTCTTTTATTGCTTCCAACTGATTAAAAATAAGATCTAAATTCATTCCATTCTTCAATGCTACAGAACTACTATGTTGTATTGTTGGTCCATCAGCCAATGGATCTGAGTACGGCAAACCAACTTCAATAAAATCTACACCATTACTTTCCAATTTTTTAATAATTTGTTCAGTATCATTTAATTTTGGAAAACCTGCAGTAAAAAATACTGAACATAAATTATGCTGTTTCACTTTAAATAAACTAGTTAACTTACTCATCTTTTAAATGTGTTATATAGGTTTCTAAATCTTTATCACCTCTTCCAGATAAATTAATTACAATTACCTGATCTTTTGTTAATTTCATTTTGGACAAAACAGCTAGTGCATGAGCCGATTCTAATGCTGGAATAATTCCTTCAATTTTTGTTAACTCATACGCAGCATTTAACGCTTCTTTGTCTGTTGCATTCATAAATATAGCACGTTCACTTTCGTGTAAAAAAGCATGCAAAGGACCAATTCCAGGATAATCCAATCCTGCTGAAATAGAATAGGGTTCTATTACTTGCCCATATTCATCTTGCATTAATATGGTTTTACTTCCATGTAAAACACCAACTTCTCCTAGTTGAGAAGTTGCTGCCGATTGCCCACTATGCACACCTAAACCTGCAGCTTCAACAGCAATTAACTGTACATTTTTAGTGTCTAAATAATGGTAAAAAGCACCTGCTGCATTACTTCCGCCACCTACACAAGCAATTACCATGTCTGGATTTTCATTCCCTGTTTGCGCTAATAATTGTTCCTTAATTTCTTTACTAATTATAGATTGCAAACGAGCCACCATATCTGGATATGGATGTGGACCAACAACAGAACCTATTAAATAATAGGTGTCTTCAGGATTCCCAATCCAATCTCTAATGGCTTCATTTGTGGCATCTTTCAATGTTTTACTACCACTTATTGCAGGCACAACTGTTGCGCCCAACATTTTCATTCGGGCTACATTTGGTGCTTGTCGTTTTATATCAACTTCTCCCATAAAAACAATACATTCTAAATCCATTAAAGCACAAACAGTTGCTGTTGCAACACCGTGTTGACCAGCACCTGTTTCGGCAATAATTCGTTTTTTTCCTAAATATTTTGCAACCAATATTTGTCCGATAGTATTATTAATTTTATGTGCACCTGTATGGCATAAATCTTCTCTTTTTAAATAAATAGTAGCTCCATATTTTTCAGATAAGCGTTTCGCAAAATACAAAGGTGTTGGCCGCCCAACGTAGTTATCTAACAGCTCTTTAAATTCATTTTTAAAAGAATCTGATGCTAATATTTTTAAATAATTATCTTCTAATTCTTTTACATTTGGAAACAATAGTTCTGGTATAAATGCACCTCCAAACTGACCGTAATAGCCATTTTTATCTACAAAAAAACTCATATTAAGTTATGTTTAAATTCTTTAATATTTTTAATATTTTTTAAAGCAGGTTCTATTTCAAAACCACTATTTATATCGACACCTTTAAAAGCAGGATGTATTATTTTTTTTATATCCTCAGCATCATCTTTTGAAATACCTCCACTTAATAAAAATGGCACCTTACCTTTATAGTTTTGAAGTATTTCCCAATTAAATTTGATACCATTTCCTCCATAATTTGTTCCTTTGGTATCAAACAGAAAATATTCACAAAATTTTTGAAACTTTTTTGTAATGCTGAAATCAAAGTTTTCATCTACTGAAAATGCTTTGATAATTTTTAATTTATGAGATTCTGAAACAATCTTTCGACTGCGCTCAAGATGACTATTTAGAATTTCATTACAATAATTAGGAGTTTCATTTCCGTGCAACTGTACAAAATCTAATTTATATTTTTCAACAGTAGCAATTACTTTTTCAATAGTTTCATTTACAAAAACACCTACTTTTTTTGTTTCCGAAGGAAATTTAATCTGCGGAAATTCTGTAACAAAACGCTTAGATTTATGATAGAAGATAAACCCTACAAAATCTGGTTTCAAAGCTAATAAGCTCGAAACATTCTCTACATCTCGCATTCCGCAAACTTTAATTTTCATTTTTGTTTTTGTTTTTTGTTTAACTGTTTAATAGTTAATTTCATTTATCATTCCTGCGAAGGCAGGAATCTATTTATTGCTAATTGTGGATTCATCCTTCCACAGGAATGACATTCTTTTTTAGATTCTTTTTTAGATTCTTTTTATTCATTTCGACTCCGCTCAGTGACCAAATGGAATGACATTTTTTTACAAATACACCATTCAGTGCATACATATTTACATTCTTTTACTTAATTTGACTTATAAATTCTTGACAAGCATAGCCTGGATTTTCAGTTTTCATAAAATTTTCGCCAATTAAAAAACCTTGAAATCCATATTCTTTTAAGCCAACAATAACTCTTGGGTCACTCAGTCCGCTTTCAGAAACTTTAATACAACTCTTTGGTATTTGATTTGCCAATTCAATTGAGCGCTCTAAATTAACCTCAAAAGTTTTTAAACTTCTATTATTAATCCCTATTATTTTATGGTCGAGTTCAATTTTGTCTAATTCTTCTATATTGTGTACTTCATACAATACTTCTAAACCTAAATCTTCAGCTAATTTTCCATAATTTTTCAATTCTTGTTTTGTTAAACAAGCAGCTATTAACAAAATAGCATCTGCTCCAATGGCTTTAGCTTCTACAATTTGAAATCCGTCAACAATAAAATCTTTTCTTAAAATTGGAGTGGTTTCATTCACCGTTCTTGCTTGGATTACATCTAAAATACTTCCTCCAAAAAAATGAATATCGGTTAAAATAGATTGAGCTGCAACCTTAGCTTCTAAATAACCATGAGTAACATCAATTATAGTTGCTTTGTCATTAATAATTCCTTTTGAGGGTGATTGTCTTTTAAATTCAGCTATAATTCCTGTTGAACTTTTAACTGTTAAAGCTTTTTTTAATGAAATTGGTGTGCGCTTAAAATTAGGGCTTTTAACTAATTTTTCTATCGAAACCTCTTTCATTAATTGTGCTACTTCTTTCTTTTTATGTGCTATTATTTTATCTAAAATGTTCATTTTTATACTTAATTGGTAATTCTTAAATTATATTCATTTTCGTCACCCTGAACTTGTTTCAGGGTCTCATCCAAATTGTAGTGTTTTTAAAGTAGGGTTCATTTCCTTAATTAAATTTATTTTCCAGTCGTGATGCTAATTTTTTAATTTTTTTCTCTTAAAATTGCTTGATTTATATCCGTAAATTCTTCGAAATATATTAAATCTTTCACATTATATTTTGATGTAAACTTTGAACCTAATCCATTTTTATGCTGGTTTATTCTTTCTTTTAAGTTTGATGTCATACCAATATAAAAGGTTGTTCTATATTCATTCACTAATATGTAAACATAACTTAATTTCATATTCTCATTAGATGTGATGCTGAAACAAGTTCAGCATGACGTTTATAGTTGAATCTGCTCTTTAAAATTTTTAATCAACTTCGTTAAACATTGTTTTGCTTTTAAACTAACTAAAGATTCTTTTGCTTCTTCAAAAGCTGTATCAAAAGATTTATTTTTATCTATTATTTTTAATGCAAATGCGGCATTTGCCAATACTGCATTATTTTGTGCTTCAGTTCCTTTTCCGTCTAAAATTGACATAAATATTTTGGCGGAGGTTGCTACAGAGTTTCCTCCAAAAATTTCTGATTGCTGTAATCTTTTTAATCCTAAATTTTCAGGTGTTATTAATTGTTCGTTTTCTTTGGTAAATAATTTGAAAGAACTTGTTAATGAAATTTCATCGTAACCATCTAAACTATAAACTATTCCGTAATTTTTTGAGGTTTCTTGCAATAAATAATTGTAAATTCTGGCAACTTCTAGATTAAAAACACCTACCAATTGATTTTGTGGATTGCTTGGATTTACCAACGGCCCTAACATATTAAAAAAAGTTTTTAAACCTAATTCTTTACGAACCGGACCAACAGCTTTCATAGCCGGATGAAATAATGGTGCGTGTAAAAAACAAATATTCGCATCTTCTATTTGACGCTTTAATGTTGCTTCATCATTGGTAAATTTATACCCTAAATATTCTAACATATTAGATGATCCACTTACTGAAGACACTCCGTAATTGCCATGTTTAGCCACTTTATTTCCTGTGCCTGCAACCACAAATGATGTTAACGTTGAAATGTTGAATGTGTTTTTGCCATCACCACCTGTACCACATAAATCAATAGTGTTAAACTCCGACAAATCTATTTTTACTGCCAATTCTAATAATGCCTCTCTAAAACCGGCTAACTCCTCTACAGAGATTGGTCGCATCATAAAAACGGTTAAAAAGGAAGCTATTTGTGATGTATTATAGGTTTCATTTGCTATTTGAATAAGCACTTCTTTAGCTTCTTGTTTTGTTAAACGCTGTTGTTCAAATAATTTGTTTAAAATATTTTTCATTATATTTTTTTGTGTTATGGTGATTGAGCGGAGTCGAAATCTTAACTGTTATAATTTTACTTCGACTCCACTCAGTAGCCAATTCTATACATTCGTTATTTATTAAATATCTCGACTCCGCTCGATATGACATACTCTTCCACTCAGTTCAGTAAGCATATTCATAATTTTCAATTGTTATTTATTTATTTTCTTCTATAAAATTACGAACTATTTGTTCTCCTAAAGGTGTTAAAATTGACTCAGGATGATATTGTACGGCACTTATATTATATGTTTTATGTTGTAAAGACATAATATCATCAAATTCGTCTACTGCTGTTATTTCTAATTCTGGCGGAAAATCTTTTTTAGATGCTATCCACGAATGATACCTTGCTGCTTCAAATTTAGCGGGAATTCCCTTATAAATTGAAGCATCCTTATTGGTTACTTTCATAGTTGTTGCTACACCGTGAAAAACCGAATCTAAATTTTCTAGCGAACCACCAAATACCTCTGTAATTGCTTGTAACCCCAAACAAACTCCAAAAATTGGTTTTTTACCTGCATAGGTTTTTATAACTTCTTTTAAAATTCCGGCTTCATCAGGAATTCCTGGACCCGGTGATAACATAATTAAATCGTATTTATTAATAGCCTCAACAGCTATTTCGTTGTTTCTATAAACTGTTGGATATTTCCCAGTAATATTTTCAACTAAATGAACTAGATTATAGGTAAATGAATCGTAATTATCTATGATTACTATTTTCATATTTTGTCTTTTTATCTTTTTATTCTTTTTTTGCGTTAGGGATTGAAGCTTTGTTTGAGCTCTTTTTGTTTTTTCAACAAAAAAGCGAGTGCGCAAAGCCCGACCTTCCTTTTCTCTCGATTGAAGTCGAGAGAAAAGGAAGGTAACGCCCTAAATATTTTTTGCCATAAGTAATGCTTTTTTTAAAGCGGCTAACTTATTATTTACTTCTTGTAACTCTCCTTCTTCGCTAGAATTTATAACAATTCCTGCACCTGCCTGATAAAACAAGGTGTTATTTTTACTTACAAACGAGCGAATGGCAATTGCTAAATTTACTGAATTATTGAGTCCAATAAAGCCTACTGCACCGCCGTAAAACCCTCGAGTTTGATTTTCGTAGGTATCAATTAATTCCATTGCTTTGTATTTTGGCGCACCACTTAACGTGCCTGCCGGAAACGTATCTCCCACAATTTCAATGGCATTGCCAATTGGTTTTCCTTCTACAGTTGAAACCAAATGAATAACGTGGCTGAAATACTGAACTTCTTTAAAAACCTCAACCTGTACATTACTGGCATGTTTACTTAAATCGTTACGCGCTAAATCTACCAACATTACGTGTTCTGCATTTTCTTTGGTGTCTTTAGCTAATTTTTCACCCAATAAAATATCTTTAGCCATATCTCCTGTTCTTCTAAAAGTTCCTGCAATTGGGTTGATAATGGCTTTTTCTTTGTTGATTTTAATTTGAGCTTCAGGTGATGAGCCCATTAATTTAAAACTTCCATAATCAAAATAAAACAAATAAGGTGATGGGTTTATAGAACGTAACGCTCTGTACACATTAAATTCATCTCCTGAAAATTTTTGCTGAAACTGACGTGATAATACTAGTTGAAAAACATCGCCTCGTTTACAGTGTTGCTTTGCCTTTGCTACATTATTTTTATAATCTACATCCGTACAATTGGAAGATTCATTTCCTTTTGTCTCAAATTTATACAAGCCATAGGTTCGTGCATTTATCAATGTTTGAATTTCTGCTATTCTTGATATTTCTCCTTCTTCAATATTTTCAATAAGTGTTAATTCATCGTTAAAATGGTTAATTGCAATGATGAATTTAAAAAAACTAAATTGAAAATCTGGTATTTCTGAAGGTGCTTTTTTGGCATTTAATTGAATGGTTTCAAAATACTGAATTGAGTTGTAGGATATATAACCATAAAAACCATTGTACGATTTTATTGATTCTTCACAATCTACTTTTATAGTTTTACGGTATTCTTCAAAAATATTATAAAAATCACGATTTATTTCTTTTGCATCGAGTTCTTTATCTTTATAATTGTATGTAAACGTATTATTATCAGCTTTTAATGTAATAATTGGTTCAATACAAATAAAGGTAAAACTTTCTTCTTTACTATGATAATCAGAACTTTCTAGCAATAAACTATTGGCATATTTATCTCTAATTTTAGAATACATGCCAACTGGTGTAATTGTATCAGATAATTGTTTTTTGGTGATTGTTTTAAATTTAATTTTCTTCATTTTTGTTGAAATAAAAAAGGACTTATCGCGAGATAAGTCCTTTTGTTATATAGTTTAGTATAAATATAATAGTTTGGCTCGCTTATTGTTTAAGAGAGTTCCACCACCAATTCATATTTAAATTATTTGTCTTCATTATTGTTGCAAATGTAAGATAGATTTTTTAATGACCAAAAATAAATTGATGTTTTTTAATTTTATACAATACTTAAAATCTGAATTACAATTATTAATAACACCATTGCAATTGGATAAACCGTTGCATAAGCTACTGCAGGAGCATCCGTATCAACCATATTATCAACAGCTGCTAATCCCGGCGTACTTGTCATACTTCCTGTTAATGTTCCTAGTAATGTAAGTAAATTCATTTTGAAAAAATACTTCGCAAAAATAGTGGTAATAATCATTGGGATTAAGGTAATTAAAGCTCCATATAAAAATAACTCAATACCATAATTTTGGAAAGTAGCTTCAATACTAGAGCCTGCACTTGTACCAACAGCTGCTAAAAAGAAAAGCAATCCAAATTGCCGTAAAATTTGATTAGCAGCACCAGTCATTGTCCACATAATTGGTCCTGTTTTTCCTGTTCTTCCCAAAATAAGTGCCAACAATAAAATTCCACCTGTTAAACCTAAACTAAATGAAAAGTCACCAAAATTTATACTTAATTTACCTACTAAAATTCCTAAAATAATTCCGAATGAAATAGGGAAAAAGTCGGTATTGGAAAGTTGGCTATCATCATCTCCAAAAATACCAGCAACTTTTTTCATATTCTCTTTAGATGAAATTACCATAATTTTATCACCAAATTGTAGTTTTGAAGAAGGACTGGGAGAAATATTAATTCCTGAACGTCTAATTCTTGTAACAGTTGCATGATATTTGTTTAATAAATGCAATTGCCCTAATGTTTTTTTAACTACTTCTTTATTGGTAACTAATACTAGCCTTACATCAAAATTTGAACTTAGTGGAATTGTTTTTTTTGTTTGTGGGCCAATTAGAAGTTTAACACGTTCAATAGCTTCTTCAGTTCCAACTGCTTTAATAATATCACCTTTATTAAAAATGGTATGTGGTTCAGGTACAAGGGTTATATTATCATGTAAAATTCTAGAAATAACAGCTTTTGTCATAAAACGAACATCAATTTCCTCAAAACTTTTACCAATTACATTTTCATTTTCAACTATAAAATGTCGTTGTATAATTTCAGGGTATTCAGTAGCTATTTCTTGTTTATATTTTGTTTCTTCATCACTTATTTTTACGCCTATAAATTTGGGTAAAAGACTTACAAAAATAATAACTCCTATTACTCCAAATGGATAGCCAATACCATAGCCAATAGATGCTAATGATGAGCCTGTTACATCAATAGCAACTGCTAAACCAGGTGTACTTGTTAAAGCTCCACTTAATAAACCAATGCTTAAGTTTTTATCAACACCTCCAACATAGTAAATTAAGAAAGTTATAAATCCAGCACTTATAACAAGAATGCTTGCTAAAGAAGCCAAATCTCTACCATTTTTTTTGAATGATTCAAAAAAACTTGGCCCCGCTTGTATACCAACAGTAAAAATAAACAAAACCAGCCCTATAAATTGAAAGTCTTTTGGAACAACAATTCCATAATGACCAAAAAACAAAGCCACAAATATAACTGCTGATACATCTAAAGAAATTCCTTTAATTTTAATTCTACCTATTATAAAGCCAATTAAAATAATTAAAAATAGCACGAAATAACTGTTATTAAACAAACTCATTTTGATAAATTTTTAACAAAATTACGCACTTATTTAATTCAATGGATTTAATATACCTAAAAATAACGAAAACGTTTCCTTTTAAAACAAAAAGCCGAAGCAAATGTTTCGGCTTTGTTCTATTTTAATAATTTTTATAGAGATTCGTAGATAGCTACATATACATGGAACGATAAAACGCTAATTATCAAACACAAATAAGTCTCTACTGCGCTCAACCTAACAGTAACAAAGAGAGTTACTAAATTAGTAATATAAAATTATCTACTGATCTCAAAATTTGTATTTTAAATTAAAGATCCTAAATATCGTTCAGCATCTAGGGCTGCCATACAACCTGTGCCTGCAGCAGTTACAGCCTGTCGGTATTCTTTATCCTGCACATCTCCCGCAGCAAACACGCCTGGCAAATTAGTTTTTGTAGATTTGCCCTTTGTAATTAAATAGCCTGTTTCATCCATTTCTAACACATCTTTAAATATATCGGTATTTGGCTTGTGACCAATGGCAATAAAAACTCCTGTTACATCAATTACTTCTTTTTCTTTAGTTATGTTATTAATTGCTCTAACACCTGTAACTACATTATCTCCTAAAATTTCGTCAATTTCAGTATTAAATTTAACTTCTAAATTTGGAGTGTTTTTAACTCTTTTTTGCATTGCTTTTGAAGCGCGCATATAGTCTTTACGGACTAAAACTGTAACTTTTTTACAAATATTTGCCAAATAAGTTGCTTCTTCTGCCGCAGTATCACCCGCGCCAACTACAACAACATCTTGACCTTTATAAAAGAAACCATCACAAGTTGCACAAGCTGAAACTCCTCCACCAATTAAACGTTGTTCACTTTCTAAGCCTAAATATTTTGCTGTAGCTCCTGTTGTAATAATTACTGTTTCTGCTTCTATTTGAATTGATTCATCAACTGTTACTTTGTGAATTCCTCCAACTTCATTGCTAAAATCTACTTTTGTAACCATTCCAAAACGAACTTCGGTACCAAAACGTTCAGCTTGATTTTTTAAATCTTCCATCATTGCTGTTCCGTCAGTTCCATTAGGATAACCAGGGAAATTATCAACCTCAGTAGTTGTTGTTAATTGGCCTCCCATTTGCATTCCTGTATACATTACAGGTTTTAAATCGGCTCTAGAAGCATAAATTGCTGCTGTATATCCAGCAGGACCAGAACCAATTATCAAACATTTTATTCTCTCTATAGTATCAGACATATTTTTTTATTTTTATAATGAACAAATTTATAGCAATTTATTATAATTTAACACCTTTGATTATAATTTTTCACAATGATAATATAAGAATTTTTAATATCTTATTTTTCTAATAAATGTCTTTTCATAGCCCTTCCAATAAATCTCATTTTTTCTTTAAAACTAAATCTAGCCAAATTAACTTTTACAACACCTTTGGTCATAAAGGTTTTTTTAGAATAGTCAATCGCCACATCAACAATTACAGGAATATTTTTTGCCGCTTCTTGAAATGCTTTTTGTATTACTTCCTCAATTTTTGCGTCATTTTCCATATTTAAATAAGTAGCGCCACAAGCATCTGCAATTCCTTTAATATTTACATTTCCTATAACTGATGCTACTTTTCGCTTCAAAGGAATTTTTTGAAATTGAGATATTTGACCTAGTTCGCCATCGTGAAAAACAAAATAAACTACCCCTTTTTTGTAAGTTGTTGCTGTTAACGTTTCCATACCTGTCATTAAAAATCCTCCATCTCCCACAATACCAACAACTTTATTTGCTGGATTCATAAATTTCACTCCAATAGCAGCAGGCACACAAAATCCCATACAGTTAAAATCGGTAGGAGATACAAAATGCCTAGATTTATTTATTGGTAATAGTTCGGCAGCTAAATAAGTATGTTTTCCATCATCAACTACAAAATAAGTATCATCATCAGTATATTTTGTCAACGCTTCAAAAAAGAACCCTGGAGAAACCCTATTCTCTAATTTCTTTTCTTTCCACTCATTAAAATATTTTTCTTTTTCTTCTTTAATTGTTTTTGTTAAAGCAGCAGATTTTTTTGATTTTATTGTGGTCATTTTTCCTAACTCTTCTACCAATAATTTTAGTGTTTCTTCAGCATCTCCTTTAATACTTACTTTTGTTTGGTAATTTTTATTGAAGACTTCAGAATTGATATCAATATGAATTAAATTTTCAGGAACTTTCACCCCATAACTACCGGTGCCTATTTCAGAAAACCGAACACCAACAGCTAGCATTGCATCGCAATTTTTAAATGCTTTTTGTGAAGCTGGCACCGAATTTGGTCCAAACCCGAAACCTGTATGATACTTGTTTGAAGCAGGAAACGAAGCTTTCCCTTGCAATGTTGTTGCTACTGGCGCTTCTAATAATTCAGCAATTTTTTCTGTATATTTTACGGCATTGGCAGCTCCCCACCCAACATATATTCCTGGATTTGAAGCTTCAGAAAGTAACTTTGCAGCCTGCTTTATTTGTTGTTTTTCTATAATAGGGTTTTGATAATTTTTTACATAGTTTAGAAGTTCTTTCACTTCACCTTTAAACATTTGAACCTCCATAGGAATTTCAATAAATACAGGCCCAGGCTCACCTGAAATTGCTATTTCATACGCTTTATAAATAGTAGAAATTATATCATTATGTGTTTCAATCTTAAAATAAGCTTTGGTAATTTCTTTGACTAAATTTGCTTGATTTAATTGATGCAATTGGTAATGTCTTCCACTATCCTGACGTGTTCCTCCCGAAAAAATTAACATAGGTATCCCATCTAAAAAAGCCTCACCAATACCACTCATAGCATTTGTTGTTCCAGCAGCAGGAACAATCATTAAAGTTCCAATACTCTTTGAAGTACAAGAAACCCCCAAAGCCATAAAAGAAGCTCCTCCCTCGTGTGTTACCAAAACAGGTTCAATTTGTTTTGAATTATTTAATTCATCATACAACTCTATATTATGAACTCCTGGTACACCAAAAGTATATTTTACGCCTATTTGTTCTAAAGCGTAAACTGCTAAATTTGCTCCTGTTCTTTTCATGTTAGTTAGTTATCTGTTATGTGTTTTGCTGCTTTTTGTGCTGTAAAAATACAAGTTGCTAAAAATGTTCCTTCCAACGCTCTTTTTCCATGAGATCCTCCTCCTCCAAATCCGGCTGCTTCACCAACGGCATACAAATTTTTAAAACTATTGTTTGAATCTTTATTTTTTGAAATTTTTAGCACTTGAGAGTTCAAATTTGTTTGAATTCCTCCTAAACTTTTCCTCGACAAAATAAATTCTCTAATTGCAATTAAAGGATACGATTTTTTCTGATTTAATTTTTGTGGTTTTAAGGTGCGCTTTCTATCACCCTTGTATTCACGCGTATGCATAATTCGCCTTATTTGATCATCATTCCATATATTTTTACCTCTTTCAAAATTAGCATCGTAACTTTCAATAGATTCTCTTAGGGTATCAATATTAATATCATTTTCACCTGTTAATGCATTCATTTTTTTAGCTAACTCCTCTACACTATTTGCAGTAATATAATTAGGCGAATCTTTCTCCAAACTTTTTATTAAATGCTTATTTCCTTTTAATACTGAATACAAAAATGAAATTATCTTTTTGTTTTTAATTCCTTCATTAAATTCTGACCCTGAAACACCTAATTCTTTATAGGCTATTTTTTCATTTAAAATTTGCCAAGAATATTGCTTTTCTTGTTCACATATTTTTGTAACCAAATAACGCGTATCAAATGATGTTACCAATGGCATTGGCCCCATACGTTCTCCTTTATAGTTTAACCATAAAGCAGATTTTGGTGGTACTAAACTCAATCCATGATTTTCTCTTTTGGGATACGGATGTGGTATTCCAGCCGCATAATTCCACATTAAATTTAAGTTGGTAACGTTTCCTCCCATATCACTAACTTTATCGTGAATTAGGCCATCAGAAAATTGGTGAGATCCATTTAAAATGACATTTGGAGGTGTTCTCCATTCTTTATGCCAATGACTCCTCACTTTTTTCATATTTCCATTAATTCCACCGGTAGCAATAACCACATTTTCAGCTTCACAACTAAAAGGTTCATTGTCTTTTTCATCAATACCTTTAATTGAAATAATAGTTTCATTTTCTATTTCAAAATCTGCTGCTTTATGCTGAAAGTAAACTTGTAAATTTTTATTATTTGGATGCTCTTCTATATGTTTAAGCAAAGCCGCTATTAAACCATGTCCTGTACCCCACACCATATGAAAACGAGGAACTGAATTACCAGGTTGAAGCAACCCTCTTTCAACCCAATGAACAACAGGAAAAAATTTAACTTTTTTAGAACTTACCCACTCGTAAATTTTATGTGTAGATTCTAAAAATTCATTCGCCCATTTTTTACCCCAAACTTCATGTTGATCAAATTCAGCAAATGAAAACCAATCTTTTTTAGCTTGTTCTACGCTATCTTTAATTTTTGATAAACGTTGCTGACGTGAATTAATAAAAAACATACCACCAAAAGATTCCTTTGCTAAACCTCCAAAGTTTTTTTCAAAATCACGTTCAATTATAATAACTGTTTTATTCGCATTTATTAGTTCTATTGCAGTAGTAATTCCTGCAATACCTCCTCCAATTATAACTGTATTTGCCTTGTATGTTTTTGGTTCCATAATTTAATTCACACTATTTCTATGAGTTTTTATACTTTCCTTCCACAAATGTAAATTTAATATTAAATATATAAATCCGTACCTTTGTTTATAATTATTGATAATGTTCTTTTTCTCCTAGTTTTAACCATTATTTCCACCTTACAAAATGAACAAAACAAAAACCATAACTTCTTTAGAGGAACTAGATAAAATTTTAAAATCAGAAACTGCCGTTTTATTGTATTTCAATACTATTTCTTGTAACGTTGGAGAATCTTTAGAACCGAAAGTTAAAAATTTAATTGATGTGAATTTTCCCAAAATTAATTTTTATAATATTGATTTAAACTTTTCTCCGAAAATAGCTGCAAAATATAATGCTTTTGTAGAACCTACTATATTAATTTTTTTTGACGGGAAAGAAACCATACGGAAAAGCCGAAATATTAGCATCTATGAATTGCATAAAACTATTGATAGGTTATATCAATTAATTTTCGAATAATTACTTGTAAAATATATTTTTAGTTTTATATTTGCACACCGAAATTATTTAGGGTGTAGCACTATATCAAGTACGGCATAAACTACACTCTGAAAATTAGTATAAAAGCAGTTTTAATATTGTAAAATAATTCAGACTCCTTTTAAAACTCGGGGTGTAGCGTAGCCCGGTTATCGCGCCGCGTTTGGGACGCGGAGGTCGCAGGTTCGAATCCTGCCACCCCGACAATAGTTCTATTATTCCCAGCCTTGTAAATGGTAGAACATCTAAAAATTAAAAGCCGATGTAGCTCAGCTGGCTAGAGCAGCTGATTTGTAATCAGCAGGTCGTGGGTTCGAGTCCCTCCATCGGCTCCAAAATCCTCTTCAAATGAAGAGGATTTTTCATTCTAAAACACTCCTTTAGAATTTTTAAAAAAAATGTAACGTAAAATTCATGTTTTTCCTTCAAACTAAAATAATTCAAATTACTCACAAAAAATAATAAAAATTGTTTTCCTCAATTATATATTCATTAAATTTGTAATAAATATTAATCCATTTTATTTATATGTTAATTATTGGAATCGCCGGAGGAACTGGAAGTGGAAAAACTACTGTAGTGAATCAAATTTTAAATGAGTTACCTGATGATGAAGTTTGTGTTATTTCTCAAGATTCATACTACAACGCCACAACAAATTTATCATACGAAGAACGCACTAAAATTAATTTTGATCACCCAAAAGCTATTGATTTTGATTTGCTTGTTAAACACTTAACTCAATTAAAAAAAGGTGAAATTATTGAACAGCCTGTGTATTCTTTTGTAACGCATAATCGCACTGAAGATACTCATATTACACATCCCAAAAAAGTAATTATTGTTGAAGGTATTTTGATTTTTAACAGCAAGCGATTACGAGATTTATTTGATATAAAAATATTTGTACATGCTGATGCCGACGAACGTTTAATTAGACGAACAAGAAGAGATATTGAAGAGCGCGGACGTGACATAAACGAAGTTTTAAGCCGCTACCAAAACACCTTAAAACCTATGCATCAGCAATTTATAGAGCCAACTAAAAATTATGCTGATATTATTATTCCAAACGACAGATACAATACCGTGGCGGTAGATATCGTTAGAACTGTTATAAGTAATAAGCTTTAATTTATGACTTTTAAGCAATTCAAAAATAAACCAATGGTAAAAATTATCACGAATAAATACGTGATAATTCTTTCAATATTTATTGTTTGGATGGTTTTTTTAGATGAGAATTCAATGCTTAATCACAGAGAGTTTAACAAAGAAATAAACAAGCTTAAAAATGAAAAAAAATATTACAAAACACAAATTAAACAAGATAGAGAACTTATAAATAAGCTTAAAAACAATACCGAATTGGAAAAGTTTGCCAGAGAAGAATATCACATGAAAAAAGAAAATGAAGAAATATACCTTATAGAATATGATACATTAGTTAAAAATTAACTGCGTTCTATTTAAAATTTATTTAAATAAATTAGACTTATGAGTACCTTTATAACTAAAGATTTTGAACCTAGTTCAGCCAAAGCTTGGAAACAAAAAATTCAAGTAGATTTAAAAGGTGCTGATTATAATAATACCCTTTTAACCAAAACCAATGAAGGTATTACTATAAAACCTTTCTATCACTCAGATAACTTTGAAAAATTAAATATTCCAACTCCCAAAAAAGATTTTAAAGTTTGCCAAAAAATACTCATATCAACAGAAGATGAAGCTAATATATTAGCAATTGATGCAATAAACAGAGGCGCTAATGCCTTAAAATTTATTGCTAAGAAACCTTTCAATACTAATAAATTATTTAAAAATTTATTAAATAAAGGTATTGAATTTCACTTTCATTTTCATTATTTATCAAAAGATTTTACAACTAATATTACTAAATTACTCAAAGAAGAAATTGTTTTTTATAACGTAGATATAATTGGTAACATAGCTAGAAATGGTAATTGGTTTACTTCATTAAACAACGACTTTGAAATTGTAGAAAAATTAATCAAAGAGAACACTAAGGAATATGTACTTGGTGTAAATGCTAATCTATACCAAAACGCAGGTGCAAATACTGTTCAACAAATTGCTTATGCTTTAGCCCATGCAAATGAATATTTAAACAAATTTAATGGAGACGTTGCTTCTAAAATTCAATTTAACTTTTCAATAGGTCCAAATTATTTTTTTGAAATTGCCAAGATTAGAGCATTTAGATATCTATACAATTTAATTTCAGAAGAATACAACACTACTGCAATTGCTAAAATTTTTGCTGAACCAAGTTTACGAAACAAAACAATATATGATTATAACGTAAATATGCTACGCACAACAACTGAAAGCATGAGTGCAATTTTAGGAGGTGCAAATACCATTTCTAATGGTTCATACGATGTGTTATTTCATAACTCAAATGAGTTTGGAAACAGAATTGCAAGAAATCAATTACTAATTTTAAAAGAAGAAAGTTATTTTAAAAATGCACATTATTTTGCAACCGATTCATACTATATTGAAACTATCACCAAACAACTAGCTGAAAAAGCATTAATTATTTTTAAAGATATTGAAAAAAGTGGTGGCTTTTTACAACAATTAAAAGAGGGAACAATACAGCGAAAAATAAAAGAAAATGCAGAGAAAGAACAAGCTCAATTTGATTCAGGTGAATTAATTTTAGTAGGAACTAATAAATACCTGAATAATCAGGATAAAATGAAACTCAATCTACAAATAAATACCTTTGTTAAACACAACCCAAAGAAAACACTTATAATTCCTATAATACCAAGGCGTTTATCAGAAAAAATTGAACAAAAAAGGCTAAAAAATGAAGCGTAAAGATTTTTCACAGCTAACCATAAAAAGTCAAAACAAAAAAGATATTTATTTTGACCATGAAAATTACATTGCTGGTATTGCTCCAAATTTGAGAGGTCCATATTCAACAATGTATGTTCGTCGCCCTTGGACTATACGTCAATATGCTGGTTTTTCTACTGCTGAAGAAAGTAATGCTTTTTACAGAAGAAATTTAGACGCAGGACAAAAAGGATTGTCTGTTGCTTTCGATTTGGCTACACATCGCGGTTACGATTCTGATCACGAACGTGTTCAAGGAGATGTTGGCAAAGCAGGTGTTGCCATAGACTCTGTTGAAGATATGAAGGTGCTTTTTGATCAAATTCCATTAGATAAAATGTCGGTTTCTATGACAATGAATGGTGCTGTATTACCAATTTTAGCATTTTATATAGTTGCAGCAAAAGAACAAGGTGTAGAAGAAAAATTATTGACCGGCACTATACAAAATGATATTTTGAAAGAATTTATGGTGCGTAATACATACATATACCCACCTGCGCCTTCAATGAAAATTATTGCGGATATTTTTGCATATACCAGTAAAAATATGCCTAAATTTAATTCTATCTCTATTTCTGGTTACCATATGCAAGAAGCAGGAGCAACACCTGAAATTGAATTAGCATATACTTTAGCCGATGGTTTAGAATATATAAAAACAGGTATTGCTAGCGGTATGGAAATAGATTCTTTTGCTCCACGTCTTTCATTTTTTTGGGCAATAGGAATGGATCATTTTAGTGAAATTGCCAAATTACGTGCAGCACGAATGCTTTGGGCAAAAATTATAAAACAATTCAATCCTAAAAACCCTAAATCGTTGGCTTTGCGTACACATTGTCAAACAAGCGGTTGGAGCTTAACAGAGCAAGATCCTTTTAACAATGTGGCAAGAACAACAATTGAGGCTATGGCCGCAGCTTTAGGTGGTACTCAAAGTTTACATACAAATGCCCTAGATGAAGCCATCGCTTTACCTACTGATTTTTCAGCTAGAATAGCAAGAAATACACAAATTTACATCCAAGAAGAAACCAACATTACAAAAACTGTTGACCCTTGGGCTGGTGCTACTTTTATTGAAAAACGAACAGAAGAAATGGTAAATACCGCATGGAAACTATTACAAGAAGTTGAAGAATTAGGTGGTATGACAAAAGCTATTGAACTTGGTATTCCTAAAATGCGAATTGAAGAAGCCTCTGCAAAAAAACAAGCAAAAATTGATAGCAACCAAGATATTATTGTTGGTGTTAATAAATTTAAACTTAAACAAGAAGATCCTTTGCAAATTTTAGAGGTTGACAATAATGCAGTAAGAAACTCTCAAATTAAACGGCTAAATGAATTAAAAGCAACTAGGAATAAAAAAGAAGTTCATGAAGCATTACTAAATTTAACAGCTTGCGCAAAATCAGGTAAAGAAAATTTATTAAATTTGGCTGTTAAGGCAGCAGAAAAAAGAGCTACTTTAGGAGAAATTTCGGATGCTTTAGAAAAAGTGTTTGGAAGGTATAAAGCAACCATCAAATCAATTTCTGGAGTGTATAGTAAAGAGATTAAAAATGATTCAGCATTTAAGGAAGCAAAACAATTGGCAAATAAATTTGCTGAATTAGAAGGAAGGCGTCCAAGAATTATGATTTCTAAATTAGGACAAGATGGGCATGACCGTGGTGCAAAAGTAGTTTCTACAGGCTACGCTGATTTAGGTTTTGATGTTGATATTGGCCCTTTATTTCAAACACCCAAAGAAGCTGTAAAACAAGCTATTGAAAATGACGTTCATATACTTGGTATATCTTCATTGGCTGCAGGTCATAAAACATTAATTCCACAGGTAATAACAGAGTTAAAAAATTATGGGCGCGAAGATATTTTAGTAATTGTTGGCGGTGTAATACCTGTACAAGATTATCAATTTTTATTTGATGCTGGTGTTGTTGGTATTTATGGTCCAGGAACCAAAATTTCAAAAGCTGCTATTGAAATTTTAAACATACTTATTGACAGTGTAGCAGAATAACTTTAAAACTAAAAAAAAAATGAAAAACTTACTTAAGTTAACAATAATATTAGCAATATCAATCTCAAGTTTTGCACAAAATAAAATTGAACTGAACTTAGGAGATTCTGTTCCAGAATTTTCTGGTTTAAGCGATAATGGAGAAATCTGGAACTCAACCAATAATGCAAAAACTAGTTTTTTAGTGGTTTACTTTTATCCGGCTGCTATGACTGGAGGCTGTACCAAACAAGCTTGTGCTTATAGAGATGAGAAAGCTACTTTTGATAAAATGGGTGTTACCGTTATTGGTGTTAGTGGTGATGAAATAGAAAATTTAAAACACTTTAAAGAATCATACCAATTAAATTTTCCTTTATTATCTGATGCAAAGGGAACAATTGCAAAAATATTTGGTGTACCAACCAAAGCTGGAGGTTCTATTACAAGAGAGTTCAACGGCGAAAATTTTTTGTTAAAAAGAGGTGTTACAGCTTCAAGATGGACTTTTGTTTTAGATAAAAATAAAAAAATTATTTATAAAAATGCTAATGTTAACGCTGCTGAAGATAGTAAAAAAGTAAAAGAGGTTATTAAAAATTACACCAATTATTAAACTGGCTCAGTAACTTTTTGGGAAGTAACTAATGTTCGTCTTAACCACAACATTAATACCACGGCAATAAAACCCAAGCTTCCCATTAAATACCAATTTACAGCAAAGCCAAATCTTGCAATTACCTCCATACCTGTTTTGGCACTAAAAATATGCGCCATAGAAAAGGCCATAGTATATAACGCTAAATAACGCCCCTCTTTTCCTATAGGTGCCCTATTCATTGCAAAATTATTTGTAAATGGAAATGCTAACATTTCTCCTAATGTTATTAGTAACATACTCACTACCAAAACACCTCCCCAGGTAGAAACATCTAAAACCAAAAAACTCAAAGCAAATAGCACTAAACTCCATGTTATAACTTTTAGTTTGTTTAATAATTTTTTTTCTATATAATGAATTAAAGGCATTTCCAATAAAAAAATTAAAAAGCCATTAATTGCCATTATTAATCCTATCTCAACTTCAGTTAAATGGTGAACATTTTTATAATACAATGGCATTGTAGTAAAAAGTTGTAAAAATATAAAGCCCATTAAAAAAACTACTACTAAAAAAATCCAGTACGGTTTATCTTTATATACTGATGTTATTTGAATTTCATTTTCAGAATTTTGATTGTTTTTTTTAGGATGATATTTTTTTGTTTCAAAACCATTCTCATTAATAATATTGCCACAATGCAGGTAATTCCATCTACCCAAAAAAGACCTGAATAATCCAATGTTGCAATTATTATACCTCCTAAGAAAGGTCCAAATGAAAACCCTAAATTTATTGCTAAACGTATTAAAGTTAAAGATCGTGTTTGATTTTCAGGCTTACTATACGCTTTTAAAGAAACAAACATGGCAGGTCTAAATGTATCAGCAATAGCCATTGTAATAAACATACCTATTACAAAACCAACAAAAGTAGTTATAAATTGTAGGCTAATGAACAGAAACCCTGTAGTTAACAAACTCCAAAACATAACCTTGTAAAAACCTATTTTATCTGTTAGTTTTCCTCCTAAATAAGAACCTAACAATGACCCCAAACCAAAACTTGACATAATCCAACCTACTTGAGATAACGATAATTTTAAGTTTTCTGTTAAATACAATGATAAAAAAGGCAATACCATTGTACCGGCTCTATTTATAAATGTAATTAATGCCAACCACCAAACTTCTTTTGATAATCCTTTAAATGAATTTTGGTAATTGCTAACTATTTTTTTTAACATACCGTAAAAGTAGAAAAACCCGACTTAAAAGTTAGGTTAAAATGAATTGATATTATTTATTCTTGAATAATTAGTACATATTAACCCTGTGATTTTTTTAAAAACCCACTTCTTAACATCTTTTTATTGGTGTAATTATTCATAAAATTTCTTTCAACACCTACCAGAATTACAAAAAACCTCCAACTTATAAAATTTTTCTTTAACTCGTAATATTTTGTACTTTTGGTAGCAAAGTTTATCTTTATCTTTATGAAAAAAATATTTTTTGTTTTAGCCGTTGTCTTTTTATTTTTTAATTGCTCACCTAAGAAAGTTTCTTATGAAGACGAAATTAAGCTTTTTCAATACAAACTAAATACTGAATTTGCTGATGCAGAAAAGTCTCCTTTAACAGCAGGAGATTTAAAAACTTTTAAAACCTTAGATTTTTTTGAAATTGATAAAAATTTCAAAGTAGAAGCTGAATTTGAGTTAACCCCTAATACTCCAGTGTTTGAAATGCAAACCAATACAGATCGTTTGCCTTTATATAGAAAATATGGTATTGCTCGCTTCACTTTGAATGGAGAAAAATTTGAGTTAAATATTTATCAAAGTCTAGATTTAATGTCTAATCCAGAGTTTGAAGATTATCTATTTTTACCTTTTAATGATACTACAAATGGCAAAAGCAGTTATGGAGGCGGTAGATATTTAGATTTAGAATTCCCTCCAAAGGAAAGCAAAACTATTGTGATAGATTTTAACAAAGCTTACAACCCATATTGTGCATATAACACGAAATATTCATGTCCTATTCCTCCTTCAGAAAATAATTTACCTATTGATATACCTGTTGGGGTTAAAGCTTACAAAAAAATAAAAAGTCCTGTCTAGAATTGCTAAACAGGACTTAAATAAACCAAATATTAATTACCTTAAGTATTGCTAAAAAATTAATTTTTTAGTGTTAACTAACTACTTATATATAGAATTATGTATAGAAAATATTTTGTGAAATGTATCTCCTTTTTATTTGGCATTAAATAAATCGATTTTAGAAAGAGTATATAACTGCAATTAAGAAAGATGATAATTTATCGGAGGTAAGTCCGTCAGCATTAATGTAAGGCATTTTATCTCCCCTGTCTAATCTTATTTCAGGCTTAATCGTTAAGTTTTCTACCGAATAGCTTCCTGTAAGGGTTAAAGCAGTTACACTTGAATCATCATTTATCATATCTGACATAACTGAAAAATATTCTCCTCTTAGTCCAATTTTGAATTCCTCAGAAACAGCCAATTTCGGGTATAGGGCAGCTCCATAAAATCCATTACCATCATTATCTGCATATGCTGCATTTATTCCTAAGAAGAAAGAATCCAATACATCAAAACCACCTGTATAATCTACTTCAAAACCAAGAACCTCACCATCGTCATAATAGAAATTCAAAAATTGATCTGAATACCCTAATTGAACTCCAACCGAATATGTACCTGTTAAGTTATTATTCGTATCGGTAACATTCATAAACGCAAGCATCAAACTAAAATCATCAGACAAAGAAAAATCTGCTTTTACTCCAACATGTGAGAAAGGGCCGCTAGAAAATAAATATGAAGTACTATAGTTAAAGTTTCCCACAGGGGAAATAACCTCGTACCCTAAATAGGTATTAAATCTACCCATTGTAAGAGTTGTACCTTCAGAAACTTTCCAATAAGCATACAACTGATTCAGATTGAATCCTCCAGTTGCAGATTCACCCCGTGGTCCAAAAGTTATATCAGCAACTACACCAGTCTTCTCACCCTCATAAGTAGTAATGATATTTGCCATTCCTAATGCAAAACCTAATTCGTCTGCAAATGATGTTCCAAAAGATTGTACAGCATTATCCGAGGCACTTAAATTGGTTTGATAATAAGCATCTATTGATCCACTTATGCTAACTTTTTTCCCTTTGATTTCTTCTTGAGCAAAAACTGGTGATACCAAAGAAAGTATTGACAAATAAAATATTTTTTTTAGGTAATTTTTATTTAAAATTGTTTTCATGTTCTTGATTTTTTTTAGTTTTTATTGCTTTTATTTTTTGAAATTTTATCAGCCATCAATGTCGATATGAACGAGAATAAAGATATTCACCTCTATACCGTGTAAATTAATATTCAAAGCTCCAACTTCTTCTTTTTCTTTCTTATCCAATTTAATTTCTTCGGTATAAATAATAATCCTGTTTTTTTAATTGTAATCATACTTTTAACATTTACAGTCTATTAATTTTTCCCAATATTATCCCATTTAAGTGGTTTTTCACTTAGCTTAATTTTTAAAAATAAAATGGAATTAAATGCTTTCTGTAAAAATTTTGAAAGTCTTAAATCGCTTATTTAATGTTGATTTAAACCAAAATCTGGATAAGCGTCCATACCATGTTCATGCATATCCAATCCTTCTTGTTCCTCTATTTTAGAAACTCTAATACCCGTAGTAACTTTTAGAGTTTTAATAATAATATATGAAGAAACTATACAAAAAGCACCAATTGAAATAACTCCAATGAATTGATTTCCTAATTGTTCCCAACCTGCTAACTTCCCAAAAATTCCCACTGCTAAAGTGCCCCAAATTCCACAGATTAAATGGACTGCTATTGCACCTACTGGATCATCTAATTTTAATTTATCAAGTAATCCAACACCAATAACAATTAAAACTCCTGAAATAGCTCCAATAACAATTGCATCTGTAACACTCATAACATCTGCTCCTGCGGTAATACCAACCAAACCACCTAGTATACCATTCAAAAACATTGATAAATCATATTGTTTATATTTAAATAACGACACTAAAAATGCCGATAAACCACCTGTTGCTGCAGCTAAACAAGTTGTAACTAAAACTAATGAAGTAGCAGCTGGATTTGCTGAAAGCACAGACCCTCCATTAAACCCAAACCAACCCAGCCATAAAAGGAATACTCCTGTTGTTGCAAAAGGCATGTTATGTCCAGGAATTACACCAATAGAGCCATCTTTTTTAAATTTCCCTATTCTAGCTCCCAATAACCAAACTGCAATTAAAGCAGCCCAACCGCCAACAGAATGCACTAATGTTGAACCGGCAAAATCGTAAAACCCAAGTTTATCTAACCAACCTGTCCCCCATTTCCAAGAGCCCGTTATTGGATACACAATTCCTACATAAATAATTGTAAAAATCATAAATGCACCTAATTTTATTCTTTCAGCTACAGCGCCAGAAACTATTGTTGCAGCTGTTGCTGCAAACATTCCTTGAAATAAAAAATCTGTCCAGTACGTATAGCCACCATTTGCATACTCAATTGTTAATCCGTTTTCAGGAATTGACAATCCAAATAAGTCCATAAAATAATTTGGTAAAACACCCGCTATAAACGTACCCGGATACATTAAATTAAACCCAACCAATGCGTACAGCACCATCCCAATTGAAATAATAAATACGTTTTTGAATAATATGTTTATCGTGTTTTTTTGTCTTGTTAATCCTATTTCTAATAATGAAAATCCTAAATGCATTAAAAAAACCAATGCTGTGCAAATCATCATCCAAACATTGTTTACCGTAAATAATGTGTTCTCCATAATAAATAAATAAATAAATAAATAAATAATAGTTGTTTTTAATTTAATGAGTTTGCCCCTTTTTCTTTTGTTCTTATTCGATATGCCTCTATAACATCTGACACAAATATTTTTCCATCTCCAACATTTCCAGTGAAGGCCGACTTCAATAAGGCATCTACCGTTCTATCTAAAAATGCTTCAGAAACAACAATAGATAAAAACCTCCGCTGTATATCTGATGTACTATAACTTACCCCTCGATACACATGACCCTGCTTCTCATTTCCAACTCCAGTTACGTCCCAGTAGCTAAAAAAATTAACTTCAATTTGGTGTAAAGCTTCCTTAACTTCACTAAATTTTGATTTTCTAATAATTGCTTCAATTTTTTTCATAATTAAAATGATTTTTTTATTAATTTCTCATCAAAAGTATGAATATATATTTTTACCCCCAATATTTTCAGGGGTATGTATTGTATTTTTGTTATTATTTGTGTTTTAACCCTATTTTTTTAAGGGTATTAAAATTTTAGTAGTGTATTTTTACGATATGTAATTATTTTTTAGGGGGTAAAATAAAAAAATGAAGGCATTACAGTATTTAACCCCATAAAAAAGGGGGTACAAAATAACTTTAACCCATTTATGTTGCATTTAAAATAGATAGGTTAAAAAAATAATATTGAAGAATAAGTTACTTAGAAAAGTTTTGAAAGATACAACCCAACAAACACAGCTGAAAATCCCAAAACTAAAGACAATAATGTGTAAGGTAGAAAACTAAAATAATCTCCATTTTTTATGAGTAAATGATTTTCATAAGCAAAAGTAGAAAAAGTTGTAAATCCTCCACAAAAACCAGTTGCAAGTAATAAAGATTGAGTTTGTGACATATTTGAAGTTTTACTTAAATACCCTAAAATAAAACCAATTAATAAACTTCCCAGCACGTTGGAAAACATGGTTCCATAAGGTATCGCTGTTTCAAGGTTGTTTAACCATCTACTTGTATAATATCTGGCTACACTACCAAAACCTCCCCCTATAAATACCAATAAAGCTTGTTTCATGTTTCTATTAAAATTTTATGGCATCAACATCTACCCAGTTCCATTTACCTGTTACTGTTCCTTTTTGCAATGTTATAATTCCTGGATTTGCCCTTATAATGGTTTTCAAAGTTGTTTCATCACAAAACAACATATCAAAATTGAGATGAAACTTCTCTTTTATGGATAAATAATCATCTCGTAAAGAAGATGATAACATGTAAACTTTATAGCCTTTTTCTATGGCTTTATCTGTTACATTTTTAATTGTAGTAAAACCCTCAATATCGCTTTTATCAAGATTATAAGCTATAACTAACATTACATTATCTGCGCTTAAAATAGCTTCTGTTAAATCTTCTCCATTTTCAGATTCTAGAAAAAAATCATGTACTGGAGGAAGTTCATCTCCAATATATTCCATTCCTTCTGGTATGTTTTTACCAATAGCATAAGGTCTAAAATCAATTATTGGTAAATGCACTAATACGTAATAAATAATATATAGGAATATAAAAAAAGATAAAAAAGATGTCCATTTTACTATAGTTAAACTAAACAAAGGCTTTATTAATTTATATTTAAAAACCAATACTAAAATGAACGCTATTAAAACTATATTTTTATAAAATGTATCCCAAGAGGATAATTTAACAGCGTCTCCAAAGCAGCCACAATCCGTTACCTTATCGTAATAAGCTGAGTACCAAGTTAAAAATAAAAACACCAAAATTATGCCTAACAAACACCAAACTGTAAGTTTAGGCAGGTACCCTAAAAGTAAAAATACACCAAGCATTATTTCTACCAGTATTAAAAAAATAGAAAAAGGCAAGGCATAAGGAATTAAAAACTCTAAATTCAATACGTCTGCTCCAAAATATTCTTGAAATTTATATGCTGAACCTAAAGGATCTATTAATTTAACAAAACCTGAGAAAATAAATGTAATTGCGACTAAAAAACGTAATATTTGGACTGTTATTTTCATAATTAAGTAGTTTCATTTATATGAATTAGCGCAAAAACCGCATAATTTATCATATCCTGATAATTTGCATCAATACCCTCAGATACAATTGTTTTCCCTTTATTATCTTCTATTTGTTTTACACGCAACAATTTTTGTAAAATCAAATCGGTTAAAGAACTCACTCTCATATCTCTCCAAGCCTCACCATAATCATGGTTTTTATCTTCCATTAATTGCTTTGCTATAGCCACATGTTTATCATACAATTCTATGGCCTCTTCTTTAGATAAATCTGGTTGTTCTACCACTCCTTTTTCAAGTTGAATTAAAGCCATGATTGAATAATTAATAATACCAATAAATTCTGAAACTTCTCCTTCATCTACTTTTCTTGTAGAATTTTGTTGCAATTGACGAATACGTTGCGCTTTAATAAAAATCTGATCTGTTAATGATGGCAATCTCAATATACGCCAAGCACTTCCGTAATCTTTTAGCTTATTTATATATAATGAACGACATTTTTCAATAACATCGTTATATTGTTTTGAAGTTTGTTGCATGTAACTTTAATTATTTCCGTAAATTTCGAACAAATTTAAGGAATTAAAAAATCTAATATCTATTTATGAAGAAAATTGCAGTTTTTTGTGGCTCTAGCCTTGGCTTCAATGAAAAATACAAGAACGATGCTATAAAATTAGGAAATTATTTTATTAAACATAATATAGGCTTAGTATATGGTGGTGGAAAAATTGGCATGATGGGCATTTTAGCCGACACTATGCTGAAGGAAAAAGGTGAAGTTATAGGTGTAATTCCGGGGTTATTACGTCATGAAGAAGTAGCTCATTCAGAAATTTCAGAGATGATTGTTACCAAAACAATGAGTAAACGAAAAGTAAAAATTAGCAAATTAGTTGATGGATACATTGCCTTACCTGGTGGTTTTGGTACGTTGGATGAAATTTTTGAGGCTCTAACTTTAAGCCAGCTTGGTATTGAACAAAAACCCGTTGGTATTTTAAATACAAATGGCTTCTTTAACCATTTAATTAAACAATTGGATGTTATGGTAACTGAAGGGTATTTGAAGCAATCTAATAAAGAAATGTTAATTGTAAGCAACTCTGTAGAAGAATTAATTACTAAAATGTACCATTATAAAGCTCCTGAAATAACCAAAGTAATTCACAAAGTGGTTCGTTCATAAAACGAGTATCACAAACTTTGAAACATTATAAGAATAGTAAATGTTACCTATAAAAAAGATTACACAAACGTATGAAGAGTATTAATTGTAACGGTTCATTAATAAATTTAGACACTCCAAAAATAATGGGAATTCTAAATATTACTCCTGATTCTTTTTTTGATGGAGGAAAATATAACGATCCAATTAATATTCTAAATCATGTTGATAAAATGCTAAATGAAGGTGCTACTTTTATTGATGTTGGCGCCTATTCTTCTCGCCCTGGAGCAAAACACATTTCAGAAGAAGAAGAATTAAACCGAATTTTACCAGTTATAAAACTTCTTAAAAGTAACTTTCCAAATATCCTTCTTTCTGTAGATACTTTTAGAAGTAATATTGCCAAACAATGTGTAAATAATGGAGCTTGTATGGTGAATGATATTTCAGCTGGAAATTTAGATACGGCCATGTTTTCAACTATTGCCAAATTACAAGTGCCTTATATAATTATGCACATGCAAGGCTCTCCACAAAATATGCAAGAGAATCCGAAATATCATGACGTTGTAAAAGATGTCCTTTTTTTCTTTTCAAAAAAAATACAAAAATTATATTCTTTGGGAATAAATGATGTTATTGCTGATGTTGGTTTTGGTTTTGGAAAAACAATAACACAAAACTATGAATTGCTAAAACAACTGGATTTGTTTCAAAATTTAGAAGTTCCAATTCTTACAGGACTTTCAAGAAAATCTATGTTGTTCAAACCTTTAAAAATTTCTCAAACTAACGCCTTAAATGCTACAACAGTTGCCAACACCATAGCGTTGTTAAAAGGGGCAAACATATTACGTGTTCACGATATAAAAGAAGCTATGGAAACTATTAAAATTGTTGAATTGTTAAATACTAATTAATGAAAAAAATAATATTACTTTTAGTTACTTTAGCATTGTTAGGTTGTGCTAAAAAAGAAGTTCAACTTCCCACATTGGCTGAAAAAGGATTGCATGAACTTTTTAATCACTCTGAAGTTTGGATATTCTTTGAAGTGAAGAATCATGATACTATTGCAGATGTAAATAGAAAAAACACCATAAGTACCACGCATTGGATTTTTAATATTGATAAAAGACTCCCTTTAAAAGCAATAATTCCGTCTATTCGTAAATTACAATATAAACATGCAAACTCAATTCATTCAGAAGAAGGAATGCATAATTATTTTAGTTATGCAGATACACTCTCAAAAAAACTTTCGTTTTTGAAATTTGATGGTATTATTTTTAAAACAGATAGCCTTTTATCTAAATATTTTATAAAAGAAAACCCTACAAAATACGTAAATTATAATAATATAAACCTCACTTTCAATCCTAATAATACTTGGATTAACGATGCGAAAATGGAGCGAGACGAATTAAAAACTACACTACTTGAATTTATTGATTTTTCTTCAGAAGGAAAAAAAACAATGTTGCATTTAAACTTCAATGAAAACTTATTGTATCAAGATTATTTATTTTACAAAACAATGATTCATAATTTTAAGAATAAATACATTGAAATAAATAAAATTGAATTTATTTTTAATCCAACTAAGGTACCTGATTGCGGTTGTGAATAGCTATTGAATATGCAATCTTTTTCCTACTTTTACAAAAACAACATAAATGCTCGATTTTTTAGACTTTTCTTTTTTAGATGCTTTAGACATTATTTTAGTTGCCATACTACTTTATTATGTTTATAAATTATTAAAAGGAACTGTTGCTATTAATATTTTTATTGGCATTGCTTTGGTAATATTTATATGGAAAATTACGGAGGCGCTTCAAATGAAAATGTTAAGTGGTTTACTAGGAGCTTTAATTAGTTTAGGAGCCATCGCCATACTTATTGTTTTTCAGCCTGAAGTTCGAAAATTTTTATTAATGTTAGGCTCTACAAATTTCACTAACAAAAGAAATTTTTTAAAACAACTAAATTTTTTAAAAACCGAAATCCAAACTACTACTGATGTAGAATCTATTGTAACAGCTTGTGAAGAGATGGCTTCAACTAAAACAGGAGCTCTAATAGTTTTAGAGCGTACCCAAAATTTAGATTTTGTGAAATTTTCCGGTGATAAAATGAATATAGAAATTAATAAACCCATTATAAAAAGTATTTTTTATAAAAATAGTCCTCTACACGATGGTGCTATTATTATTAAAGAAAATTTTATTATTGCCGCAAGAGTTATTTTACCGCTCTCTAACAAAAAATTACCTGCACGATTTGGTTTACGCCATAAAGCGGCTATAGGAATTTCTGAAAAAACCGATGCTCTTTGCTTGGTTGTTTCAGAAGAAACGGGACAAATGTCTTACATTAAAGATGGTGAATTTGTGTTGTTTAAAAACAGTAATGAGCTTATTGAAACTATTAGATATGATTTAAATTAGCGCAGTTATTATATAGAAAATAGAAGTTTAATTGTTATTGTTTTCGGATTAAAAGTTAAAATAGTAGAAAAGAACAAAACTTTGGATTTAGCTCTTAATTGCTATCAATTTTATACCGTATTGATAGCCGTTGTTGATACTCCATCATGTTAAAATCTATACTCCAACTTTAAAAGCAAAAACCTTTCAAGTAATCTAAATTCTGTTGTTGATGTGCCTATATCACTTATAGAAAATGTTCTAAATGTTTGTGTATTAAATAAGTTTTTACCTGTAAGTGCTATAGCTAGTTTGTTCTTTTTTATGGTATATCTTACATCAAAGTCCAAAAAATAATAGGTGTTGTTTTCTTTGTCGAGATTGCCAAAAAAGTAGTGTTCTGATTGAAATTGCATATTATATTTGTCATTAAATACAAATGACAAATCCAAGAAACTTACATTATCTGTAAAAGAATTATTAATTGTAGATGTTTCAATTTTATTGGTGTTCCATTTTGTGCCAATATGATAGTTGAAAATTCCTTTAAAACCAGAACGCAACTCTAAACCATAATTGTAATTGTTAGATGTAACTTCTCGTAATTCAGAATTATTTACAATATTTTTATAATTTGATTTTGAAAAACCAACATCTAATTTTAAATTAGATGATATTTTCTTGAAATAATAATCAAATTTTGAAGAAACACTTAATAATTCTTGGTCTTTTATGACTATTCTTTCCGATTGTGTAAAATTTTGATTGATTAAGGTATTACTTGAAAAGAAATCGAAATTTTTGTTATAAAAAACAAAAGTATTTGCAAAAAACCGGTCACTCCAATTCCCTAATTGATAATTAAAAAGTAGCGTAGACGCATTTAATTGACTAAATGTGCCTATTCCTTTTGAAAACGAACGAAAACCCGTTAGCACAAAATCATTATAAACATCCAAAATTTTTGCATTTGTAGTATTGTAAGAATAGGATGAAATAATTTTATTATTGCCATTTATTTTCCAATCTAAACCAATGCTTGGGTTTACAAAAAAAGGATTTTGATTTTCTGAAAAAGCATTAAATTCTAATTTATTGAATAATTGATGAAAACCTAATTTGCCTGTTATTGCAAAATCTTTGATTTTATAGCGATATTTTGTTTTTAAATATAAATCATTAGTTTGATGTTCTGTATTATTTTTAAAATCGTTTGGTGTTTCAAGAATTGTAAAATTTTCAAATAAGGTAAAAATTGTGTTTAGTTTGTCTTTTCTAAATTCATTACCAAATTGCAATTCCAATAAATCTCCGTTTATCTTTCTATCTAATAAATGGGCTTCAAAACCTGCAAATTGCATTTGATTTTCACTTTGTTGCTGTACATTATTAGCATTTGTAGAACTCGGAAATAAATCTTGATAGAAAAATTGGTTTATGCTATAATTTTGTGGTGTTTTTTCATTAATAAATCTTCCTGTAAGCAAAAACACTTTTTTGTCTTTAAACTTGTTTGAATACGTTATTTTTTGGTCAAAAAGTGTGTTGTCAGATTGCAGGTTTTCAATGGTAGATGTGCCATTAAAAACTAAATTGGATTGTTCATTTGTATTTCCACTATTAAATTTAGTAGTACTTTCTAGCATTTTAGTTTTTGAAATATTATAAGTGAAATCAATTTTACCGAAACCTATAGTTTTTTTATTCCTTAATTTAGAATCTTCGGTATTTGAAAAATTAGTTCCGTTTGCAGTTACATTATTAACAGAGTTTCTAAAAAAATATTGTTCATCCCAATTTAAAAAACCAAGTGTTTTGATTTTTAGTTTTTTTGTTGGATTAAAAATGACATTTAATGATAATAATTCTGCATTATTAAAATTAGTCCTACTTTTTTTAAAATTTAACGAGGTTTCAGATAAATCAATCAAATTTCTTACTTGTTGATTATCTCCAATACTTGCAGGTTCGTTAAATCGAAAAGGTCTAACCAAATTGTCAATATCGCCTGTTGCATCATTACCAATATTATTAAGATTAGTTAGAAAGTAAAATTTATTTTTCTTTCCAAAATTCATCAAATTACCAAGTAATTCATATCTATTATTAAAATCTGAACCAATTTTTATATTTCCAAACCAAATACGTTTTGATTTTTCGTTTAGTTTAAGGTTTAATGCCACTTTATTACTTTCTTCAACACCTTTTAACAAACGATTATTTGAATAATTTTTTAAAACTTCTACTTCTTCAATTGGATATGCAGGCATATTTTTAGATAGAATTTTGTAACCTTTTTCAAAAAGGTCATCGCCATCTATCATTAATTTCTCAATCTCTTGATTTCCTATTTTTATAGTCCCTTCTGCATTAATGTTTAATCCGGGTATTGTCTTTAACAAATCTTCAATGGTTTGCTCATTCCCTTTTTCATAGTATTTTGTTTTAAATATAACGGTATCTTTTTTTATAGACATTGGTAGTTCTGCCTGAATAATTACTTCATCTAATTCAAAAGATTTTTCTTTTAAAATCACATCTATTTTAATCTCTTTTTGCATTCCATCAATTTCTACAATAACGGTTTTACTTTCAAAACCTAACGAGGAAAAAGTTAGATTAAATTTGCCTTTATTAGTTATTATAGAGTAATAACCTTTTTTATCTGAGAAAGTATATTTATAAATCTTTTTTTTTATACTATCTTGAATTATAATATTTACAGATGACAATATACTGCCTTCACCATTAAGTATTTTACCAGTTATTATAGTTTGACCGTAAAATTTCAAAGTAAAAACAAAAAATAATATTTGGAATATATTATTAATTTTTATCATCTAAAATATCATTAAAATTCAATTCAATACCTGTTCTTTTTATTTCTATTTTTACAGAAATACCTCTTGGAAATTTTGTTTTGATTTTGTTTTTTAAATCTACTTTATCAATGTTTTTTCTATTTTTTAAATATTCTGACAAACTAATGTTAGTTGATTTATTAATTTCTTCATTGATTTTGGTAAAATCATATTGAAAAGGAATTTTAATTTTATTAAATTGAAAAATAACCTCTTTTGTTTCATCATATGCTTCTATAATTAAACCTGGCAAACCATTTAATTTCCAAGGTCCGTAAGAAACAGGAATAGTTGGTGCATACCAAGCATAATAAACTCTCCCTCTAAAATTGGTTTTTGCTTGTAAGCAAGTTATATTATTAAAAATTTTAGTTTTTGATAAAATTTCCCATTTTAATTGAGGTATTTTTTCATAAGAAAAATAGTTTTCTTCTGCTTTATTATGATTTTCAAATAGTAAACTCTTATTTTTATTAATATAGACTACATTAGTAGTAGTGTCAATCATAATTGTATTAGTTTCAAAGGGATTTTCAGAACTTTCGTAAATTCCTTTATCTTTTACCTTATATGAAAATAATGAATTTTCATTATCAAAAAACAAGGAAGAATTATATTCAATATTAGTACCAAAACTTAGAAATGTTTTGTACTCAATCTTTCCATTATTTTGAGAATAAACAGTAAATGATAGTAAAATTAAGAATGTAGTTATTGATTTCATTACATAGTGTTTTAGTTAATTGAAAAAAGGAATGTTTATTGTATTAAAGCAATAAACATTCTAAAATTTAAAATGTTATTTTAAAGCAGCTAATGCCTGTGCTTTCAACCTTTTGATTGTTGCACCTATCTCATCACAAGGTATTCCACTTGCAGAAACAGTTGCTGAGGCATATGTAGATCCTACGCCAACACTTACAGTTACTGATACAGATGCAGTACATTCGTCATCAGAAATATCTAACTGACTAGTATTAAAAGAATTGAAATCTTCAAAAGAATTAAAGTTAATATTCATAACAGTTGTTTCTGTTTCTGACATTGTTTTTACTTCTAATTTAACGTTTTCAACTGGATTTACATTTGAAGCAAATGCAAATGAAACGGTTAGTAATAATACTACTGATAATAATAAATTTTTCATAATGAAATAATTTAGTTGCTCTTTAAGGTCTTGAGCAGTTAGTTTTCGACCATTTTTCGGTAATCATCCAAAATTTGCATTCGTTTTACTTATCTCAGTTCAGTCTCTTTTTTTGGCGAGTTATTCTAAAACCGTCTTTCGTTTACGATTTTATTTTTGTTTTGAACTGCTTATTTTCAGCCGAATACGTCTTTCAGATGGCTACCTACATTTGATAAAACAACTATATAGTATATGTTTACAACTATGTAGTGTCTTTTTATTTTGTAAAAACTGCGAGGTGTATTACTTTTGTAATACTATCCTCTGTTTGTTATAGTAGCTATGTCATAGTTAGTGGTTTTAGGTTAAACAATGTATTCGCATATTTTGTTCTTAAAATGTTACAAACAGAGGATTTTATTTTTTTGGATACAATAATTAGATTCCTGCCTACGCAGGAATGACAAATATTTCAAAAAGTAACATGAATTTACAACAATTATTCCTTTCATTTTTGCAATTTTTTTGGAGTTTGTATCTTTTTTCTGGTTAAATGTAAAAAAAAAAAAAAAGACTTGGCAAAATTTTATTTTCTTTTATATGCTATATGTCAAAAGTTTATGGTTTTTGCATACTAAAGTAAGGAGAAAGCCTACTTTTAAGAAAATTTGTAGAGGTAAGTAGATAGTTTCATACGATTAATTTAATAAATTCTATTTGTATGTGTCAGGTCGAGCGCAGTCGAGACCTATTTATGTGTGATATAGTTCTCGACTGCGCTCGAACAGACAAATTATTTTTCATTACACTTTTATATTCAGTGTTTTACCATTTCAAATTTAGATGTAGTTATCTACTGACCTCTATAAATTTGTAGTTAATTATTTAATATCCTAAGTTCAACATAAAGATTTCTGATTATTAATTATTTACAAATGTTGTCGCAAAAAAAGGCTGTCATTCCTGCAAACCTACCTGTAGGCAGATAGATGCAGGAATCTAAATGCATCCTAATTTATGAATTTCTTGTCTTCAATAGGATGTAGAACAAGTTATTAACATCAGACTATATTGCCAGATTGATTACTTAAAAACATCAACTAAGCCACTTCGCTTGCGAATTGCATATCGTACAAATTTTTATAGTAGCCGTTTTTATGTAACAACTCTAAGTGAGAGCCCTGCTCCACAATTCTACCTTTGTCCATCACTATAATTTTATCAGCTTTTTTAACAGTAGTTAACCTATGCGCTATAATTATAGAAGTTTGGTGCCTCGTAATTTTATCAGTTGCTTGCTGAATTAATTTTTCAGAATAAGAGTCTATAGATGATGTTGCTTCGTCTAAAATTAATATGCTTGGCTTACTAACATAGGCACGTAAAAAGGCAATTAATTGCCGTTGTCCAGATGATAGCATTGCCCCTCTTTCTTTTACATTGTAATGGTAATTATTAGGCAAACTCATAATAAATTCGTGAATTCCTATTTCTTTGGCTGCGTTTTTTACTTCGTCTAACGTAATAGTTTCATTACTTAAAATAATATTATTAAAAATTGAATCTGAAAACAAAAACACATCTTGTAAAACAACTGCTATTTTCTTTCTCAATGATTTTAAGGTATATTGTTTAATATTTTGATTATCCACACATATTTCACCTTCATTAATTTCATAAAAACGATTTATTAAATTGATAATGGTAGATTTTCCTGCTCCTGTTGCACCAACTATAGCAACTGTTTCTCCTGCATTAACATTAAATGATATTCCTTTTAAAACTTCTTCACCTTCAATATAACTAAAATGTACATTTTTAAATGCAATGTTACCCTTAAAATCTTTAGCCTCAACTTTACCTGTTTTATCAATTTGACTATGAGTGTCTAAAACTTCAAAAACTCGATCACCAGCTACCATTCCCATTTGAAGTGTATTAAACTTATCGGCTATTTGGCGTAGTGGTCTAAATAACATTTGAGACATCATAATAAATGCAATAATCTGTCCGGCATCTGTTATTCCTTCATTTACAATATCTAAACTTCCATACCACACCAATAAACCAACGGCAATTGATGATAAAATTTCTGCTATTGGAAAGAAAATTGAATAATACCAAACAGTTCGTACATGTGCTTTTTTGTGCTTATTATTAATTTTTATAAAATTTTCATATTCAATTTTTTCACGGTTAAAAAGCTGAACTATATTCATACCTGTAACCCGCTCTTGTACAAAACCATTTAAATTGGCAACTTGTATTCTAACTTCTTGAAAGGCCGATTTTATAGCTATTTGAAATAATTTAGTAGCGTAAATTAAAATAGGAAGTATTATAAAAGCAATGAATGCTAATTTCCAGTTCATCCATAACATTACAATTGCAACCACAAACATTTTGAGTAAATCACTTATAATCATAAACAACCCTTGCCCAAAAAATTGCGCTATGGTTTCAGTATCTGACACTAATCGTGTAACTAATTTCCCTACGGAAGAATTATCAAAATAAGACATTTTAAACTGCAACATATGTTTTTGCAATTGAATCCTTATATCTTTAATAATATGCTGTCCCATCCAATTTACAATGTAAATAAATAAAAACTGTAAAATCACTTCTGCAAGTAAAAACAAAATCATTAATAAAGAATAATTTAAAAGGCCTTCTTTATCTTTATTCTCAAAATAAATCATGACAATTTTTTGCAATAAAATTGGTTTTGCTACTGAAACAATTGACATTAAAATTGCTGAAATAGTACTAACAATAAATTGCCATTTATACCTAGCTGCAAAACCCATTAAACGCTTAAATATTTTTGCGTCAAAAGCGTTCCCTGTAACTTTCTTACTCATTCATAAAAATTGTTTTTGGATAGGTAACGCTTGTTAAAAACAACCCTTGAGACGGTGCAGAAGTCCCTGCGTTACATCTATCTCTACTTTCAATTATTTGTTTAAAATCTTCCAATGTTATTTTATTATTGCCAACATCAAGTAATGTTCCTACAATTGCCCTCACCATATTTCTTAAAAATCTATCTGCTGTAATATGAAAAGTTAGCATTTTATCTGTTACAATCCATACTGCTTTTTTAATTTCACAATTATATGTTTTAACATTAGAATTGGCACGTGCAAAACTTTTAAAATTAGTGTAATTTAATAAAATTTTTGCCGCTTCATTCATTTTAATAATATTTAACTTTTTATTAGTAAGCTGCCAAGTAGTTTCAGTTAAAAAAGGATTTCTTCCTAAAAAAATACGATATTCATAACTTCTACTAGTTGCATCAAAACGTGCATGAGCATTTTTAGAAACTTTTGAAATATTATTTATAACAATATCATTTGGCAATAAGGAATTTAATCTATAAATTATATCTTTAATATCAATTTCATCATCAAAATCTACATGTGCAAAAAGCCGTTCAGCATGCACACCTGTATCTGTTCTTCCAGCACCAACCACATTTATTTCTGTTCGGAAAATAGTTGTAAAAGCATTGTTTATTAATTCCTGAATACTAATAGCATTTGGTTGTAGTTGCCAACCATGATAATTTGTTCCTTTATATGATAATTCAATAAAATATCTCAATTGAAATGTTATTTTTGTACAGCTGCAAATATACATCATATTTGTTATTTTGGATTTTATTTACTTATGAAAAAAATATTATTACTTTCTGATACCCATGGCTTTATTGATAGCCAAATATTAAAATTTATAAAAAAAGCCGATGAGGTTTGGCACGCTGGTGATATAGGGTCTCTTGAAGTTATTGACACTATTAAAAAAGTAAAACCTTTAAGAGCTGTTTATGGTAATATTGATAATGCTTTGATAAGAACTGAATACCCATTAGATGCTATATTTACCATTGAGAAAGTAAGCGTTTGGATAACACATATTGGCGGATATCCAAATAGATATGATCAAAGAATTAAAGAAAAGATTATAAAAAACCCTCCTCAATTATTTATTAGTGGGCATTCTCATATTTTAAAAGTGATTTTTGACAAAAAACTTAATTTATTACATATAAATCCAGGTGCAGTAGGAAAATATGGATTTCACAAAATAAGAACTATGGTTCGGTTTGAAATTCATGAAGGAACTATTTCTAATTTAGAAATTATAGAGTTAAACAACGTTTAATACACAATTGGAACTGAAATGAAAATTCGTGTCCCTGAGTTTGATGATACTATATTTATCAACCCTCCAAGAACGTGAATTCTAGCTTCTATTTGGCTTAATCCAATCCCTTTTTTATTACGTACTTTATCTACATCAAATCCTTTACCATCATCAAAAATAACAACTTGCAGATTCCCATTTAGCTGTTCTAATTTAATAACACCATTCTGGGCTTTGCTATGCTTTAACATATTATTCACTATTTCATTGATAATGTTAAAGAGTTTAATTTCAAAATTTTGGTTAAATCTGGTAATATTTTTTGAATTAACACTTATTTTCAAAGTAGAGTTTGAAGCTTTTTCACACAAATCTTGAACTGCTACAGTTAATCCAAATTTTAATAAAACTGATGATATTAATTTATGTGACAAATCTCTAATTTGATCTGCGGCGTCAGAAATAATAGCTTGAGACTTATCAATTTCAATGGGCGTACTATCCTTTAATTGCTTTTTACTTGCGTATAAATGTAAACTTGCAGCCGATAATAATGCACTAACATTATCATGTAAAACCGAAGCTATTTGTCTACGCTCTTCTATTCTACCGTCTAATGTTGCAACTAAAATTTTAGATTGGGCATCGCTTTTTACTTTTTCAATAGCACTATTATAAATAAGTTGCTCTTGTGCTATTTGAAGTTTATAATTTTTTTTGGAAAGTCTGTATAATTTAAAAATTATATAAATAACCAGTAATAAAATAACAGAAGCAATGCTCAACCCAAATGTCCAATATTCCGCTTTCAATCGTTTATTTTTTTCTATTTGAGCTTCTTTTTCTTTTTTAGCAACCTTATACTTAGATTCTATCTCTGCTATTTCTTTATACTTTAATTCTTGTTTTAAAGAATCATCAATAACCGAATATTTATCCTGATATTCATACGCTTTTTTATAATCATCTAAAGCACTGTATGCATAGGCCATATTTATGTAGGCTGATCGTCTTGTCTTTTTATCAAGTTCATTTTTCCCATTTCCTACAATTGACAAAGCCTTTTGAAACATTTTTAAAGACTCTTTATATTTACCTTGCATATAATATATACCGCCTAAATTATTTATAATTCCAGCCTCAATATCCAAATTACCGAGAATTTTTTGATAATTTGCAGCAATTTTTGAATGCTCAATGGCTTTATTATAATTAGCTTTCAAGTAATAAACACCAGATAAATTAGCATGTATTTTAGCTTTTAGATCTTCTTTATTTTTAATTTTTTTACCAATCTCAATCGCTTTAATATAATTAACCAATGCACTGTCAACAATACCATCTAACTGAAAGTTTCCTCCTTTCTTAAAATAAATATATTGAAGTGTTTCGTAATCTGATTTAATTAGTGGAATTATTTTACTGTAGTTTAAATTTGATTTTTTAAAATCGCCATTATCGCGTAAAATATCTGCTAACATTCTATGGCTATTAATAATAGCAACTGTATCTTTTTGATTTTCAACTTCATCAATTACTTTGTATAATTGCTGAAGAGCTTCCTTGGTTTTTCCTTGATTAATTAACTCTTTTATAGCAATTAATTTTTTATTTTTTAAATCAATTGAGAATTCAATTGGATGATTTAAATTATCTGCAGAAACACTTGCTATTAAAATTAAATTAATAAAAATTATAAATAATGCTCGTTTTAGAAACTTCATTATGTGATTTTAATGAAAATTAAACAATATTGTTTTTAACTGCATAAATAGCTAAACCTACTACATTTTTAACATTTAATTTACTAATTAAATTTTTTCTGTGTGTTTCAACTGTGTTTATGCTAATATGAAGTAATTTACTAATTTCTTTTGAGCTATATTGTTCAGCAATTAATTTCAAAACTTCTATTTCACGTGGAGTTAACGAACTAAAAAAAGAACTTTCTATAGATTCTCTATTACTTTTTATGGCATTATTTGTAAAAGTTGCAATTAACTTATCTTGAATACTTTTACTAAAATATTGCTTGCCTTTATAAACTACATTTATAGCTTCAATAATATTTTCGGCTGCACATTTTTTTGCTAAAAAACCACTAGCTCCAATTTTTAGAACTTCTTTAATAAGTTTGGTATCATCATAGCTTGATAATATAATAACTTTTTGCTGTAAGCCTTTTTTAAAAAAATATTGCAGTACGCCAACCCCGTCAATTTTTGGCATATTGATATCTAAAATTAGAATATCTGCAGTGTTTTTTTTAAACCAGTCAATCACATCTTCGCCATTAAGCGAATAACCAACAACTTCTATGTTTTTTTCGGATCCCAACACTGCAATAATACCATCTATTAATAGTTGATGATCGTCTGCAATATAAACTTTTATCTTTTCCAATATTTTCCCTGTTCCAAATTTATGACTAAATAACACAAAATTTATACCCAAAAGTAGTGAAATTTATTTCTAACTGTAAACCGTTATAAAAAAACCATTTCAAATTAAATTGAAATGGTTTTTTTGCACTAAATACACTAAGATAAAAGGTTTACCGTAATCTATCAACAGATTTTACAAGTTCTTCATCCTTCTTAATAGCCTTATTTGCAATTACTACAAATAAAATTGTTAAAATTGGAATAAACAACCCAATACCTTTCTCAGAAATTTTAATTTCTCCAGATAAGTTTTGTGAAAAATATACGATGATACCTAATAAAATAAAATTGGTCAAAATTGCTAATCGGCCTAACACAAATTGTAATTGCCTCTTTTTAAATTGAAAAATAGCAATAAATGTTAAAGCAGCTGAAACAAAAAATAGTATAGCCATTATTTTTAATGGTACACTTTCTGTTCGAAAGGAATCTATAACAAAAAAGCTAATTCCTTTATCATCAACCCAAAGATTAAATACAAATATTAACCCTCCTGAAAGGAGTGTTGCTAAAAGTAAATAAACAGATTGTATTCTTTGAATCATACCTAATAAAATAATTAAAAGCAAAAATACATTTTCTTTTTTAAAGAATAAAGATTACATATATAAAATAATTTCATATATTTGCGATGTTCCTATTACTTAGCGGTAAAGGAAAGCTACAACTAAAACAACTTGATTACCTCAAAGTTTAATTCACAAAAATTATTTAAAGAATAATTAAGATAGTCTTACATATTAATAATAATTACAACTAAACATAATGTTTGAAATTTCCCAATTAAAGGAGAAAACTCTTGTAGAGTTACAAGAAATCGCAAAAACTATTGGAGCTAAGAAGTTTAGTCAATTAAAAAAACTAGACTTAGTTTATTTAATACTTGACATTCAAGCCTCAACCCCAGCAAAAGTCATTAAAAATACACCTTCATCTAATGATGGTAAACCAAGACGAAGAAGAATTCAAAAAAAACCAAATGTTGCTAAAGTCAACAAGGTAACTGATAAAGATAATGCCCAAAAAGAACTTGCTTTAGAGGTTAATAAGGTAGAAGAACCTACAAAAAAAAGACCTGAACAAAAAAGAGAGGTGAAGGAACCTCAAAAAACAAATACGAAACAGCCTATTGTTAAACGTGAGGTTAAAAAACCTGAAAACAATACTACTCCTGTAGTTGATCAAACAAATCAACAAGAGAAAAAAGACCAAAAGGAAACTACTATCCAGCAGCATAACAAACCCAAACAACAAAATCATCCTAAGCAGGTAAATCATCCTAAACAAGTAAATCACCCTAAACAACAAAGACCAAATAATAGAGATAACAAAGGTCAACGTATTAATAATGGGAATAGATACAGGGATCCTGATTATGAATTTGATGGTATTATAGAAAGTGAAGGGGTTTTAGAAATGATGCCTGATGGTTATGGTTTTTTACGCTCTTCAGATTATAACTATTTATCTTCACCCGATGATATTTATTTATCTCAATCTCAAGTAAAATTATTTGGTTTAAAAACTGGTGATACAGTAAAAGGTGTAGTTAGACCTCCTAAAGAAGGGGAAAAATATTTTCCATTAATCCGTGTATCAAAAATTAATGGATTAAATCCTAATGTTGTTAGAGATCGTGTTTCATTTGAACATTTAACACCTCTATTCCCTGAAGAAAAATTTAATTTAGCTGGTAAATCTAGTACTTTATCAACACGAATTATTGATTTGTTTTCTCCAATAGGAAAAGGACAGAGAGGAATGATTGTTTCCCAACCAAAAACTGGTAAAACAATGTTACTTAAAGATATTGCAAATTCAATCGCTGCAAATCATCCTGATGTTTATCAAATTATTTTATTGATTGATGAAAGACCAGAGGAAGTAACTGATATGCAACGAAGTGTTAGAGGTGAAGTTGTTGCTTCAACCTTTGATGAGCCTGCAGACAAACACGTAAGAGTTGCCAATATTGTTTTAGAAAAAGCAAAACGCTTAGTTGAATGTGGACATGACGTTGTTATATTATTAGATTCAATAACACGTTTAGCAAGAGCTTACAATACTGTAGCTCCTGCTTCAGGTAAAATTTTATCTGGTGGTATTGATGCTAATGCTTTACACAAACCAAAACGTTTTTTTGGTGCAGCTCGTAACATTGAAAATGGAGGTTCTCTAACAATTATTGCTACTGCATTAACTGAAACTGGCTCAAAAATGGATGAAGTGATTTTTGAAGAATTTAAAGGAACAGGTAATATGGAACTTCAATTAGAAAGAAATATTTCTAACCGTAGAATCTACCCAGCCATTGATCTTGTTAAATCTAGCACTCGTAGAGATGATTTACTGTTAGATTCTAAAACTGTTAAACGTATGTGGGTACTACGAAAATACTTAGCTGATATGAACCCTGTTGAAGCAATGGAGTTTATTAAAGATAAAATACAGTTTTCAACTTCAAATGAAGAGTTTCTAATTTCAATGAACGGATAAAATTATTCTCAAACTCCAAATTATTCTATAAAAAAAAACCTGTTCATTTTAATGAACAGGTTTTTTTTATATATAACTTTTCTTTCTAAAAGAATTTACTTCTATTATCAACTACATCAGCTGTTTCTTTTAACACTTTAAATATTTGATATGTTTTAGCTTTAAGTATATTAGCCTTCCTTTTACTAAAAGTATTATAGTTTTCCAATTTAGTTGGAACTTCTCGTTTTATTACTTTAACAACAAATACCCCTTTGTCTCCTTCAATTTTATCTGATATTTCATTTATTGGTAGAGTTGACATTGCTCCTACAACAAAAGGCTCATTTCCTACACCAGAAATTAATGGACTTGCTAAAGTTACTGATGATGCCACGCGTACATTTGTATTACTATTTTTAGCTATCTCATCTAATGTACCTCCATTCATTTTTTCTTTAATTATAGCTGCTTTTTTCTCTTTTGTTAACTTTGAAAGAACTTCTTGAATAATTGAAGAACTCATAACCAAATCTCCTTCTTCAGTTTTATCACTTAGCACAACTACAGCATAGCTTCTTTTACCTGTAACTTCAATATCAAAACGTTTTGAATCTCCAGGGTCCCTTTCATCGTTAAAAGCCCAAGTAACTATTTGTCGTTGAGTACCTATCCCTGGAACGTTTTCATCTAATTCTTTTAAATTAACTGCTAATTGAACTTTATAATCTAATTCTTTTGCTAAATCATCTATATTTTTACCTTCATCTAAATTGGCAGCTAATGTTTCTGCTTTCTCAAAAATAGTGTTTTCTGTTGCTTCAGAAGGTTCAATTAAACGAGCAAAAGTTGCTAATCTTACCGCTTTTTTAGGTTTCGTTTGGTCGTTTATTTTAATTATGTGATAACCAAATGCTGTTTCAACAATTTTTATACTTCCTTTTTTATTTTTAAAAATAAAATTTGCAAAATCCTTATCAAAACTTGCTGAAAAGGCTTGATCTTTTCTTACCCAACCTATAGATCCTCCTTTTCCTTTTGTTCCGTCAGAATTTATCTTATCAGCAATCTCAACAAACTTAGACTTGTTGTTTTTTACAATTGCAAAAATACTATCTGCTGTTTTTTTAGCTGCTTCTTTAGTTTTTGTTGAAGTTGATCTTGTTGCTCCTTTATAAGGAACTATGATATGACTCGATTTTACAGAATCTGGCAATTGTAAAATTTCAACAATTTTAGATATTTTGTAGTAGCCATTATCTTTGTAAGGTCCAACAACATCTCCTAAAGAACCCTCAAAAATTGCTTCCGAAATATTTGCTGGAACTTGGTTTTTAAACTTATAGCTGTTATCTATTGATAAATCAGATTTGTTATCATTTAAAAACTCTTCATAATTGGTAGTAGTTTTAAACCCTTTTACTTTTACCGTGGTTTTAGCAGCGTTGCTATATTCTTCTCTATCATTAATAAAACTAGCTACAACATTTTTAATATCTTCTTCATCAGCTTTAGACGGTTCTATATCAAATTTTACATATTTCAAAGTACGTGTAGCCTCTGATTTGAAAATTTTAGAAGTTTTCTCAATATAATCTTTTATTTCACTTTTTGTAACAGTTACCAAACTATCGGGAACTGATGTGTATGGAACAAATACATATTTTGCGTCTATTTTGGTGTTGTTAAACATATAATCTCTTTCGCCTTCTTTTAACGAAGCTCCAAGACCATCTTTTACCAAAGATGTATAGGCTAACCTTTGTAAATTTTGTTTGATACTTTTTTCTGTTGCTAACCAATTAGACCAAGCCTTTGTGTTCCCTGCTTCAGCCTCATCTTTCATATTAGCAATATATTCTTTAAGTTTTTCTTGATCAAAAAGATTTATATCATTTTTAAATAGAGGTGAATTTTGAATTTCTGGTAGTGCAATCATTGCATCCCATATGTCTTTCTCTCCTACTACTATTCCGGCCTTTTCTAGCTCAGATTCAAATATTTTATCACTTAACATGGAATTCCATACAGCATTTACTGCTTGCATTTGAGTTGCTCTACCTCTGCTTTGTGATCTATAAACTTCAACCTGCCTTGCAAACTCTTCTCTATCTATATTTTCACCGTTAATTTCACCGATTGAATTGACTTTACTTGAGCTAAAAAAACTTTGAATTGACGATGGATCAAGTACAAATGCAAAAAGTGCTAACCCTACTATTAGGATTAAGAACATTGAACGATCTCTAATTTTTGATAAAATTGCCATTATATTATTTCTTTTTATTTCTTTTATTACAGTGAGCGAAAATACAATTAAGTATTTAATTATGAAAGTGAAATAATTATAATTAACGGTAAAAACGAAGTATTTTAACTATTATACATAATTAATCTATTTTGTCTAATATTTTTAGGTAAACTTCCTTTATTTTTGAGGCATCTACCTTTAACATTTTAAAATATAAATTATCTATTTCTATAATTTCATCTTGTTTTGGAATATCTTCATTATGATAAACTATAAAACCTCCTAAAGTTTCATAGGCTTCATTTTCTTCTAAATTTAAATTGTAAGTTTCATTAAGATAATCTACTTCCAAACGTGCTGAAAACTCAAATTCTCTATTATTAATTTTATTTTCAAGCAAATTAACCGTATCGTGTTCATCTATAATTTCCCCAAATAATTCTTCTACAACATCTTCAATGGTAATAATACCTGAAGTTCCTCCAAATTCGTCCAAAACAACTGAAATACTTTTCTTCTTTTTTATTAAAATATTTAATACGTCATTTATCATCATACTTTCTGGTACAAAATCTACAGCTAGTATAATTGACCTAATATTTGTAGGCTTTTTAAATAATTCAAAAGCATGAGCATAACCTAACACATCATCTAATGAGTTATTATACACTAAAATTTTGGAATAACCCGTTTCAATAAATAGTTTTTTTAAATTTTCAATAGTTTCATTAATATCAACAGCAACAATTTCAGTACGTGGTATCATAATTTCACGTGCTTTAACATTATCGAAGACTAATGCATTTTGAAAAATTTGAATTTCTGAATCTACTTCATCTTCATTTTTGGTGTTTTCTAACTGCTTCGTAATATAATTCCCTAATTCTTCTTTACTAAACGCAGTTTTATTTTTAACTTTAGGAGAGTTAAAAAAAGTTGTTAAAAAATAATCTGAAATAAGTGTAATAAAATCTGATATAAAATGAAAAATAATAAAAAAGAAGTAAGCTAAAGGCGCAAAAATTAGAAGGGCTTCATTTGCATAGATTCTAAATATTGCTTTCGGTAAAAATTCAGCAGTTACTAAAATTACAATTGTTGAAATTGTGGTTTGAATTAATAATATTGAAAACTCGTTTAATTGATTTAGTGGTAAAAACTGAAGCAAAAGTTTCCCCATAAAGAAGCTATAAATTACTAAAGTAATATTATTACCAACAAGCATTGTGGTAATAAATTTAGAAGATTTTAACGTTAATTTATTCAATATTTTTGAAGTAAAGCCTTCTTTCTTTTTTTCTATTTCAATTTGGAATTTATTTGCTGAAATATATGCTATTTCCATCCCCGAAAAAAAGGCAGAAAGCAATATAGAAATTAATATAACCGCAATTTGAAATTCCATTTATTTTTTATTTCTATTTTCAAATTTTTTTCTAAATCGTTTTCTAAAAAAATACATAAAAATAGCTAAAACAGAAAACAATAATAATAAATACGCTTTTTGAGTACCCCAATTTATAATGGTTTCAATAATAAATACAATTGCTATAATTAAATAACCATATTCAAATATTTTCCAAATTTTTTGCATTTTTTAATCTTTAATATTAATAATACCACTTTGATTTTTAACCCACCACTTTTTTAAATCTTCAGAAGCTTCAAACCCTGTTCCGCTAATTGTATCAGTTGGTGTATAAAATATAAATTTCTCTTCCGTAAAATAATAATGTGTTTTTTGATCCCAATAAATTTGATTTGTTGTTAACTTATTTTTTTGGGCATAATTAATAATTATCACATTATTTTCTATCTCAGATACTGCTGTTTTTTTATAACTTTTGGCATAATCTCCTTCAATAGTAACTGAGTCTCCATTTTTTTCAATAGATGTAATTTTTATCCCTTTTGGAAATTCAGAGTATGGATGAAGGCTTCTATTACTAAAATCAAGCATTAGTGGTGCTCTCATTCTAATATCAATTCTTCCTGAATCTGTATGTCTTAGGTTTATGTTATATGCCTCTCCAATTGGCAGGTTTTTATCAGCTAAAAAATCTCTCACTTCTTTTGGATCATTTGTACATGAAAAAAACATTGCTACTGTTAACACAATAGCAATGTTTATAATTTTATTTACAACTGATTTTGTCATTTGACAAATATATCAATTATACTGTTTTAAATCTAATCTTTTGAACGAACTCTCACTGTTTCATTTATCCAACACCCTATTTTATGAGGAGTCCCTGGTTTAACACCAGCCACAAATAAATCTTTTTTAGAAGGCATATTTTCTGAATAGGCTCTAATATATTTATTAGCTAATCTACTAATACTTGGATCTATAGATTTTGCTTTTACTGCTTTGTTATACGCTGCAACGTATACCATTCTTTTTGAAACTACATCTGTTCCACAAGAATTAGCACTTGACGCATACATAGAGGCAATTATTAAATAAGCCTTACCCATAGTTGGTGCATTTTTTAAAGCTCTATACGCATAGTTTCTAGCTTCACTTTTTCTTCCTTTTTTACTTAAAATTTGGGAAACTTTCAACAAAAATCCTGCTTTTTTGTATGAATCTGTTTCTTCTTCAATGGCTTTTTTAAAATAATCCATCGCTTTATTAGTTTCGCCATTTTTTAATAAGAAGCCTGCATAATATACATAGGCACTAGAAGATGGATCTGCTTCAACATAAGCCTCAACTAATGTATCATAAAATGGGTCTTCTGTACATTCTTTGTTATACATTCTTGATACGGCTCTTTTCAACCAAATTTTATCATTTTTATTTTTTTCATAGTTCTTTTTATTTAAAGGAATTAAATTTTCACAAGTTGAAATAGCTGATAATTTAGCATCTAACCCTCCTTCAACAATAGATAAGTTTGTAAGTATTTGTTGATATATTTTTCTTTTTTTCTTATCTTTAGAACTTAATGTTGTAGAATCTTTAGCGTTAATTGCCTCTATTTTTTTTGAGTATGCTGCTCTTTTTAATTCTAATCCTTCTCCTACTTCATCATACGTGTCAAAAACTTTTTGAGGGTTATTATCTTTATATTTATTCAAAATAATATCAAAATATTTGTACAAATTTTTAGGAGACACCTCTGTTGGGTCTTCTTTAAAAGATTTTTCAATCCAACTATACACATCTTCTTCTGATGCTCCCTGTTCAGCCTTAAACGTAGCAATTTTATCATATATTTTTGCTGCATCTTTAGGGAAATATTTTAACCTTTGGTTATACACTCTCATAACCAAATCGGCAGCAGCAGCTTTCTCACTTTCTGGAGCATTTTCAAGTTTGTGCTCAGCAATTTTAATACCATACTTATATATGTTAACTGAAAGTTGAGGGCAATTATCCATACACCACATCCAATTTTCAAAGGCATTATCATATTTTTTAGCTTTAAAATCTCCTTTAAAGAGATTGTATTTCATTAATTTCTCTCTATCTATTTCAGATTGTTCTTGAGAAAACAACATTGTTGTTGAAATTAATACAAATAATAAAGCTAAAATTTGTTTCATTTTTTTCATCTTCTTATCATTTTTAATTAAAATATTTCTATCTTTTTAAACCACTTATCATTTAGCGAAAGACTTAATCTAAAGTTGAAATAATTTTCTTGCACTAAACCATCGGTTGTTTTACCTCTTTTACCAAATTCAAATCCAAGATTAATATTTGATAATTGTTGACTCAATGGTAATCCTACTCCAAAAGATATGCCAAAATCATCAACGGCTGTAAAATCTACTCCATTTCCCACAGCATCAACTAATAATCCTGTTTTTTCAAATTTCAATCCCGCTCTATATGTAACTCTTTCCCAATAACTTGAAATAGAATTAAATTTGGGGATATAAAATCCTCCAATTGCCATTTTACTATATTTATCGTACTTTATTTTTGAATAGCTATTAAAAATACTACCCTGTAATTCTAATGCATTTTGAAAACTATAATCTGCACCTATAAACCATTTATACTCTTTTCCAACACCTATTCCTAAACTAGTTTTTACAGGAGATTTTAAATAACCTACACTCTCTACACTTAGTATAGTATCCCGAGGCGATTCAAATGATGCTATAGATACTGAATATAAATACTCATTTCCTTCTGTATCTATGGTATTACTTAATTCAAAGCTAGCCCCTAAATTTAAATCTACTTTTTTATTTAAAGCAGTTTTATATTGAAATCCTACATCTAAAGAATAACCTTTCACATTAGATCGTGTTTCATATTTAGTAGCCAGTGAAGCTCCTTCTTGTTGGTTAATTATACTATTTTCAATTTTACCAAACACATAGTTTCCTTGCAAACCTACACTAAATCCTTTAAATGCTTTGTAACCAAAGTTTAAAAAAACTCTATTGGTACCTCCATCACCATTATATAATGTAGCTTCTTTTAAAATATTCTCATTATCAAAAACACTTGAAACTAAAGAGTAGCCAACTGAAGAATTAGGCAACAATCCAAAAGACATTCCCGCTTTATCTCCTATTGGGACTCCAAAGGCCAAGTAAGAAAGGTACGTTGTACCCGCTTTTTGCTTATCATTACCATCTTTAGCACTCATATTTATATTTTCAAAAGCCAGCGTATAATTTGTAAACGACAAAAAAGCCACAGCTGCTGGATTAGAGAAATTCAAGTGATATGCATCATTAAAAGCAACTCCAATTCCTCCCATACTCAGCTGTTCAACGGTATTTATATTGTTTTTATCTCCAATTCCAAAAAAAGAATAAGCTGATGTATTATTTTTTTGTGCAAAACTAAAAACCGAAACAAATAGTGTTATTATTACTATTATTTTTCTTGTCATTTATTATAAATTATAGGTCAAAATTGCGTTTAATCCTTCCAATAAAAAAATAGGATTGGCAAATATGCTATTTTTTAATCTATTTGCCAAGAGTTTTGTATCACCTCCTGTTAAAACTACTGTTAAATCTTTATTTTTTTTTCTATACTGATTAATAAAACTATCGATTTCATTTATAGTACCTTTAACCACTCCTAAATGAATACAAGAATCTGTTGATTGTCCAATTAATTGATTGGTGTATTTTGGTTCTAAAAGAGGTAAATTTTTTGTGAATTTATTTAAAGATTTATACCTCATTTGTATTCCTGGAGAAATTGCTCCTCCAAAGTAACAACTATTCATATTAATGTAATCATAAGTAATGCATGTACCTGCATCAATTACCAATACATTTTTATTAGAATATAATTTGACGGCTGCAGAAACTAAAGCTACCCTATCCATTCCTAAAGTTTTTGGTGTAGAATATTTGTTAATAAACGGAATTTTTGTTTCAGAGGTCAGTTCAATTAAGTTAATTATAGCATGTAGCTTCGAAATTTGTGTTTTTTTAATGTTACCTACTGATGAAATTATTGCGTTTCTACATTCAAACTTATTTATAAGTTCTACAACTTTAATTACAATATTTTCTTTGGTAATACTTTCAGAGTGAATGAGTTTGCCTTTTTTAAAAACGGCAATTTTAATTCTCGTATTCCCAACGTCTATTATTAAGTTCATCCTTATTTATTAAACAGTTCAAAAATACAACAGATTTTTTTAAAATTGTTTTGTTATGTATAAAAAATACATTTATATTTGCACCCGCTATGAAATGGTACCTTAGCTCAGTTGGTAGAGCAAAGGACTGAAAATCCTTGTGTCCCTGGTTCGATTCCTGGAGGTACCACAAAAAACCCGAACAAATTGTTCGGGTTTTTTAGTTAAAAATTATTTTATATTTTGCTATAAATCTATTTCTAAATCTACATCATCTATTTTTAGTTCATCTTCTATTTCGGGAGGTAGCACATCTTCCTCTTCATGGCTCTCCATACTATCTACCAACTCATCACTTATTTTAACAAGATAAATGGTGCTATCTGTTCTAACCTCTACAGCTTCAACGTACTTACCTTTAGGATTTATAAATTTAATAACATCTCTTATCCCATACCCATCTGGAAATTTTTCAACCAGTAAGTCTAAAATTTCAGGAGTTAATTTTTTATAATCTACAATTATTCTGTTCAAAGCAAATTGATTTTAATAAAATATTTCAATCCAAATATATAAAAAAATTTGAATCAAAAGCTATTTAATAATATGAAGTTAATACTTTTTAACCAACTGCTATTTAGCGTTTTAAATAAAGTGAAAATTAGAATACGTTGTTAATCATTAAAATTAGAGCATTTTTAATGTGTTAATTTCCATTTCTGTAAGGTGTCTCCAATGACCTCTTGGTAAATCTTTTTTAGTTAAGCCCGCAAAAATTACACGATCCAACTTCACTACGCTATAATTAAAATGTTCAAAAATTCTTCTTACAATTCTATTTCTTCCTGAATGAATTTTAACACCTATTTCGCTTTTTGGCTGATTAATAATATATGAAATCTCATCAACCAAAACTCTTTTCTCGTCTAAAATAAACCCGTCTGCAATTTTTTGTAAATCACGCATTGATAGCTTTTTATCTAATGATGCATGGTATAATTTTTGAATATTGTGTTTGGGGTGCGTCAATTTTTTTGCCAACTCCCCATCATTTGTAAACAATAATAAGCCTGTAGTATTTCGGTCTAATCTACCAACTGGATAAATGCGTTCTTTTGAGGCATTTGCCACTAGTTCCATAACGGTTTTACGCCCTCTATCATCATCCATTGTTGTTATAAAATTTTTTGGCTTATTTAATAATACATAGCGCTTCTTTTCAGGACTTATTAAACTTCCATCAAACCTCACTTCATCTGTAGGTGAAACTTTAAACCCCATTTCAGTTACTATTTTACCATTAACTGAAGCACTTCCTGATTTTATATAAACATCTGCTTCTCTTCTAGAACAAATACCTGAATTAGAGATGTATTTATTTAAACGAATACTCTCATTTTCTGAAGAGTTTTCTGGTTGTTTTTTAGTTGAAATTTTTTCCTTATCAGAAGTAACTCTTTTTTTTCTAGAAATAGGATTATTTTTGAAATTTTTAGAAAACTTCTTTTTATCATTAAACTTTTTAACTGAACTATTTTGAGAAGTTTTTTTACTTTGTTGTCGTCCTCTCGACGAGTTTTTACTTGAATTCATTTTTTATATTTTTTGCAAAAATAGCTTATTCAATTGACACTTAAATAAATATTTACTTATTTAAGTAGTATTTTATCAATTATTATTGAATAATCTATAAATGCCAAACTAAACACGCCTGCAACAATCAACAATTTTAAAATTAAATGTAATAATACATAATTGCGCTTACTGTTGCTTAACCACAGTACAACTACAAATACCAGAAGAACAACTATACTTGAGTAAAAAAAATATTTCATCCCTCCAATTTCAGGATATCTTAGTAAAAAATAAATTGGATTTAAGGTTAAAAGAGTTAAAAGAGTAATGAGTATTTTAGTGAAATATTCGCCATATTTTACAGGTATCGTTTGATAATTATGTATAAAATCTCCTTTAATTTTTTCCAAATCTTTTATCAATTCCCTTATCAATAAAATAAAAAATAAAAATGCTGCATGTGTAAAAATTATTTCAGAAAAATTTTTATAATACACAAAAATAGCAAAGAAAGGTAGTAATGCTAAAATAGCAGCTGAAAATAACCCAGTTAAAGGGTATTTTTTTAACTTATGTGAATACAACCAGATTAAAAAAATATATACAGAAAAAAACAAGGCAGCTCTCCAAGAAACCAATAGGGCAATTACAACACCAATGAAGTTAAACAAAAAATAAATTGTTAATTTTGTTTTTTGATCAACTATACTATCAATTTTTGATTTTAAAGGTCTGTTTATTTTATCCGTTTCAGCATCATAAAAATTATTTATAATGTATCCAGAAGCAATTACACAAACTGTTGAAAGCACAATAAAATACAAGTTTATGTCAAGTAAAACATATCGTAATGATTTTTCTGGAGAGAAAATAAATATTGAAGCTAAATATTGGGCTATTACAATTAATAATATATTGTAACCCCTAACTACAGAAAACAAACTCAACGCCTTTATATAAAAAGGAGCCTGCTTTTTACTGTTATTTTTAGAAATTTCTAATAAATCCATAAAAAATAAGAAAGTGTAACAATATAAACACCTTATTTATGTAAATAATAAAGTGCTAAAATCTATAAACTAATTCTAGTTTATAATCTTTTAAAATATTCTTAGTTTTAATATAATCTTCTGTAAAACCTAAAATATAACCACCACCACCTGAACCACAAAGCTTCAAATAATAATCATTAGAATCAATTCCTTTTTGCCAAACGTTATGAAAGGTTTGTGGAATCATTGGTTTAAAATTTTCAAGTACTACTTTTGATAATTGTTTTACATTACCAAACAGCGATTTTACATTTCCTCCTAAAAAATCATCAATACAGGCATCAGTATATTTTGCAAAATCTTCATTTAACATTTTCCGAAAACCTTCGTTCTTCATTTTATTCATAAAAATGGTAACCATTGGTTCAGTTTCGCCAACCATTTCTGAATCTAATAAAAATACAGCTCCTTTTCCTTCTTTTTGAGATGGAATTCCGGTTGGTTCTAAATTATCTTTTGAATTGATTAGAATTGGTAAACTTAAATATGAATTCAAAGGGTCTAAACCAGAACTTTTCCCATGAAAATAAGATTCCATAAAAGAAAAAATCTGTTTTAATTTTAGTAATTTTTCACGTGTTAAATTTTCTAGAACCGTAATTTTATCATTGGCATACTTATCGTAAATTGAAGCTACCAAAGCACCTGAACTACCTACGCCATAACCCTGCGGAATACTAGAATCAAAATACATTCCCTCATCTAAATCTGCTTTTAAGTCTTGTAGCCTTAATGAAACTAACTCTTGATTTGAAGTTGCTAAGTATTCGTAGAAATTTTGTAATTTTTTATTTGATTTTTTTACTTCTTCTGTTAAAATAGCTGCTTTTTTTAAAGCACCTTGATAACTATTGTATGGTATTGCTAAACCTTTGGAGTCTTTTATAATACCGTACTCACCGAAGAGTAAAATTTTTGCGTAAAAAAGTGGTCCTTTCATAAAATTTAATTAAAAATGAAAAATTAACCTTTTAGAAGATTTAACAATACTAACTAATAACTTCAATATTTCAGTTGATTTTATTTTATATTCTTTAAATGTATTTTCATTAATAAATTTTGTTTTAAAAAGCAACTCCAACCAATATCCCGTTTCGTTTGCTTCTTTTAAACTTATTGACATTTTACTACTAAAATCAGCCTTGCTTTGGGCAAATTCTGCCTCTCTAACATTTGCTCCAATTGAAGTCCCCGATTTTAATAATTGTCTGGACATCACAAATTCTTTTTTATTCTCTACCAAATCTTTATAAAGAGATACAATGTCAATCGCAAATTGAAAACTCTTATTCTTAATTAGATTTTCTTTTATCATAAACAAATTATTAATTATTCACTTTTAATTATTAATTATTTGTTTAGCTCCTTGTCCAACCCTATCGCAAATATAATGATTTTCTTGACACAATGGCACTAGCTCTTTTATTATAAAATTGTTAATCCTTTCTTTTTCGTTTTCAGGATACAACACATGAACATTGGCTCCAGCATCTAAGGTAAAGCAAATATTAGCATTTGCTTTATTTCTAAATTCCCATATTTTATGAATAATTTTTAAAGTATTTGGTTTCATTAGTATAAAATATGGATTGCTTGTCATCATCATTGCATGTAATGTTAGTGCTTCACTTTCCACCAAACTACTAAATTCTTTTAAATTTCCGGTTTGAAGAATTTTTGACAATTTTGATATATTTTCATTTGCCTGTAAAAAGCGTTGTTGTGCAAATGGATGATTGTGCATTAATTGATGCCCAACAGTACTTGACACTTGTTTTTCACCTTCATCAACTAGCAAAATGGTATCGTGATAATTTTTGAAATTTTTGTGCATTTTATACGGAAATTTTATCCCAAATAAATTTGAACTTCCTTTAATATCTGAATGATTTCCCCAAACAATTAATTCACCTTCAATACTTCTACACGCGCTTCCTGAACCTAAACGCGCTAAAAATGATGCTTTTTTATTGAAATAATCATCTGTCATCACAGGGTTTAGTTCTTTCTCCAAACTCATAATACACAAAGCCAACGCACTCATTCCACTTGCGGATGATGCAATACCACTACTGTGAGGAAAAGAATTACGTGATTTTATTACAAAATCATATTGCTTTAAAAACGGAACATATTGTTCTATTCTTTCAAAGAATTTTTGAATTTTAGGTTTGAAATCTTCTTTTTTCTCTCCTTCGAAATAAATATCAAAGTTAAAACTTCGACTCCGCTCAGCCTTCTCCAATTCGTCATGCTGAACTTGTTTCAGCATCTCATTATAAGAACCTGCACTTCGACTCCGCTCAGTGTCCAAATTTGTATATTCTAACGTAGTTAACGTAAAACAAGCATCTAACGTAAAACTAATGGAAGTATTTTCAGGAATTTGAGGTTCTTTTTTTCCCCAATATTTTACCAAAGCAATATTACTTGGCGTTTTCCAAGTGAAACTCCCTTCAGCAGCTTTTGTAGTATCAAAATTAGTTAGAATAAAGTCAGATTCAATCAAAATAAAAATTTTGAGCAAAGATAATTGTTTTAAGGTGCACAAATTATTTTATGTCACATTTTTTTATAGACCAATTACCTATTTACACCCTTATTCAAACAATTTTAAGGATTGTTTACAATTTAGCTCTAAATTTGTTAAATAGGTAACTTAATTTGTCAACTATCGAAAAAATAAACTATTCAATTTAAAATCATTTTACATTTGAAAAAGTTTAATTTAAAATTTAGTTATTATGTTTTTATCAATTCTAAATGATGGCGGCCCCGCTTTTATGTATCTACTTTTATTAATTTTAATTTTAGTTATCATCTTAATTGTTAAAGGTTTTCTAAAAAAAAGAAATCTTCAAAAAACAATAAATTTAGTTAATCATTTCACCTTATTTGCTGTTGTTTGGGGTTTTTATGCCAAATTTTAGGCTTAATAAGTGCTTTTGACGCTATTGAAATAGTAAAAGATTTCGCCTGCTATACTGGCTAGAGGCTTAAAAATAAGCTTTCTAACACCTGCCTTCGGATTATATATTTTTCTAGTTGGTAGATTGGGAATTATCACCCTTATATGGATGCAAAAAGATTAATTTTATAGAGGTCAGTAGCTAGTTTCATACAATTAATTTAATAAATTCTATTTGTTTGTGTCAGGTCGAGCACAGTCGAGACCTATTTATGTGTGATATAGTTCTCGACTGCGCTCGAACAGACAAATTATTTTTCATTACACTTTTTATATTCAGTGTTTTACCATTTCAAATTTATATGTAGTTATCTACTAACCTATAAAATTTTATTAAAAATTTAAGAATTATTTAATATTTAGGTGTCTTTTTCGTTATTTTTGTAATCTATGAAAACGAAAAAGGCATTTATTTTACTAAATGGTTCAGCACCTAGTTACCTTCCTGATTTATCTGAATATGAAATTGTTTGTGCTATTGATGGTGCTTATAACTACTTTGAAGCAAACAACATTGTACCAGATTTAGTTACTGGCGATTTTGATTCTATTAACTCAATACCTACCTCTATTGAAGTTTTAAAAACACCCAATCAAAATTTTACCGATTTTGAAAAAGCATTACAAATATTAAAACAACGTGGTTTTTATCATATTGATGTTTATGGTGGAAGTGGCAAAGAACATGACCATTTTTTAGGCAATATAAGTACTGCCTTACAATGGAAAATAGGTTTAAATATTACTTTTTTTGATGACTTTGGAAAATACTTTTTTATTGAAGAAAGTATCTATTTGACAAATATAATTGGGAAAAACATCTCATTAATTCCACTACCAATTGCAAGTGGAGTTGTAACCGAAGGATTATTATACCCTATTAAAAATGAAACATTAACCTTTGGTGAACGTATTGGAACTAGAAATAAAGCATCTGAAAATGAAGTTGAAATTTCTCTTGAAAAAGGCGATTTACTTATTTATATTAGTCATAATTAAACCTCATTAAAATTGAATAGAAAACTAAAACTCATTTGGGATTTCAGAGGAAGAGATGCTGAAAAAACTGCTGAACATCAAGCAATTCACCTAAAAGAATTTGCTTTACAAGAAAAACTACCTTTTTACGAAAGTAACTTTACACAACTTTCTGAAAATTACAGCATTGCATATATAATTGTAGATGAATCTCACATGAAAATTTATAGAGATGCTTTAAAACCACATAGAGGTGAAGTAGCAGATTAGTTATAGGTTATAAAAATTAGTTATTTCCAAATCTGTCATTCTGAACTTGATTCAGAATCTAAATATCTGGGTAATATTATTTGTAAGAACCTGAAATAAATTCAGGTTAACGTATGATTTACTACTAACCTCCAACTGAATTAGCTACAACCCACCCACCAGTCCACGCATTTTGAAAATTAAATCCACCAGTAATTGCATCAATATTTAAAATTTCACCTGCAAAAAATAAGTTTTTGTGTAGCTTACTTTCAAAACGTTTAAAATTTATTTCTTTTAAATCTATCCCTCCAGCCGTTACAAACTCCTCTTTAAACGTACTTTTACCATGCACTTTAAAAGTACACTTCGTTAGTTGTTTTGCCAGCGCCTCTAATTGTTTATTATTTAATTGTGCCCATTGAGAGTTTGAAGATATTTGAGCTGCAATTACTAGTTTCTCCCATAAACGTTTTGAAATTACTTCAAAAACGGATCGTAAAATAACTTGTTTTCTAGCATGCTCTTTTTTAGTTGATTTTAATGTTTCTAAAACAGTTTCTAATTTTTTAGACAACCAATTAACTTCTATTTCAAACTGATATTCTTTTTGGTGAAATTCTAATGCTCCCCAAGCTGATAGTTTTAAAATTCCAGGTCCGCTTAAACCCCAATGTGTAATTAATAAAGGACCTTGTTCATCAAGTTTTGAATTCAATACTTTTACTGAGGCCATTGGCACTGAAGTTCCAGGAATATCTTTCAACCTATTATCTTCAATATTGAAAGTAAATAATGAAGGAACTGGTTGAATAACTTTATGCCCTAATGCTGAAACCATTTGCCATACTTTTGAATTGCTTCCTGAAGCAACCAATAAATAATCGGCTATAAATTCATTAGAATTCGTTTTTACTATAAATGTATCTTCCTCTTTTTTAATTGCTTCAACTCTTGTACTTGTTTTTACTTTAACTCCTGCCTTTTGTGCACTTTCCAAAAAACAATCAATAATAGTTTGAGAAGAATTTGATACTGGAAAAACTCGATTGTCATCTTCTATTTTTAAGGGAACTTCTCTATTTTCAAACCATTCCATAGTATCACCTGTCATAAATTGATGAAATGGGCCACGCAACTCTTTTTTACCTCTTGGATAAAATTCAACTAATTCTTGAGGTGTAAAACATGCGTGTGTTACATTGCAACGTCCGCCACCACTTACTTTTAACTTTTGTAATACATTATTGCTTCCTTCTAAAATAGTAACTTCCATTTCTGGATTTAATTCTGCCGCGTTTATGGCAGCAAAAAAACCTGCTGCTCCACCTCCAATTATGATTAATTTTTTCTTCATATTAACTAGGTATCCTTTTTCTATTGATAAAAAAGAAACAAAAAAATCTAGGTTTACGGTGATTGAGCGGAGCCGAAATCACTTTCTTAATAGTTTACGGCTTCGACTCCGCTCAGCCACCAAATTATAAAATTAATTCTTTATAAGGTATTACCGTATGAAATCCTTTTTCATTAAAGTAATTGGTTGTATCTGTGTTACCTGTTGCCAAAATAAAATCACCTCCCCAAGCTCCCAAGCTTTTAGTTTGTCCAAAATAATCAGAAAATAATAATTCTTGAACAGTTTTTATTTGAATTGTTTTTGAAACAATTTGCTCATGTTCAATTAGTAGCTTTTCAAAATCTTTTAAGTTATTACAAGCTACAAACTCTTGTGTTAAATTTGAAATCTGATTTATTTCTGAAGTTAAATTTCCTTTTAATTCATTAAATCGCTGAATACCTTCTCTACTATTTTGTTTTTTATTTAAATACACAAAAAATAAGTTTTCTTTAAATGAAGGATTGAAATTCACTTTTTCTATAATTGGCTCAAATTCATTTTTAGCATATAAAATTGGTGTATTATTTTGAGCACAAGCAATATCGTAACCACTTCCTCCAAAAGTTTTCTCTAATAACTCATAAGGATTAATTTTTGCCCAATTGGCAATATTATTTAGTAAAGTTGAAGAGGTTCCCAATCCCCAATTATTAGGAAATGTTAGGTTTGTTTTCACTAAAAATCCTGTTGCTGACTTTAAAAAAGACGGATTTAATTTTTGAGCTTCTTTTAAAATCTTAGCTAAATTCTCAGCTAATTTATCATTCCCTCCATCTTTTCCAGATTCAAAAGTAGCACTTGCTAAACGTAGTTTTGGTAAATCAAAAATAGCTTCAAGCCAACATTTACCTTCATTTGTAAAACTGTTCCAAATTAATTGAGGTTCATTAATTGGTTCAACCATTAAATCTTGACCACAAGTTGTTGGAACAGCCAATGCTTTTGCGCCTTCCAATACAAAATATTCGCCTGTTAATAATAATTTTCCGTTGCTGTAAAATGCTTTCATTAGTTATTATCTATTCATTTGTGACAACCAATAGAATCAAAGCCAAAACCTTAAATAATTTCGATTCCGATCAATGACCATATCAAATTAATTCTATCCTTCATCTATATTATTCCGGTGACTGAGCGGAGTCGAAGTCATTATTATCTGAATGTGTTTCATTTTGACAAACAGCAAACTTCACTAAATCACTGTAATTATTTTTGATTAATGCTTCTTTCTTATTCCTACTCCAACCTTGAACTTGTTTTTCTTTATAAAAAGCATCATCAATTCTTTGAAATTCTTCATAATACAACAATTTTATAGGTAATCTTCTTGCTGTATAATTTGCTCCAACTCCATTTTGATGTTGTTGCAAACGTAATTCTAAATCTTGAGTACTCCCCGTATAATAAGTTCCATCTGAGCATTTCAATATGTACATAAAACCTTTTTTCATAGTTTTTTAATATATTGGCTTCGACTCCGCTCAGCCACCAGTTCACTTCAAAATTCAATTCCTTTTTAACATCGTTTTGGCTTCGACTCCGCTCAGCCGCCAGTCAACTTATTATACGCTTCAACAACCGCATTATGTGTTACTGTTTTATTTTCAAAATAATTGATTAAGAATGCTTTTTCTTCTTCGCTAGCACCTAATTGTTTAATAATATTTGTTAAGTGCATTTTCATATGTCCTTTTTGGATTCCTGTAGTGGTTAATGCTCTTAAAGCTGCAAAATTTTGTGCTAGTCCTGCTACAGCAATAATTTCCATTAATTCCTTTGCTGAAGGGTTTCCAAGTAATTCTAGCGCTAATTTTGATAATGGATGTAATTTTGTTAATCCACCAACAGTTCCTAATGCTAAAGGAATTTCAATCCAAAATTTAAAAGTGCCATTTTCAATAGATGCATTGGTTAAACTCTTATATTTTCCGCTTTTTGAAGCGTATGCATGAGCTCCGGCTTCAATAGCTCTAAAATCGTTTCCTGTTGCTAAAACCACGGCATCAACTCCATTCATAATCCCTTTGTTATGCGTAACTGCTCTATGAGGTTCTGCATTTGCAATTTGTATTGCTTGGACAAATTTTTGAGATAATATCTCAGCATTTTCTGCATATAAATCGTCAACCTTGCAACTAACCTCAGCACGGACCAAACATTCAGGAACGTAGTTAGATAAAATACTCATTACTATTTGAGTGTCCTCTTTTTTAAATTCATTTGAAATAGCTTCTAAACATGAATTTATAAAATTTGCCCCCATACTATCAACCGTTTCAAAAGTAACATGTAATTGATAATAGTTTGCTAAATCTTCTGTTTTATCTCTCAATTCTATCTCTAAAATTCCTCCACCACGTTTACGCATATTTTTGGTAATTTCTTCAGTAACAGAAAATAATGCACTCTTTTTCGAAGAGAAATAATCATAAAGTTCCTGCTTATTACCTTCATACATAAAATGAACTTGTCCAATTTTGGTAGTTGAAATCACTTTTGCTTTAAATCCGTCACGTGTACTCCAAAACTTAGCAACCAATGAAGCTGCAGCTACTACCGAGCTTTCCTCTATAACCATTGGAATTGCATATATTTTTCCATTAATTACAAAATTAGGTGCTATAGCAAATGGCATATAAAAATTAGAAATGGTATTTTCTATAAAATCATCGTGTAAATTTTGTAATACTTCATTTGAGTTCCAATATTGCTTTAAAATTTCTTTATTTTTTTTAGCTTCATTAAAAAAATTTGAGGCTAACCAATCTATTTTTTCTAACTTACTTAATTTTGAAAATCCATTAACAGCTTTAGACATTCTTATCTTATTATTTATATTTCGACAAAGATAAATTATTAAATACAAAAATAGATGAATAACATAAATGTCAATTTTTATGATATTTTTCAGGTCTGTTTTGCTAAATTTTTCTTAAACTTGGGGCTTATTTAAAGAAATCATAATTAATGAAAAAAATATTTGTATTTTTTATAGCTATAACTTCCTTAGCAACTGCACAAAAACAACATATTACTTTAGAAGAAATTTGGAATGGCTCGTTTAGAACTGAACGTATGAATGAGTTAAACTCTATGAATGGTGATTTTTATACACTCTTGAATTTTAATAGAAAAACTAGAAGCACTTCAATAGACAAATATAGTTATGAAACTTTAGAAAAAGTAAGAACTATTGTTGATAGCAACGATTTAAACAATTTAAAATATTTTGAAAATTATTCCTTCAACAACAATGAAACTAAATTAATTTTAGGTGTTGATATTGAACCTATTTACCGAAGATCAACTTTAGGAATATTTTATGTTTACGATATTGCATCAAAATCTTTACAATTAATAGATAAAGATAAAATACAAGAACCTACATTTTCACCCGACAGTAAAAAAGTTGCTTACGCAAAAAACAACAATCTTTTTATTAAAAATTTAGAAACTAATAAGGTTACTCAAATAACTTTTGATGGGTTAAAAAATAACATTATTAATGGTATTAGCGATTGGGTTTATGAAGAAGAATTTGAATTTGTCCGTGCTTTTAAATGGAGTAACGATAGCAAAAACATTGCATTTTTACGCTTTGATGAAACCGAAGTCCCAACATTTTCTATGGATATTTATGGCAATACATTATATCCTACTCAACAAGTTTTTAAATATCCTAAAGCAGGTGAAAATAATTCAGTAGTTACTTTAAAATTATACAACACTACAACTGCCAAAACTACTAAAATTGATTTAGGTAATTATGAATATATTCCAAGGTTTACGTGGACGAATGATATCAATATTTTATGTGCTACAACTTTAAACCGACATCAAAATAATTTAAAATTGTATTTTATAAATACCGTTAATTTTTCATCAAAAGTGGTTTTCAATGAAACCGATAAAGCCTATGTTGATGTTAATGATAATTTAACCTTTTTAAATGATAACAGTTTTATTTGGACTAGTGAAAAAGACGGATTTAATCATATTTACCACTATACTAAAAATGGTAAATTAATAAACCAAGTTACCAACGGAAATTGGGAAGTAACTGATTTTTATGGAGTAAATGAAAAAACAAAAACTATTTTCTATCAATCTACTGAAGATGGTTCCATAAACAGAACTATTTATGCGATAAAGTTAAATGGTAAAAACAAAAAACGATTAACAAACCCTTCAGGTACAAATAGTGCATCTTTTAGTAAAAATTTTAACTTTTTTATCAATACTTTTTCCGATGCTAATACACCCCCAATTTATAACTTGTACAATGGAAGTGGAGAATTAATAAAAGAAGTTTTAAATAACAACGCACTTTTAGAAAAATTAAGCACGTATAATTTAGCAAAAAAAGAATTCTTTACTTTAAAAACAGGAAATGGAGCATTTAATGCGTGGATGTTAAAGCCTTTAAATTTTGATGCAAATAAAGAATATCCTTTGTTTATGACTCAATATTCTGGTCCGGGCTCACAATCAGTTAGTAATAAATGGAATAGTGCAAACGATTACTGGCACAAATTATTAGCCGAAAAAGGATATGTTATTGTTTGTGTGGATGGAAGAGGAACTGGATTTAAAGGTGCTAATTTTAAAAAAATCACCTATAAAGAGTTAGGTAAATATGAAGTTTTAGATCAAATTGAAGCTGCAAAAGAATTAGGTAAATTGCCTTTTATTGATGCAAATGAAATTGGAATTTGGGGTTGGAGTTATGGTGGGTTTATGTCTTCAAACTGTTTGCTAAAGGGAAATGATGTTTTTAAAATGGCCATTGCTGTTGCTCCAGTTATTAGCTGGCGATTTTACGATTCAATTTATACAGAACGATATATGCAAACACCTCAAGAAAACCCAAATGGCTATGATGAAAACTCACCATTAAATTACGTAAATCTACTGAACGGTAATTTTTTATTAGTGCACGGAAGTGGTGATGATAATGTTCATTTTCAAAATTCTATGAGAATGTCAAATGCTTTAATTGAAGCTAACAAACCTTTTGATCAAGCTTTTTATCCAGATAGAACACATGGTATTTACAGAGGTAAAAATACAAGGCTTCATCTTTATAATAAAATGACTAAATTTATCGAGCAAAATTTAAAAAAAACTAAATAATTAACAAATTAGATTATGAAAGAAATACCATTTAGAAAACATCATCCAAAAGGACTTTATACTTTATTTGCTACAGAAATGTGGGAACGGTTTAGTTACTATGGAATGCGAGCACTGCTAACCTTGTACTTAACTGCTGAATTAGTTAATGATGGTTTTGGCCTAGATAGAGAAGCTGCCCTAGAAATTTACGCAATATTTACAGGATTGGTATATTTAACTCCTATTTTAGGAGGCTGGGTTTCTGATAAATTATTAGGGCAACGTAAAACTGTTTATATTGGAGGTTTAGTAATGGCTGTTGGTCAATTCTTATTGGCATCTAGTTCTTTTTTAGACCACTCTCTTTCTCCTGATTCTAGAATATCTTTATTTAATTTTGGATTGGGTGTTTTAATTATTGGTAATGGATTTTTTAAACCAAATATTTCTACTGTTGTTGGTGAATTTTACAATGATAATGATCCTATGAAAGATGCCGGATTTAATATCTTCTATTTAGGTATTAACTTAGGTGCAATTTTAGGAACTTTTATTGCTGGTGGTTTAGGAGAAAGTGTTAATTGGGGCTACGGGTTTTTAGCCGCTGGTATTGGGATGCTTATTGGTGTACTTTGGTTAAACTGGAAAGAGACTACTCTAGAACATTACGGTTTACCTCCTAATAATAAAAATGGAAAAGTAAAACTTGATGGACAAGATTGGTCAACTATTATTATATACGTAGTTTCCTTAATTGCGGGTACATTAGGACTTATATTCTTATGGGGATTTTTACCTGATGGTATTAAAACAGGAATTACTTATGTTGGCTTTGCAGCTATTTTTATTAGCTTATTTTATGTTATTTTCAAAGGAACCAATGGCGCTCACGAATGGAGCCGAATGGCTGTAATTATTGTTTTAGCTATTTTTAACATTGTATTTTGGGCTGGTTTTGAACAAGCTGGTGGAACTTTTAGTTTATTTGCAAAAGAAAATACGGATAGAATAATGTTTGGCTGGGAAATGCCAGCAACTTGGTTTCAGAATGTAAATTCATTTGCCATCTTAATTTTTGCTTCCTTATTTTCAATAATGTGGATATGGTTAGATAAAAAAGGGTGGAATCCTAGAACACCTATTAAATTTGCACTTGGTTTATTTTTAGGTGCTGCGGCTTTTTGGGTAATGACACAAGCTTCTAATGCTGCTGAAGGTGGTAATTTAGTATCTCCTTGGTGGTTGGTTTCAGTATATGTTCTACTAACTTTAGGTGAATTAATGTTATCTCCTATAGGTTTATCAATGATTACTAAATTGGCACCAACAAAACTAGTTTCGGTTGTAATGGGATTATGGATGGCAAGTTTTGCTGCTGGTAATTATATGGCTGGTATGTTAGAAAGTATTTTACACAAATACGATTTTGAATTGTACCCGTTTATTACTATGGTAATGTTAGTCTCTGGGGTAGCATTATTAACTATATCTCCTTTACTTAATAAAGCAATGAAAGGAATTCACTAATATGTTAAAAAATTAAGAATCATATATAAAAAGCTCAAGTAATAATTATTACTTGAGCTTTTTTATTTTAAAACAAAAATTTATGAGTACAGAAAACAAAGACCTAGGCTTTATTGGCCTTTTAAAATCATTCACACAACCTTTTTGGATTGCTAGTGTAATGGAACTATTTGAACGTTGGGCATGGTATGGCTTATTTGCTGTTTTGGCTTTATACTTAACTGGGTCAACAGACGAAGGTGGGCTAGGATTTACACATATTGAAAGGGGTGAAATAATGTCTTATGTAACTTTCATTCTGTATTTATTACCAATTATCACAGGTGCAATCTCAGATAAAATAGGTTACAAATTATCGCTAATAATTGCTTATTTATTACTTGGTTTTGGGTATTATTTTATGGGAGATGTTACATCATATACCGCTGTTTTTATCATGTTTCTAATCGTAGCAGTTGGTGCTGCTATGTTTAAACCTGTTGCTTCAGCAATTGTTACTAAATCTACTGATAAACGTAATTCATCTTTTGGGTTTGGCGTTTTTTATATGATGGTAAATATTGGTGGGTTTTTTGGACCATTATTTTCTGGTAAATTAAGAGATGAATATGGTTGGAAAATTGTTTTTGTTATGGCTGCTTGTGCAATAGCTGTTAATTTACTTTTAGTATTATTCTTTTTTAAAGAACCTAATAGAGAAAAAACAGAAGATTCTTTTGGGAGTACCATTAAAAAATCTTTAATAAACATCTTGGAAGCTCTTTCTGATATGAAACTTACAATGCTTTTATTAATTATGGTAGGTTTTTGGTTAATGTTTAATCAACTTTTTTATACACTTCCTGTATTTATTGAAGAGTGGGTAAATACAAAACCATTATATGAATCGTTACACAGTACATTACCTGGCATTGCTGATTTCTACAAAAACAAAGATGGAGGAATTAATCCTGAACAAATTGTTAATATGGATGCCTTTTTTATTGTTATACTACAAATGATAATTTCTACCATTATTCTTAAATGGAAACCTATTAGCGCTATGATGACTGGTATTACAATTGCAATTATAGGTATTGCGCTTTCCTTTTATACAGATAATATTTTCTACACAATAATTGGTATTTTAATTTTCGCTATTGGCGAAATGACATCCAATCCTAAATTTTCAGATTATATTGCCAAAATTTCGCCAAAAGGTAAAGAAGCATTGTACATGGGAACTTATTTTTTACCAATTGCAGTAGCAAATTTCTTAACCAAATGGATTACGGGAGATTTATATGCAAATATGTCCGATAAGGTAATTATCGTTCGTGAAGAATTAGCTAAAAGAAGCATTGAATTACCTGAAATAACATTAGAATATACTAAAAATAATTTTTATACTGAAGCTGCCCAAAAATTACAAATGGGTGCAGATGAGATGACTACTTTTCTATGGAACACGTACCATCCTGGAAATATTTGGTACGTTATTGCAGGTATAGGTTTACTTACCATTATTGGTCTTTTTATTTACAATGCCATAATTAATAAAAAAATAAAAATAGCTTCATAAAAAAATGCCTCATTGAGTGCAGTTGAAATGTATTTATTATTAACAAATTAGATTTTTTAACTCCGCTCAAAATGACAGTTGAGGTCACATTTTCAATTTTTTAAACTAATTTATAATTTAATGAATACATCTTCAAACGATTTTTTCAAAACTCAAGTATTAGGCCATCCTGCCGGACTTTTTGTATTGTTTTTTACAGAAATGTGGGAACGTTTTTCTTTTTATGGAATGCGAGCCCTCTTGGTGTTATTTTTAGTAAGCGCCTTAGGAATTGGTGGCTGGGACTGGCCAAGAGAAAATGCTTTAGCTCTGTACGGAACTTACTTAGCGTTATTGTATTTAACCCCAATAATTGGTGGAACTTTAGCCGATAAATATTTAGGAAACCGCAAAGCCATTATTATTGGCGCATTAATTATGACACTAGGTCATGCCAGTATGGCAATTGAATCAAATTCATTTTTTTTATATTTAGGATTAGGACTGTTAGTTATTGGTACCGGTTTTTTTAAACCAAACATGAGTTCATTTATTTCAATTTTATACAAAGACTTCCCTGAAAAAAAAGATGGTGCTTATACTATTTTTTACATGGGCGTTAATGCAGGTGCTTTTCTTGGAATTATGTTGTGTGGATATTTAGGTGAAATTTTAGGATGGAGCTGGGGATTTGGATTGGCTGGAATATTTATGTTACTAGGTTTGTTGCAGTTTACATTGGCACAAGGTATTTTTGGCGAAGTTGGTAAAAAACCAAATAAAGAAAATACAACTATTGAAGCTGATAATCATACTGAAATTGAAGACAAATTAAATCCGTTTACTTTACTAGATAAAATTTTAATTGTTTTTATTGCTGTAACAGGTTTAACTTGGATTATTAACGATCCTCTTTCTAAAATTGAAGATTTCAATTTGTTAAGTTTTGGAGGTACTGATTATGCTGGTCATACTATTCTTATTACTTTAATTTTATTTATTTATCTACTGGGTTCTAGAATTGTACGCTATAGCCCAATAACAAGAGACAAAATGTTTGCTGTGGTTATTTTTGCCTTCTTTATTATTTTCTTTTGGGCTTCATTTGAACAAGCTGGTGGCTCTATGAGTATATTTGCAAAAGATTACACAAGTCGAATTTTATCTGGAAAATCGGCATTACTTTTTAATATTATCGATATTATTATTACTGTTGTACCCATAGTAATTATTACATACGTCTTATTTTTATTATTTAAACAAACCTTCAAAAAATATTTTCTATCAAATCTAATTCTAGGATTTAGCTTTGTTTTAATTTGGGGAATTGTAGCTTGGAAAATTTACAATAACTTCAATACTTTTTCTTATGAAATTAACTACCAAACATATCAAATACCTAAAAAAAATGTTGATGGTGAAGAAATTCTAAAAGAGTTTCCTATTACTTCTAAAACTTTAATACCTGAAAATGCAATTCTAATCAACAACAAAACTGTAATCAGATCATCTAATGATTTTGTTAAAAACGATAAAATTTCTATTATTGATATTGATAAAAAAGGCGTAAATTATAAATACTTAACTACTAACGAAGCTAGTAAAGTTAATACAACTATTGCTGCAACAGTTGTTCGAAAAAAGGATAATGAAATTCAAATCCCTGCAACTTGGTTTTTAATTTTAAACTCCTTATTTATCATTGCTTTTGCCCCTTTATTTTCTAAGTGGTGGGAAAGTAAATACAATCCGAAACCTGCCAATAAATATGCTATCGGATTATTTTTCTTAGGTATTGGATTTGCTTTTTTAGCTTTTGGAGCTTCAGGAATTCCTCAAGGTGCAAAAACAGCATCAGTAAGTATCATTTGGCTAATTCTCGCTTATTTATTTCATACGTTGGGAGAACTTTGCGTTTCACCTGTTGGTCTTTCTTATGTCAGTAAATTAGTACCTCCTAGAATGATAGCATTTATGTTTGGGGTTTGGTATTTAGCTTTAGCCATTGGCAATAAAGCATCGGGTAAAATGGGATCAATGATTGATGATATAACAGCAAAATACGATATTTCAACTTTCTTTTTGATTTTTACATTTGTTCCCATTTTTATTGGTATTATTGCCCTATTATTAAATCCTGTACTAAAAAAATTAATGCATGGTGTTAAATAATTAAAAATTATTTTTAATTTCGGAATCATTTTTGTTAATAACATGAAAAATATTCGTCTAACCCTAAAAACAAATACCTAATGAAAAAAATATATATCGTATTAACTTTGGCACTTGCCATTGGTGTTTTTTATTCTTTTTCGGCGAAAAAAGAAGAAAAGGCTAAAATTAATTGGATGACACTAGAAGAAGCCGTTGAAGCTCAAAAAACAGTACCTAAAAAAATTATTATGGATGCCTTTACAATTTGGTGTGGCCCTTGTAAAATGTTAGATAAAAATACTTTTAACAATAATGATGTTGCCAATTTTATTAATAAAAATTATTATGCTGTAAAATTTAATGCTGAAGGAAACGAGGTTATTAAATTCAAAGGAAAAACTTATACAAATCCCAATTTTAGGTCTAATACTACTGGGAGAAACAGTTCTCACCAATTATCTAGTTATTTTGGTGTAAGAGCCTATCCAACTATCTTGTTTTTAGATGAAGAAGCAAATCCTATTGCTCCAATTACTGGGTATAAAACACCTCGGCAACTAGAGCTATTCCTAAAGTTTTTTACATCTGTTGATGTTAAAAATATAACTCAAGAAGCCTGGGAAGACTATAAAACCAATTTTGTTCCAAAATTTAAAAACTAATATAAAGGTTCCTTTAATATAAATGCTCCTTTTTGCTTTGTATAGTAAAAAGGAGTTTTATTTTTAAAACAGGTTTCTTCCCATTTAGTTATATAGCTTTTATAATTTGACCCATCAGCAACCAATAATTTCGGTTTTAACTTTTGAAGCAATCTTTCTACATTAATTTTTGGAGATTGCCTTAATAATATGATAGATGGTTTTACTGATTTAAAGTTATATATTTCTAAACTATCAACAATTAAAATAGTTTCTTTATGAAACTTAATTAAATTGTTAACTTGTTTTTGCTGCTGTACCCTTTTAATTCCTGCACCAACCAAATACGTTGTAATTATATTATTTGTTTTATGTAATGAATCTTTTGAATAGAGCGTTAAATCACTTCCAAAGCGCTTGGTTATCAAGCTATTTCTAGTGACATTAAAAACAATAAATTCACTTGTAGACTGCAATTTATATTTTTCGAAAATAACAATTAATTGAATTGCTATTACAGAAACTAACACGAAGGCTAAACGATGAAAACTCCTTTTTTCTATCCACTTCATTGTGCCAAATATGAACACATAAAACAACAACATTAATACTAGTGAAAATGAGATATTTTGAATTACAAAATCTTCTTGTTGTGCAATCCAACTAACAAAATTATTCATTGCATAAATTACATAGCTATAAAAATCTCCTATGAATTGAGGTAATATTTCAAAAACCGAAAGTAATATAACTATAATTCCAACCAATAAAATAATTCCTAAAAATGGAATTATTATCAAGTTAGACATAAAAAACAATCCGGGAAATTGATGAAAATAATACAAACTTAAAGGTAAAACTCCTAGTTGAGCAGCAATAGATACTGTAAATAATTGCCACATTTTAGTAGGCAACCATAATTTTGGCTTCCATATACTATATAATTTTGGCTGAATCCACACAATGGCAAAAACCGCCAAATAACTTAACTGAAAACCAACTTCAAATAAATAAGTAAGGGTTAAACAACAATAAAATAAAAATAGAAACAATCAACGAATTATAAATGTTTGAACGCCTATTTAACTGCAAACCAATTGTTAATACTGTAAACATAGTAACTGCCCTAACAACTGAAGCCGATAAACCTGCAATTACTGCATATACCCAAAGTATTAAAACAATTAGTACCGTTGCTATAAATTTTCCGTTTTTAAAATTATGAATTGGTTTACATATAAACATTAACAGCAATAAAATAATACCAATGTGCAATCCTGAAACAGCTAAAATATGAATGGCTCCAGCACTTATATAACTCTGTAATAAATCTTTAGTAATTGAATTTCTTTGCCCTAACAATAATGCGGTAATAACAGCGAGTTCATCTTTTTTAAATTCTTTCTTTTTTAATGATTTAATTATCTCATTTCTAATTTTTGCAGCAAGCCCTCTAAGTGTTGAATTCGTTTTTTGAGATACTAAAAACTCATGTTTATAAAGGTTTATTTGATGATAAATTTGGTGATTTTTTAGGTATTTTTTATAATTAAAACTGTAAGGGTTTAACGGCTCTCTTATATTTTTAAATGATGTTCCAACTAATAAACCTGTATCTATTTCTAATAGATTATTAATACTATCCTTTTGAATGTTTACTAAAATTTTTCCAATCGCTTTTTCTCCTTCTAATTGTAAAACTGTAGCTTCATATTTGTTATAAAAATCTGTTGGCTTTAATATTTTACTAATTTTTATTTGTATTGTTACTTGCTTTTCTAAACTAAATTTTGTAGAATTAGCATAATGTAATTTACTATTTAACAAGTTTTTATAGGTCACAGAGCTTATTCCAATAAAAAAAGAAATTAAAAACACCAATAGTGTAAAACTAAAAGACGGTTGCAATTCTTTATTTGCTTTAAAATATGCGAATAGTAGTGTACCTATTAATAACGTAAGTATTTCAACCAAGTAGATTGGCTTAATAAACACCAAATCTCCAACAATAATACCAAGTATTAACCAAAAAGTGAGTTGTACAGGTACAAACTTTAAAAACTTTATCATAGCGCAATAAAATTACTAAAAAATTTACTAAAATGATTTATATCACCAGGAACTATTACAATATGAGGTAATTTTGAACAATCATTAAATTTAAAATTATGAAAAAATTAATTTTCAGTAGCATTACAATTCTTATTATTACATTTAATTCAGTTGGGCAAGACCTATCTCCATATCTTAAAATTGGAGAAAGTAGTGAAACTATGGATCAAATTTCTGATAACGTTATTAATACTTTAAAAAACAATTCTTTTACCATTTTAGGAACTTATAATCCTGAAAACAAAAGTTCTTTAAAAGTTATAGCTTTCACTAGAGCTGATTTAAAAAACACTGTAGTTAAAGTATTAGACAGAGGCGCTCTTGCTGCCGTTTTTAAAATTGGATTGGTTCAAAAAAATGGTAAAGTAACTATTTCTTACACAAATCCAGAATATTTTTTAAGAGCTTATTTAAGAGACAATTACAGCACTTTTAAACATGTTTTTCAAAAATTTAGCACTGACTTAAAGGCCGCTTTATCAAGTATAGGAACTGATTTTACTCCTTTTGGCGGAACTATAAAAGCTGATAAATTAAAAAATTATCACTATAAAATAATGATGCCTTACTTTACAGATCCAATTGAACTGAATGAATATGCTTCTTTTGAAGAAGGTTTAAGAATAATTGAAAATAATTTAAAAGCAAAAAAAGGACAAACTGTTTTAGTGTATAAATTAATATATAAACAAGATAAAGTTGCTGTATTTGGCGTTGGTTTACAAAGTAAAGAAGATGGTGAAGCCGATTTTTTACCTACAATTGGTGAAGCCAATATTGCCGCAATGCCTTATGAAATAATTTTACAAGGGAAAAAAGCTACCATGCTTCATGGAAAATACAGACTTGCCTTATCTTGGCCTGAATTAACTATGGGAACTTTTATGAAAATTATGAGTACTCCTGGCAATATTGAAGACACCTTAGAAGGTATTTGCAACTAAAGTATAAACACATCATATAAAAGAGGCTGTCTAAAAAGTGTCATTCTGAATGTAAATGAAGAATCTCCTTGAAATTAAACACTTATATATCAAAATGTTGAGATTTTCACTTTGTTCAAAATGACAAGTATAATTGCTTTTCAGACAACCTCTTTTAGCTAATTAAAAATTATAATTTTGAGGTAATATTAATAATGGGACTTTTAAATTATTAAGTATTTTTTTTTCTAAACTTACCGCAAATAAATTTTCAAGAAAATTATGAGTATGATGCCCTATCACAAATAAATCTGGTTGCCAATAATCAATAGCATTGTTAATTTCTTCCAATGGTTGCCCAACAAGTTCTATATCCTTAATTTCAATTTCAGGGTGTTTCTTCTTTATACTTTTAACCAATTTAATGGCATTTTCTTTTTCAAATTGCTCTAATTCATACGGAAAAACACCACCATCAATATTCCCAATTGCATATCTAATTACATAAATAAGTTCCAATTTTGCATTTAATTCTTTTGCTAACTTTATGGCATAATTTACAGCATTTTGTGCAGATTCACTTCCGTCAATACCTACTAAAATATTTTTAATTGTTTCCATAATACCGTGATTTTAAACACTTAAATTTACAACATTCATGTCTTATTTAAAAGAAAAAAACAATTTAAAATTACCTAAACAAAAGAAAAAGAGGTATTTAAACTTTTGTGTAAACCCTATTTATTACTCTAATAATTTAGTTAACTCTCGTAAAAAAATTGTAATAGTATTAGCTTATAATTAATTCAGCCACTTTTTTTGAAGCTCCTTTTCCTCCTAATTTTTTTTCTAAATCAAAATAATTTAAAAATATTAAAGCTCTTTGGTATCCATCTAATATTTTGTGAAGTTCTTTTTCTAAATTTTTCTCATTAAATTCATTTTGAATCAATTCTTTTACTACTTCTTTATCCATAATCAAATTCACCAATGAAATATATTTCAAATCAATTAATCTCTTTCCTATTTGATAGGAAATCCAACTTGTTTTATAGCATACAATTTCTGGTACTTTAAACAAGGCTGTTTCTAAAGTTGCAGTACCTGAAGTTACAATTGCTGCGTAGGAAACAGACAGTAAATCATAGGTTTTATTACTTATAAATTTCACATTCTCTTTGGCTATAAATTGCTTGTAAAATTTAAAATCTTGACTTGGAGCTCCTGCAATTACAAATTGATAATCTTTAAATTTATCGGCCATTTTTAACATCATCGAAAGCATTTTTTTAATTTCTTGCTTTCTACTTCCGGGCAATAATGCGATAATTGGTTTGTTAGATAAATGATGTTCCTTTTTAAAAGTTTCTTCATCAACTTGCTTTCTATTTGAAATTGCGTCAATTAATGGGTGACCAACAAAATGTACTGGGAAATTGTGTTTCTTTTCATAAAAGTCTTTTTCAAAAGGTAAAATCACATACATCTCATCAACATCTCGTTTGATCTGTTTTATCCTATTTTCTTTCCAAGCCCAAATTTGTGGTGAAATATAGTAATGAACTTTAATTTTTTCTTTTTTAGCAAATTTGGCAATTCGCATATTAAAACCCGGATAATCTATTAGTATTAATGCATCTGGTTTAAAATTTAAAATATCTTTTTTACAAACATTAATATTTTTATAAATGGTACGTAAATTCATTACAACCTCAGCAAACCCCATAAAAGCTAACTCTTTATAATGCTTTACCATAACACCTCCTACTTCTTGCATTAAATCTCCTCCCCAAAATCTAATTTCAGCCTGTTTATCTTTTTCAATAATTGCTTTCATTAAATTTGCTCCGTGTAAATCACCTGAGGCTTCTCCAGAAATAATATAATACTTCATTTTATAAAATTAAAAAGAAAACAAGGTTAAAAAAAACACTATTAATGCTATTAAAAAAGTTTCTAATAAAACACCTCTAGCTCGATAAATTTGTTTCTTTTTTAGAAATACAAAAAATACAAAAAAATTAGCAATTGCACCTAAAACTAAAACTTTTCCTTCTAGATTACCATCTTTTATTAATTCTAAACTTTTGTAAAAATTAAAATTTGAAAAGAATTCTATAAAAATAAAACACCCAAAAGAAGTTGCTATTAAAGCAACAACAAAACCAATTAAAAGTTCTTTTTTCATAATTTGTGAAATAAAATTACAAGTCCCAATTATTTAACTTAGGTATAAAATAATGTGCAGTTAGATCGAACTGTACTGGTACTATAGAAATATAATTGTTTGCCAATGCCCATTCATCAGTATCTTCACCTTTATCCATATTTACAAACTTCCCTGTTAGCCAATAATAAACTCGCCCCTGTGGGTTTGTTCTTCTATCAAATTCTTCAACCCAGTTTGCACGTGCCTGTCTACAAACTTTAACTCCTTCAAAAGTAGCATTATTTGGAAAGTTTACATTGAGTACAACTCCATCTGGCAAACTATTTTCTAATACATTTAACGCAATTTTTTTTATGTATTTTTTTAAGGGTTCAAAATTTGCGTTCCACGAATAATCTAACAATGAAAATCCTATGGCAGGAATTCCTTCAACACCTGCTTCTACAGCCGCACTCATTGTACCTGAATAAATTACATTAATTGAAGAGTTTGACCCATGGTTAATACCCGAAACACACAAATCTGGCTTTCTGTCTAAAATTTCACTTACTGCTAGTTTTACACAATCGGCAGGTGTTCCTGTTGATTTGTATTCTTGTTGTGGGCCATCATCAATCTTAACTTTATTGCAATATAAAGTTTCATTAATAGTAACTGCGTGTCCCATACCACTTTGCGGACTGTCAGGTGCAACTACAACCACATCACCAATCTGGTTCATAACAGCAATTAATGTTCTAATTCCTGGTGCTGTTATACCATCATCATTCACAACTAAAATTAAAGGTTTTTTATTCATAAACTGAAAATTAAGTAACAAAACTACATTATTTAATTGGGTTTTATTTAATTAAACTTTAACATTTTGTGAAGATTTTTCATTATTATTATTCTTAATATTGTGTAAATTAAATTCCTCCACAGTAATGGAGTATTTGTGAATTATTAAATACTTTTTGAAGAATCTATAAAAAAAAGTTAAATTACACTCCTATTCAAAATAATGGCACTATTTTGGTAGATAACAAACTACTTAATTATAAAATTGATTAGACAGATGATGAATAGAAAATTTAAACTAATATTGCCAATACTTTTTGTTTTTAGCTTATTTACAAGCTTTCAAACAAGTGAAAATACAATTAATACAGATCCAAAAGACAAACTTTTAATTACTATTTTAAGGTATGTACTTACAGAAGGACACTATAAACCTCAAAAAATTGATGATGCTTTTTCTGAAAAAGTATATACTCGTTTTTTAGAGGGATTAGACCCTTCTAAACGTTATTTTTTACAATCTGATATTGATGAATTTTCAAAGTACAAAACTCAAATTGATGATCAAATTAATAGTGAAGATTTGTCATTCTTTGTTTTAGTTTATAATCGATTTAAACAACGGGTTCATGAATCTGAATCTTTTTACAAACAACTATTAGCGCATAAATTTAATTTTGACAAGAATGAAACTATAGATGTAGCTTATAAAAATTTAACTTATGCCAAAAATTCAGATGAAATAATAAACACTTGGCGTAAGCAGTTAAAGTTCAGTACATTATCTAGATTATATGATAAAATAGCTGCTGAAAACGACAAGAAAAAGGAAGATAAAACATATCGCGTAAAATCATTTGACATTCTTGAAAAAGAAGCTAGAGAAGCAACATTAGAAAATATGAGTGATTATTTTCAACGTGTTGAAGAGTTAACTTACTCTGATTGGTTTTCATCCTATATAAATAGTATTGCTGAAGAATTTGACCCACACACAACCTACTTTGACCCAACGGTGAAGAAACGCTTTGATATTTCAATGGCCGGAAAATTGGAGGGAATTGGCGCAAGACTTACAAAGAAAAATGATTATACCAAAGTAATTGAACTAATTTCTGGTGGCCCAGCTTGGAAACAAGGAGACTTAGAGGTTGGAGATTTAATTTTAAAAGTAGCACAAGGTAATGAAAAGCCAGTTGATATTGTTGGAATGCGTTTAGACGATGCCATTGAATTTATAAAAGGGAAAAAAGGTACCGAGGTTAAACTTACGCTTAAAAAATTAGACGGAACAATTAAAGTAATATCAATTATAAGAGATGTTGTTGAACTAGAGGAAACATTTGTTAAATCAAGTATTGTAAAAAAAGAAGGAAGAACATTTGGAGTTATTAATTTACCTAAATTTTATATTGATTTTGATGAAAAAAACTATAGAAATTCCGCAACAGATATGGCTCAAGAAATTGAACGCTTAAAGAAAGAAAATATTGAAGGCATAGTTCTTGATTTAAGAAATAATGGTGGTGGGTCTTTAAAAACAGCTATAGAGATTTCTGGTTTATTTATTAATAAAGGACCTGTTGTTCAAGTAAAATATAGAGATAGAAAACCTAACGTTAAAAGAGATATAGACCCTAGAATGCAGTGGAATGGCCCTTTGGTAGTATTGGTTAACGAATTATCAGCTTCTGCATCAGAAATTTTTGCTGCTGCAATGCAAGATTATGGTAGAGCTGTAATTATTGGAGGAAAACAAACTTATGGTAAAGGAACTGTACAAAGTGTTTTAGACCTTAACAGATATCATAATTTAAATGAGGATATTGGAGCTTTAAAAATGACTATTCAAAAGTTTTATAGAATTAATGGTGGTTCTACACAACTAGAAGGTGTACACTCTGACATTATGTTACCAGACAGATATACTTATATGAATATTGGTGAACGTGACTTAGAAAATCCCTTAAAATTTGACAAAGTTGAACCTGCCAACTATACCTTTTGGAATAATTATGAAAATTTTAACCAAACAATTAACAGAAGTAAGAAACGAATTTCCAATAATAACTACTTTAAATTAATTGATCAGAATGCAAAGTGGCTGAAAAAATCTCAGGATGATACAGTTATATATTTGAATTATAAAGCCTATGAAAAAGATTTAGAATATCACAAAAATCAATCTTTAAAATATAAAGCTATTGGTGATTACACCTCTAATTTAACATATACATCCCCTCTATATGAAAAAGTGTTGTTACAAAACGATAAGGATTTAGCTGAAAAACGTGAAGCTTGGCATAAAAATTTAAAAAATGATATTTATGTTGAAGAAGCATTAAACGTTTTAAGTGATTTAAAAATAAAACCACAAGATCAATTAGTTAAAAATTAAACTTTACTTTTTTTAAAACAACGTTTATTTCTCTCAAAAAACCCTCAAAAAACATGATTTGTTTTTTGAGGGTTTTTTATTCTGTTGAAAGAAAAAAGAACTATACATTACAACCCTAAATTTAAAAACTTTATCGAATCAAAAGGTTAGTTAATCTAATAGCTATTTTTTAAAGCACCCTTTCTTAATAAGTTTGTTTTACAAATAGCAAACCCACATGCATCCAGAATTGTTTAATTTTTATTTACCTTTTTACACCCATAATGTAACTGTTTACACCTATGCATTTTGCATTGTTATTGGTACATTATTAGCCTCGCTTTATACAAAATGGAGAGCAAAAAAAGACTTAAACATAATTAACCTACCAAACACATTTTTCTACATTATTTTTATAGCTGGTTTTATTGGTGGAAAATTATTTTTCTACTTAGAAAGGCCTGTACATTTTTGGAGTAACCCAAAATTGATGCTCGATAATTTTTCTGGCGGATTTGTATTTTATGGTTCGTTTATAACCACTATTCCAATTGTTATTTGGTATTTAAAAAAGCGAAAAATATCGGTATTACCAATGCTAGATATTTTAGCAATTACCACCATAATAGTACATAGTATTGGTAGAATTGGTTGCTTTAATGCTGGTTGCTGTTATGGTTCCCCAACAAATAGCTTATTTGGTATTGTGTTTCCTACATCAAATAATGTAGCTGTACATCCAACTCAATTATACGAAGCAACTACCTTAATTTTATTAGCAATTTTGCTTCTTTATATAAAAAAACATCAACAATTTAAAGGGCAATTATTCTTGCTTTATATTGGAATGTATGCAATTTCAAGAGCAATATTAGAACTTTTTAGAGGAGATAAAAGAGGTTTTATTATTGAAGAAATTCTATCTCACTCTCAATTTATAGCGCTACTAATCTTACTTACATCATTATTCTTTTACAAAAAATTAAAAACGAAAAACAAATTAATCCTTAATAACTAAAAAAATGAAAAAAAGTATTTTAAACATTGGAGTACCTATAACTTTATTAATAATAGCCATATTTATAATTGGGCCAGCCTGTACGGGAGATCCAGACGAATATAGCTACAATTGGTGGCCTGATACAGATTTAGATGGATTTGGAGATTCATATGAAAATCCGGTTGTAGCAACCAATAATAATGCTCCTTCAAACTATGTAAGAGACAATTCAGACTGTGATGACAGTAATGCAACTATATATCCAGAAGCAACTGAAATACCAGATAATACTATTGATGAAGATTGTAATGACTTATATGGGTATACTTTTTATGCAGACAAAGATGGTGATGGCTTTGGAGCTGGAAGTCCAGTGATTCTTGATTTAGATTTAGGTGCTAATACACCCGATAATTATGCAACTAACGATGCTGATTGTGATGATGACAATGCTGCGATAAATCCTTTAGCTGATGAAATTGCAGGAAATGGTATAGATGACAATTGCGATGGAAATATAGATGTTGTTGAATATTATATTGATGCTGATGGTGATGGTTATGGATCAACTGCCTTTGCTGCAGCACAAGGTGTTACCAACAACATAGATTGTGATGATACAAACGATGAAATTCACCCGTATGCACAGGAGAAGAACAACGGTATTGATGATGATTGTGATGGTTTGATTGATGAAGGATATTAAAATATAAAGTACTATATAAATTCGTTGTGTATAATTATTAAAAACTAATTACGCGCAACGGGTATTTTATTGACAAAGAGCATAACAACAATTTAAAATTAAATAAAAATGAAAAAATTACTAAAAACACTCTTATTATTTACAGTAACATGCGCACTTATAAATTGTGATAACGACAACGGTAATGCAGCAAACGAAACGGCATGTAATTATGAAGGTTTTACTTTTTTAGATACTAATGACAATACACAAACTTTAATACCAGAAACAGATTTAGTAACAGATTTTTTTCCAAATAATGGCGGCCCAGGAATTGCAGCAGTAGAAATTTATGGAGGAAACCCTTTTGTAGTATTTACAACAAATGCAGTTACTGTAGGAGCTACTGAAAATATAAATTTACTTATCAATGGTAATACATATCCAGTTACAGTTACTTGTCAAAGAGCTGGTACTTTAGTAGGAGAAGAATTTAGGTTTGATGTAACTGCTAACAATGTTGAAGCAGAATATTGCGTTGTAATTGATAGTGTAAATCCTTAACAATTAAGTTAGAAATAAACTGAAAGCCCTAAAACAGTGTAGGTTTTAAATTTAGAAATTAAAACCTAAAAAGGGTAAATAATTTTAAAAGAAAAAACGGTGATAAAAATTGTAAATTTACCAACATCAGAAGATGTTTATTCAAAAAAAACTAAAAAATAATCTATAAGAAGAATTAATTAAACTTGCTATTTGAAACACAAGAAACTCCATAGTACTATTATTTTCACATTATTAATATGGGGTTTTTTTTCTGTTCATACTATATTTTTAAAGAAGTCAGAAAGTATAGTAAAAAAAGGAATTGCATTTTTTATGTTACTTTTTACTTTTACTATTTCATTTGCTCAAAAATATACCAATTACACAACAAAGAACGGTTTACCTAGCAATCATATTTACACCATTTTACAAGATTCCGATGATTTTATTTGGTTTTTAACCGATAAAGGAATGGTGAAATTTAATGGTAACAATTTTAAAGTATTTACCACAAAGCAAGGCTTACCTAATAATGATGCATGGGATGGTTTTACAACACCCGACAGTAAACTTTGGTACTTATCAAAAGCTTCAAAACTTGGCTATATAGAAAATGACAGTGTGCATTCTTTTCCAAATAATGATGATGAGAAAATAATAAATCCTATTTTTTCAAGCCAAATTGGAAATAATGTTTACCCAACAGGACCTAAAAATACGTATAAACTTATTAATGGAAAATGGGAAGTGCAAGAATTTAACAAGACTAAAATTATAGATAAAACAATCATTTACAACAAAAAAATAAGTCAAATTTCAATTAATTTCAAACAAGACACTTTAAATATTATTAATAAAAAAAATACTATTATTAAACAGATTGCTGTACGCAACTTATTGAAACACCTTTCTGTAAGAGGGCAAATTACCGATAGTTTATTTACTTGGGTTTCAGAAAAAGAGTATTTAATTTTAAACCTTAATACATTAAAATTAAAGAATTTCTTATTTAAAGATGAAATAGGATTAGAAACTGTAAAACACGCACGTATTAATTTAATAAACAACAAATTACAAATAACAGGGGCTGGATTTGTTGGGTTTTTAGACGATAAACTACATATTAAAGATCCTTTTTACTTTCCGAGTGAACTAAAATCACACTTTGCTTTAATTGATAAAAATAACGCTATTTGGTTTGCTACTTTTTCAAACGGAGTTTACAAACTTCCTTATGTGAAACGCACTGTTAGTTATTCATTAAACAATCAAAAAACCGGGAGATTAAGTGTTACAAATAACGGAATTTATACAACTTGCTTTAATAAAGGGTTTTATAAAATGGATACAGTAACAAATAAATTTAACCTTTTTTTAAAAGAAGAAGAATTCCCTTTTAGAGTTAAAGAAATTAAAGAACTAAACACCGTGTTTTTTCCCTCAAATTATAAACTACGTTATTTCAAAAATAAAAAACTAACAACAGTTGATTATAGAAAATCAGGTGAATTTTTAAATGGTGTTGCTAACCAACTCATTTATCACAATACGAATTTATACAGTATATTTGCTTTTGGGGTTAATAAACTAAACACCAAAACTTTTACAATAGAAAAAGAATATTTACAATCTGGCTGTAACTATTTATTTGCTTTTAACAACCAGTTATTAATTGCTACTAATAATGGTTTAAAAGAATTAAAAAACGATCGTATAATTGACGTGAAATTAAACAATAATCATTTTAACAAATCTATTTTATCTTTAAATAAAATTTCTTCTCACCAGTTTTTAATAAATACGGATGGTTTTGGGAGTTACATTTCCAATTTTAATACCATAACTCAATTACCAAATTCTGAATTTTTAACCGTTGAAAATGCTTTTATTGATACTAATGATATTTGGTTAGCTACCAATGAAGGGATTTTAAAATACACCAAAATTAAGGAAACATACAAATTCATAAAAAAATTAAATTCAAACAATGGCCTTCCTTCAAATATTGTTAATGATATTTTAATTCGTAAAAATAAAATTATAGCGAGTACCAATAATGGTATTGTAATACTTCCAAAAGACCAAGAAAATATATCACAATTTTTAACCATATATTTAGAAAACGCTAACTATAATAATCAAAAAATAACAGGGGAAAATTCAACTTTCAACTATAAAAATGATAACACTATTACATTTTCAGTTTCAAGTATAAATTTTGATGAAAATGTTTCAAAATTAAATTACAACTACAAACTATCACCCGTTCAAAAAAACTGGATTAATACCACATCTACAACTATAAACTTTACTGATTTACCGCCAAACAACTATAATTTAGAACTAGAAGCACAGGGGATTACTAAAAATTACACATTTAGAATAACACCTTTATGGTATCAACACACTATTTCAAAAATTGGAATTTCACTACTAATATTAGTGTTTTTAAGCTTTTTATTACTCAAAATTAGAAATAGAGAATTAGCTAAAAAAACAGCAAAATTAAATACACAAAAACAATTAGCTGAATATGAGTTGCATGCGTTACGATCACAAATGAACCCTCACTTTGTGTTTAATTCCCTAAATGCTATTCAATATTACATCACAAAAAATGAAATTGAATTATCTGAAAAATATTTAGTGCGATTTTCTAGATTGATTCGTAAATTCTTCGATTTTTCAAGAGACAAATTTATAACTTTAGAACAGGAAATTTCTTTACTAAAAAATTACTTAGAAGTTGAAAAAATGCGTTTTGGCAAAGATTTCAACTACAAATTTAACATTGATAAAACACTAAATTTAAACGAACAAAAAATCCCCACAATGCTTTTACAACCCATTGTTGAAAATGCGGTTAATCACGGTTTATTTCATAATGAAGGTAAAGGGTTAATTAAAATTGAATTTTTAAAAAACCCTTTGCATGATTTTGTTGTAAAAATATCAGACAATGGTGTTGGGCTTAAAAAAGCCAAAGAAATAAGAGAAAACTCGATAAAAACACACATTTCAAAATCTAGTGAAATCATTCAAAACAGAATAGAATTATTGAACCAATCTAAAGCGTGGTTTATAACGTATTCTATTCAAGAATTGCAAAATTCAACGGGTACAATTGTTCAACTAACTTTTACAAATAATGAGTAATACTATACAAGCAATAATTGTTGATGACGAAAAAAATGCCTTGGAAAGTTTAGCTTTAAAAGTGTCTAAATATTTCCCAAACATTAATATAACCCATAAATTTCAAAACCCACAAAAAGCAGTTGAAGAAATAAACAAAAACCATCCACATATTTTATTTTTAGATATTGAAATGCCTGTTTTAAGTGGTTTTGACGTGTTGTCTAAAATTGAAAATCCTAATTTTGAAATTATTTTTGTAACCGCTTATAACGAATATGCTATTGACGCCATAAAACATTGTGCCATTGGTTATATTGTAAAACCTATAGATAATGATGAATTAAAAGCTGCTATTGAAAATGCTTTAAAGAATATTAATCAAAAAAGTGCTTTAGAAAAAAACAGACAACTTTTAGAAAACTTAGTCTCAAATGGCAACTCAGTTATTGTAATTCCTACTCAAAAAGGGTTGAGCTTTATAAAAACCGATGCTATTATTCGTTTTGAAGGCATAGATGGTTATACTAAAATTATTTTAACAAATAAAACTACTATTTTAAGTTCGTATAGTATTGGAAAATTCACTAAAACAACTGCTTTACACAATTTTTACTTAGTGCATAAATCTCATTTTATTAATATAAGTTTTATTAAAGAATATTTAAATGAAGGTTATATTGTATTAACTAATAATGATAAAATTCCAGTTTCAAAAATAAGACGCATCGAGTTTTTAGAAAAAATTAGAAACAATTAATTATCACTTAAGTCCTCTTTATATTACACTTTCAATATACGTTTAAGAAGTCCTAAACGCTTTTAGCAATTTAAAAATAAAACCACAACATCAATTAACTAAAAGTTAATGGCGTTTTGTTGTGTTAACTATATATTTAAGAACACCAAAACTGCTATTGAGCTTTAAAACAACACCATAAAATAATTTTAAAATAATTTCGTATAATTGTAATAACAATCTCTAATTAGAAATTAAAAAACTGCTAAATAGGGTAACAAAATTAAATGATGGTTGATATATACCTAAACAATCATAAACAAATTACTAACTAAAAAATCTACTAATGAAAAAAATTATAACTCTTCTGTTTTTGTGACAAAAATTATATATAGATGGAAAATTATAGACTTTCATCTTCTTATACAATAACTAATTCTCATAATCTAATCAAACAGTTATTTTATCGAATGACTATTTTATTTTAAACAATACAACTATATTTTTGAATTTACCTTTAGAACAATTTCAATATAATAGGTAACAAAATTGAAATAAAATTTATATAATTAAAAAAACGAACCTTGAATACTATTAAATATAATTTAGTAATAGTGCTACTTTTTATTAGTGCTATAATATTTGCCCAAGAAAAAGAAAGAGCGATAACTCTTAACGGAAATATTGGTCTTTTTTATGATACGTATAATTATTCCGAACAAAATTATCCAACTTTTAGACCAAGATATCTAGACAACGAATTAAGGTTAAACATTAATGCTACCCTGCAAATTGGAGAATACCTGTCAATTCCTTTTGGAATAAGTATTAGCAATCAAAAAACATTGTATAATTTACCTGAACTACCCGAAGAAAATTTAATAGATTTTATCCAAAACCCCAGAAATAATATTAGTATTAATCCTGAATATAAATGGATAAAAGGTTATTTAGGAACACAAACACCTAGTTATTCAGAGCTTACAACAGGAGATACTCCTATTTTTGGAATAGGAATAGAATTAAATCCAGAAAAGTTTATTTTTTCAGCAAACTATGGTTTATCACAACGAGCTATTGAATCTGATTTATTCCTAAATATAATTGGAGCATATAAACAGGAAATACTAGCAACAAGAATAGGTTATGGTAAAATTGAAGGCACAAAAATTACATTAAATTTTGTAAAAGTAAAGGATGATATAAATTCAGTTATTAATACACCTCTATATGATACTCCTATTGAAGGACTTACAACCTCTTCATTAATTGAGCTTAAAATAAAAGAAAAATTATTATTTAAAACGGAAACCGCTGCGTCAATTTTCACAACCAACTTAAACAATTCTTTTTCAATAAACAACCCTACAATTGAATCTCTTAATAATATTATTACAATAAATGCAAGCAGTAAAGGGGATATTTCTCATGTTTCTTCATTAGATTATATTTCTAAAAAAATTACAGTTGGTGGTGAAATAAGATATATCGGTTCTGGCTTTGTTCCTGTTGGCTACAGAAATATTGAAAAAGATGTTCTAGATTATAAAATAAAATCGAGCTTTAAATTATTTAAAGATAAAACATCAATTAATGGAATGTTTGGTATTCGAAGAAATAATGTTAAAAACACCAATTTACAAAGTACAAAGCGAGTAATAAGTAATATTAACGTGTTTTCACAAGTAAGTGAAACTTTTTCAATAAATGCAAATTATTCAAATTTTGGATTTAATAATAACGAAATAAATAATTTAATTAGAATTGAAATGATTAATAACTCCTTTTCATTATCTCCCTCCTATAAATTTAAATCTGAAAAAATAAATCATCAAATTAATGTAAATGGAAGCCTTAATATTTTTGATCAATTTGATGCTATTAGCAATTCATTTGTAGCTACTAAATCAAAAAATTTAAGTTTAAACTATAATTTAATGTTCCAAGAAATACCCTTAAATATTAATTTTATTAGCTTATTTTTTAATAATGAAATGCCCTTAAGTACCATAAAAATGAGCAACTACGGAACAACTGTTAGTTATAAGTTTTTTGATAAAAAATTAAGTCCATCACTTGGATTAAACCTATCAAATATTACGCGCGATAACTTTACAACAGACCATAGGTTTAGCATCCGTTTTAAAGCAAAATATAAAATAACAAAAAAACTTCAATTTAATTTATCATATAGATTGAATAACTACAAATATGGTTCCTCAAGACCCAATGCTATTACAAATGAACAGAGAATGCAATTTGCATTTTTACAAAAATTTTAAAATTGATACACATGAAAAAAATAAATATTTTATTCGCTATATTTCTAGGTATTTTCTTAAAAGTAAATGCCCAAGAAATTACAATTAATTTAGATGTAGATTCCAATCCAAATCCTGAAATTTCAGAATGGGTTGACAGAACTGAATTAGCACTACTAACAATTGTTAATACTAATGAAAAATATGTAGATTTTGAATATAAAATTCAAACTAAAATATTTAAAGACGGTGAATTAGTTGTTGAAACTAAAACAAGTCAAATGCCAATTATGTATTTACCTTTTGGTTCTGAAACATTCTTAGCAGATGAAATTGTACCTTATAATGCCTTGAGATTTTATGGGAATATAGAAAAAACAGTAATTCAAACCGGGTTACTACCTGCTGGAAATTATTCTTTTTGTGTTTCTATTATTGATTTAGAAGGAAAACCGTTAACAAGGCTAGAAAGTGTTTGTAAACCAATGTTAATTACAGATTATCAATTACCTGAATTAATTTCACCAATTGAAAACACCACAATTTTAGCACAAAACCTACCTTCAACCATATTTACTTGGTCTCCTATTGCTCCAACTCCTCCAGGCGATGAGGGTATAAAATACATTATTGCAATTAGTGAAGTTAAAGGTAAACAAACTCCCGCACGAGCATTTGATGTAAACTACCCTATAGTTGAAGAAGAAATAATAGCTGGCACACAATTTAACTGGCCAACAGATATTGATACACCTGATGAAGATACACAATATGTTTGGAGTATTAAACCCGTAACCTTTAATGATAATCCTTACAAATCTGGTGAAAATAATTTTATTAAAGTAGGTACTTTTAATGTAAAAATAAATAATCGCTCTAGTGAAAACGGAGAAGATGATAAAATCGTTTATGGAGATTCTGAAAATACAACCAATAAAAACAATAAACAAAATGAGTCTTGTGAATGTTTCAATGGTGATGTAATTGATGCGTCCTTTTTACCACTAAATTTATTTAATAATCCTAGCGGAAAAACAGTAATTGAAGTTTCAGGTTTATTAACATTACAAAATATGATAAGATCTTGTATGTCTAATGTACCTGAAGCTAAAGGAAATCCTGCATACAGTTTTGGAAATTGGCAATTTAAAACTCGTATTGGTTTTGATGCCACACATACACCTGATCTTGATACTTTTACATCTAGTGGCGATGTAGGAAGTCACACTTTTAACACGCACGCTTTAATTATGGCTTGCGAAAAAACAGAGCAATTACAAATAGAAGTTACCGTAGTTAACAAACTACTAAATTATAAATGCACCATGGTATTTTTCAAAGATATACCAGAAGAATTTCTGAATGAAATTTATAATGAAAAAGATAATTGCAATTGTGAAGAAAACACCACTCCAGAACCACTAGTTTTTATAGCTCAATCAGACGCACAAACAAGCCCCTTAAAAATGCAACTTATAGATTATGAATCCTATAAAAACTATGTATTGGGTTGTGCAAATAACCCTGAAAATTTTACAATAAATGCAACAATTGATTGGGGTGACGGTACACCGCTAATATATTCAGCAAGTCCAAATACAGAACATACGTATCTTTCTATTGATGATATGCCTGCTACCATTGAATTATTATTTGAATTAAAACCTTTGAGTGTAACAACTAAAAATCAAATAAGTGAAACAACCGAAAATCAAACCTGTATTGTTAACTATGAAGTACCAATAACTGAAAATTTCAAAAATGGAATAGAAATATCTAGCGATTGTAATTGTACTAATTTAAGTTTAACCGAACCTGAATTAAATATTTTTCAAACTGAACCTGAAAATAATCCACGTAATTTAACATTAGGAGGAGTAACAGCTTATCGTGATTACTTGTTATCCTGTAATGAAAATTACAGTCTAGAAACACACAGTATAACCGTAACTTTAAATTGGGATGAAGAACATAGTAACCAATCCATTGTTAATGAAGGCCCTTTTATACACGAATATGCCATAGATCACGAAATACCTGAAGAAATTTGTGCAACTTTTACAATTGCCCCGCTGTTTCCTGAAGATGGAGATGATGAACCTAGCTGTATAACTGTTAAATGTATTGCAGTCTCTCCAGAATTATTAGCACTTAATACGGGGCCTGTTGGAACAGGAGATTTAGCTTTAGGTGAAAGTATTTTTGCTGGAGAACATGTAAACGGACAAGGAGAATTTGAAATTATAACAACAACGCTAGAAGGTGATGCTCCAGGACCATATTCTGGAACAGGAACTGTATATATTGATTGGATAAAATCTGACATGACTGTTGAATTTACTGACATAACTATTGATGGCAATAATAATTTAGTTTCAGGGTTTATAACAGCTCAAGTTCATGACACCGCACCTACCTATCCTTTTGCTTGGGCAGGAGGAATTGCATTAAATAATATTAATGTAGAAAGCATTATAAATTGGGTAGAAAACACTACAGGCCAAGAAATAGATTATGACCCTGCAATAGGTTCAATAATGCCCGTAAAAGTTCCTTTAGGTTTAAATTTTCCTAGTGGAGATCAGTTAGCAATCACTGAAATGGTTTTTAGAGCTGATAAATCTGAATTTAATTTAATAGCAGCCAAAACAACACCTCCAGATTGGGGAGACACTCAATTAATTGGTTTTAAAGCTTTAAACATACAGTATCACCCTAATTCACCTGAGTTTCCACCTGAAAGATTGGAACTTGTTGAAGATATAACTGTTGGGAATATCAATGAAAAAATAACATTCACATTTAGAGCTCCTTCTGCAAATAATCCAGGATGTTATATTGAATGGGATGAATTTGGGTTTTCAGCCTATGGCGTTGAATTAGATGCTAATTTTACACGTGAATGGTTAATTCCATTACCTGATGATGGTACTTCAAAAGCAAAAGCAAATTTAGTTGCTACAGGAAGTGCTTGGGGAGATTTAATTTTTATTGGAAATCTAGAAGAATCTGTTATATCAAGTACAATCCCTGAGCCAGACTCAGGAGTCCCAACAGATTCAGGTTCTCATGATTTCATCATTTTAGCCAATAATATTTCTTATGATTGGTCTGATGTTGCAAATGCTCCAGCAATTGATTTCCCTCCAATTTACACTGGTGAAACAACTAACTTATTTAGAGGTTTCCATATGGAAGAGCTCACTTTAAAGTTCTCACCAAACAAAATGAATACTCCAAACGGAGATCCCATTGAAATAAGCATAAATGATATGATTATTGATGATACAGGAATTACACTAGAAGCTGAAATTGAAAACTTGGTAGTTTTTGGAGATGCTGAAATTGGTGATATGGCCGCAAGTATAGATCGTGTTTATTTAGAAATTTTATCCAGTAGTTTTGTTGAAGCTGGTGTTGAAGGTAGAATAGCAATACCTGTAAGTGATGGAAATAGTTTAGATGACTCATTAGCTTATACCGCACTTTTTAATGTACCTCTTGATCCTGCAGCAAATAAAAACTTTCAAATTACTTTAACTCCAGATCAACCTATAAATGCAGATTTATTAAAAGGAACCTTCAATTTAGATGATACATCCAACCTCTCAGGTTATTTTGATAAAGACAAAAAAACATTCACTATGGAATTAAATGGTGATTTTACTTGGGAAGATGCAGAAATAGGCCCTGTAAAAGAAATTAATTTAGAAATTGGGTTTGAAGGTGTTGGCTTTGATTACGACTCTAGCCTTACTTCAAATAAATTAACTTTTGACTCTGGTGAATGGTCATTTGCAAGTCCACAAAAGCGAATGGCAAACTTTCCAGTTACCATTGATAATATAGATTACACAACAATGACTGCAACCGGAAACCAACTATTACACGGAAAACTTAATTTTGATGTGATTTTTAATTTATCATCAAAAATTGGAGGAATGACCACCTTAGGTGCTGAATTTTCAATAAATGATGATTCTGGTAGTGGCGGAAAAAAGTTTGTTCCAAATTTTATTGGAGGAGTCATAGATTCCATCGCAATTCAAGCTGATATGGCTGCCGTTAAAATAAAAGGAGCCATTGGATTTAGAAATGACGATCCTGTTTTTGGAGATGGATTTATAGGAACACTTAGTGCCGAATTTAAAGGCCCAGGAATAAAAGTTGATGCTTTAGCAGAATTTGGAAACACAACCTATTTAAGTATGAGTAGATACAGATACTGGAGAGTAGAAGCTGAAGCAACATTTCCTGCTCCAGGAATAACATTCTTACCTGGTATGGCATTCCGTGGTTTTGGAGGTGGCGCATTTAAAAATATGGAAGCAACCCTATCAGGAAATACCTATACGTTTACACCAAAAAAATCTTCCTTCGGTTTTAGAGCAAAAGCAGTAATGGCTACCACACCAAAAGAAGAAACATTCAACGCTGATGTTGGTTTATTAGGAACATTCTCTAATAGTGGAGGTATGACTTATATTGGTTTTACAGGTGATTTTTATGTTGGTGCTGGCTTTGCTAAACGAAACAATGCTAAAATTGATGGAACGCTTACTGTAGATTATGATTTCCCACAAAAACACTTTAATATGAGTGCTAGTGTAAATGTAAATGCATCACCTATTACAACCCCTAGCCCAATGAGTTTAGTGCTAGATATTAATGGAAAAACGAATTTATGGTATTTTAAATTTGGAGAACCTGCCAATTTAAATACTGTAAACGTATTTGGTGTTAGTTTGTATGAATATTTAATGTTTGGAAATTCTATTCCTTACCCAGGCGGTTTTACAAATACATTTAAAACAAATTATTACAATGCCGTTGGTGTTTATCCAAGTGCAGGAGGAGCAGCAACTGGAGGTGTAGGTAGTAATACAGCAGCTGGAAAAGGATTTGCTCTTGGAATAGGTTTTATGTTTGATAAAAGTGGTGAAAAACAATTGACAGATTACAATAATGGTAACAAAAAACATGTATTAAGTTTTGCATTAGCAGCTGGAGCAGAATTACACCTTTCGTATATGGAGTATTTAGGAAGTTGTGGAGGCTATACTCCTGTTGGCATTAATGGTTGGCGTGCAAAAGGTAGTTTAGGAATGTATGGTATGGCTGCAGCAGGTGTAAAAAAATATAAAAGAAATGGATCCGTTAAATGGAATACAACCGTTGCAAGTTTAGCCGCTGGTGCTTGGATTACAGGTGAATTTCCTAATCCGTATTATGTAGCTGGTGCTATTGATGGTTCAATTACAGTTTTTGATTTAATTTCTTTTAACTTTCACAAAGATTTTGAAAAAGGAACTTCTTGTGGAAATGGTAGTGCAGGAACTGGTGCTCCTGTAACGCAAGGTGATGCTGCTGCTGATCAAGAAAATGCTTTAATACAATATATCCATCCTGAGAATTCGTTTAATTTCCCTATTGATGAACCTCTTGCGGTGAAGTTTGGGTTAAATCCTGATGAAGTTTTTGATGTTTCAGAACAACAAGCAAATGGTACTGTTATCATGCGCACATTTAAAATGGTTGTAACTAAAAATTTACAGATTAAAGATGATGCAACAGGAGTTTGGTCTGGGGTAAGTTTAACAACAAACGAAAATAATTTAGGCGAATATTTATACACTAAAACAGCTCCTATTACTGTTACGGCATCAGCTCAATTAAATTCATTTCCTCCAGGAGGAGGAGCTGGAAATTTGCCAGTTGCTACCACAGCAGCCTCAGGTGTTTATACTGCTCCTGCAAATTATACACCCGTAACTATACCTGCATCCAAAACAACAGTAAACTTATCTCAATTAGTTATTTATCCTGCCCCAGAAATATCTAATGACTATGATGATTTACCTCCTGATCCAGCTCCAATTGTAAATTCACTTACTGCTGATAAAAACTATAAATTTACCGTAACTGCTACTCTAAAAGAGTGGAATGGTTCAAACTGGGTAAATGCTCTTAAAAATAATGGAACTCCTGTAAGCCAAACAATTATTAAACAATTTAGAACTGGAGACGCAAGTTTAACAGCAAACAATATTCTATATAATTACTAAAAATAATACCTATGAAACTTCTTAATCAAATATTAATAATAGGCATTTTTATAAATATTTCTTTTGTAAAAGCCCAAGAAAAACCAATAAGCAAAATTAAAGTTGCCGCACGTTATACAACACAAGGAGTAGAATTGCGTTTTTTCCCTGATAGAAAAAATATTTTAGACTTAGGTCTTCAATCTGGGTTTATTTTAGAAAGAGCCGAAGGGAATTCAAAAAAATTCACTGAAATTACAAGAACAAAGCCTTTTTCTGAAGAAGAATGGGCAATTGCAATGCAACAAGCAAAAACAGAAGAAGAAAAAATACAAATTGAAATATCACAAGATTTTTATATCTCTAGTAAAGAAAAAAAGGGAGGAAACCTTGATTTTACTAAAGGTATTGCAAATTTAAAACAACAAAAAGCAGATGAAGATTTTCAATTTATGGTATCTATTTTAACTGCTATAAAAAATGCAGATGCTGCTAAAGGTTTAGGTCTTGCTTACGTAGATACAAATGTTCTATTGGGAAAGAAATATACCTATAAAGTGAAACTTGTCGGAAATTCATCCATCTATAAAATTGAATCTGTTCCTGTAACGCTTCAAACAACAAACAATAAATCTGCTTATAAAAATAAGGTATATATAAAAACTGGAGATACTAAATTAGGTTTTATTTGGGAAGACCATCCTTATTTATCAGGTGTTGACATTGAACGTAAAATAAACGGCAAGTTCAAAAAACTAAATGATGCCCCAATTTACACTGTTAGAGGAAAAAACTATAAAGGAGTTAAACGTAATGGTTTTAGTGAAGATAGTTTGGTGAATTATCAAAAATATACTTACCTATTTTATGCTCAAACCATTTTTGGTGAACGTGTTAAATTTGCAGAAGTAACCGGTATGCCCCGTGATTTAACACCTCCGCAAAAACCATTTTTAAAACAACCAAAACACATAAAACCAAACGAAGTTCTTATTGAATGGGAAATGAAAGCTCCTATTGCTAAAGATTTTAAAGGTTTTGCCATTTCAAGGTCTAATAAAAATGATGGATATTTTTCATTAATTAATGATAAATTACTACCTAGTACCGCTAGAAAATTTATTGATAAAAGCTTTATCAAAGGAAAAAGTAATTATTACTTAATTCAAGCTTTAGATACAGCCAATAATGTAAGTTCTTCATTTCCAATTTCGGTAACACTTATAGATTCTATCCCTCCAGTAAAGCCAATTTTTATAGATGGAAAAATTGATTCCACTGGTGTTGTTACCATTAACATACAAAAAAATAAAGAACCTGATTTAATGGGTTACAGACTCTACAGATCAAATAGTCCTAAACATGAGTTTTCTCCAATACAAGAAGGCTTTTTATCATTAGACAGTCTTAAAAATAACGTACAAACCGTTTTTAGTGATACGATTACACTTAAATCATTAACTCCTTATATTTATTATAGAGCCGAAGCCTTAGATTTTAACCATAATACCTCTAAGTTTTCGGATATTTTAAAAGTAAAAAGACCAGATATAATTCCACCTACAACGCCTGTATTTAAAAAAGTAAAAGTAGGTGAAGATTTTGTTGAACTCGGATTTTCTTTAAGTAAAAGTCGTGATGTGAAACAGCAACTTCTTTATCGTAAATTAAACCTTAAAGATAAATGGGAACTACTTACAACTTTAAAAAATAATCAAAAAACGTATATTGATAAAAATGTAGAAAAAGGAACTAAATATTATTACACATTGCAAGCTATTGATGACAGTGATAACAAATCTGAGTTCGCAATTCTAGTTATGGGAAAACCTTATGATACTGGTGTTCGCCCTCCAGTTGAAGATTTAAGAATACAACAAAATAAAAACGACATAATTATTACTTGGAAATATCAACTCAAAAACAAACAAACACTATTTTTAATTTATAAACAAAATAAAAATGGTGATTTGGTTCAATACAAAAACACAAGCGAGTTGTTTTTTAAAGAAAAATCAGCTAATAAACCTGCTGTTTATGCCGTAAAAGTTATTACAAAAGATGGTGGTAAATCTAAAATTAGCAAACTAATTAGCATTCAATAAATCATCCTTTTTTATTTTTGGGCTTATAAAAATAACCTATTACTAAAAAATAGACTTAACTAAACATTTTATCAACATCAAACTCTTGTTAAAAAAGAGTTTGATGTTGATTCCTATAAAACAAACTTGTTAGCCATAAACAAAAAAACTACACCTTAAAATAATTTTGTACATTGTAACACTTGTTACACTAAAATAGTGGCTTCTTTTGAAATAAAAAAACCACTAAATAAGGTAACAAAATTAAATGATGTTGATATATACCAAAACAACAATAAACAAATTACTAACTAAAAAATCTACTAATGAAAAAAATTATAGCTCTTCTGTTTTTCGGAATTAGTTTAATTACCTATTCACAAAAGGATAACAGTAAACTGAACACTAATTCCTCAACTCCATTTTTCGTTGGCTTAGCTTCAGGTATTTCAACTCCTTCAGCAAGTTTTAGCGATGATAGTTTTGCTGCAAACGGTAGCTTTATTCATATCTCTGGAGCATATTATTTTTCAAATTTTGGAATAGGTGTTTCTTTTGGGCAAATATCAAATCCAACCAGTAGCAATTTTAACAATTCAACAAATTCACTTGACATCCCAATAATAAATACTTCTGAAAACTGGAAGCAAATCTATTATGGAATTGGGCCAGAATATAAAACAAACTTTGGAAGTTTTAGTGCTACATTTTCCTCCAAAATAGGTTTACAATCGGTTAATTCTGTTGAGCTTCAAAGTAGTTCAAACGTTAATAATATAGATATTTTTACTCCTGTAATAATAATGAAATCAGATAAAAACTCAAGTTTATCTTACTTTTCAACAGGTATAAAATTAGGTTATAACCTAAGCCAAAATTTTAATCTTTCTGTAACAGCCAATTATATGTCTGCACTTTCTAATGGAATTACCCTTTCAAGAAGCAAAATTACAGACACCAATAGAAATGGCATTATTGATGCTGAAGATTTAAAATTTGCTACTGGGTCAGCAACTATAGATTATGAAACATCAACACAAAACATAAAACCACAAACTACTAATTTTGGAATTGGATTGAGTTATTCTTTTGGTTCCAAAAAAGGATACGATTATTATGAAGCAAAGGATGATGAAAATAACAGTACTAAAGCCATAAACCATGATGCTAGTAGAAATAACAACACAAACTCTATTGTGGCTCCTGAATCTAAAGGTGACGGAAATGATGACAAAAATAACGGTACTAGAGCCATAAACCATGATGCTAGTAGAAGTAATAACACAAACTCTATTACTGCTCCTGAATCTAAAGGTGATGGAAATGATGACAAAAATAATGGTACTAGAGCCATAAACCATGATGCTAGTAGAAATAACAACACAAACTCTATTGTGGCTCCTGAATCTAAAGGTGACGGAAATGGTAATAGCACAACTAAAAGAGGGAAAAGAAAAGCAAAAAAAGAATGCTTAGAAAATGGAGGCTCTTTTTGGGAAAGCAGTGATGGATCTTACCATTGTATGATGAAATTATCTACATCTAAACAAGAAGGAAATACAACCAATGAACTATTTAGAAGCAAAAAAAGAAAATGCTTTAAAGCTGGCGGACAATGGGTTACAAATCCTCACGGTTCGTTTTGTTGGAATCCTTCTCAACAAACTGCTAAAGTTGAAGTAAATACTGGAGATAACACTAACTCCTTGTTAAGAGGTATTAAAAAAGAAAAAAATAAACTAGACGAAGATAGTGATGGTGATGGATTATCAGTTGGTTTAGAAATATCAGATAATGCAGATAACGATTGTGACGATAGGGATAGTTCTTCTTTAAAAAGAATGAATAAAGCAGAATTAATTGATGCGATGGCTAAAGATGCTAATTTATCTAAAGCGGATGCCAAAAGAGCACTTGAAGCTTTAACAGCTAACTTATCAAAGTCCTTAAAAAAGGGTAACTCGGTACAATTAATTGGTTTTGGGAATTCTATCTCAGCAAGAGCTGCTAGAACTGGTAGAAATCCTCAAACTGGAGCAACAATTAAAATTGCTGATTATAAAAATCCTAAAAGGATAAATAATTCTCAAGATACTCAAGTTAATAGTGGTAAAACCCAAATGAATAAAGGCGAATTAGTGGATGCTATTGCAAAAGATGCTAATTTATCTAAAGCCGATGCAAAGAAAGCTTTAAATGCTTTCGAGTCTATAGTATCTAAAAAATTAAATACTGGAAAATGTATAAAATTAATTGTACCCGTTGCAATAAATAAAAGAATTAAAGAAGGGGGTAAAACAATTGGTGCTAGTCAAGGAAACAATCTGAACGAAGATGAAGAATTAAACCTAAAACGAAAGCGCCCAGGAAGAACGAAATATTCAAATATTACCTTAAAAAGAAATCAAGTTAAGGATGGTGAAAGCAACGGTACTAGAGCCATAAACCATGATGCAAGTAGAAGTAATAACACAAATTCTATTACTGCTCCTGAATCTAAAGGTGATGGAAATGATAACAAAAATAACGGTACTAGAGCCATAAACCATGATGCAAGTAGAAGTAATAACACAAACTCTATTACTGCTCCTGAATCTAAAGGTGATGGAAATGATGACAAAAATAATGGTACTAGAGCCATAAACCATGATGCTAGTAGAAATAACAACACAAACTCTATTGTGGCTCCTGAATCTAAAGGTGACGGAAATGGTAATAGCACAACTAAAAGAGGTAAAAGAAAAGCAAAAAAAGAATGCTTAGAAAATGGAGGCTCTTTTTGGGAAAGCAGTGATGGATCATACCATTGTATGATGAAATTATCTACATCTAAACAAGAAGGAAATACAACCAATGAACTATTTAGAAGCAAAAAAAGAAAATGCTTTAAGGCTGGTGGAAAATGGGTTACAAATTCTCACGGTTCGTTTTGTTGGAATCCTTCTCAACAAACTGCTAAAGTTGAAGTAAATACTGGAGATAACATTAATTTGCCATTAAGACGTTATGCAACAGAACGCAAAAAAAAGTTTAAAACTAAAGTACCAAGAAAAAATCAACATTCAAATAATAATCTTTCTGGTTACACTACAGAATCAACCATGATATTTGTTAAAGTAGATGAAACTTCTTTAAGGCAGTCTAATACTAAAATTCATAAAGACAATTCTGTTCAAGATAATGACAAAAGAATGTCAAAAAGAACTTTACGAGCTAGAAATGGATACAGAGAAAGAGTACAAGCACGAACACTTAGAACTGCTGATAAAAGATATCGTGATGAAAGAGTGAAAGCACGAACACTTAGAACTAGTGACAAGAGATACAGAGCTAAACGTGATGAAAGAGTAAAAGCACGAACACTTAGAACTAGAGACAAAAGATATAGTAATAAACGTGATGAAAGAGTACAAGCACGAACACTAAGAACTGCTGATAAAAGATATAGAGAGAGAATTAGAGATAATAACGTACGAGATAAAAAAAATACAATTCAGAATAAAAAACCTATAAAAATTACAACAAAAGAAAATAACAAGGTAATTCCTTCAAATGATTTAGATACTCGATATTTAAAGGTTCAAAATTATCAAACTATTCAAATTTCAAAAAGTAAATTTCAATTAACTGCACCACTTTTAATTAGCAAAAATCAAACTGACCTTATAAGTTATAATTGGACTGTTAAAAATAAAACCCAAAATAAAGTAGCTAAATTTACCGGGGAAACCATTCATTATAATTTTGATGTTAGTGGTACTTATGAAATTGAAATAACCCCTGTGGTTAACCATAAAAATTTGAATTCATACCATATCAGTATTATTTGCAATTAATAAATAATATTTTTATGAAATTAAAATTAAGTATTACACTACTTATTTTATTCACTTCTTGGGTTTGTTATGGTCAAATTTCAAACCCAAGACATCCCGCAGAATGGGAAGAAATAAGCAGTGTTATTATGGAATTTCGCTACTTTAAAAAACCAAACGAAAGTTGGGATAAAGCTTTAGATCCTTTTATAAAAACAGCAAAAGCATGTATTGAAGAGAAAATAAATTTTTATATTATAAAACCAACTGAAAATAGCAAGTATTCTCATCAAATGGATTTAGATTCCATTTTTAAAAATAAAAATATTAGCTCACCTTTTGTGCATATTATTTCGAAAGATACTATCTCAGGTTCTTATCCTTGGACAAGAGACCATGGTATGAATTTTGTTTATAAAAACGATGTTGAAAAAGGTTATTTGTATAATTTTTTTGAAGATTATACAGGCAATTTTATAGCAGAACAATTTAACTATCCTAGTGCTATTATAACTCCAGAAAACAATAACGATTATTATACAGATGGCGGTAATTTTTTAACAGATGGACACGGAACATTTAATATCGCTGCAACAGATATCACAGAAGATTTACCAACTAGTTTAAAGTTGAAATATGATTACTTTTATCAATATTTTGGCATACAGAAAACGTTAAATGTACTTGTTCCTTTTGTTCATGTAGATTATTTTTTAAAACTAATTAACGAAGAAACTGCTATTATATCTTATATCCCTAATAATAATTATGACATATCAATAGATGAATATTATGATCATCAATATTATATAGACCAAGCAGCCATTTCAATATCTCAATATTTAAAATCTGCTTTTGGTAGAGAACTGAAACTCATCCCTATCCAAAATGCACCAACAACCTATGATAAAAAAACAGAAACTGTTTTACACACTTCAAAAGCGACTTATACAAACTCTTTAATTTTAAACAAAACTGTTTTAGTACCTCAATATAGTATAGAACCTTTTGATTCGTTAGCAATAAATACATATAAAAAAGTGATGCCTGGCTATAAAATAGTTGGTGTAAATTGTAGACTGTACGGACAATTTTCGGGTGCAATACATTGTTTAACACATGAAATTTATGCAAACAATCCTATTTATATAAAACACAAATGGTATCAAGACATTGTAAAAAATAATTTAAACGGATTTCCAATTAGTATTGTCTCAAAATCACCAAGCGGCATAAAAAAAGCAATCTTATTTTGGAAAACTAGTCAAACTATGCCGTATAAATCTCTTCAAATGAAAAATGTTAAAAATGATATTTTTGAAGCTATTATTCCTACTGCAAATAGTGGCATAACTATTAGTTACTATATACAAGTTCAAAATAATAACGGTAAAACAATTCAAAAACCAATGGTTGCTCCAAAATATTCCTATAGGTTTACTGTTGAATAATGCATGTTTTTGGTTACAGAAAATATTTTTAGATAAACAAGGGTAACAAAAATACTACATTATGTATATAAGGTTGAATATTGATTTTAAAAACAATTAGAAATGAAAACAATTTTACTTATTATTTTAACAACAGTTTTATTTGTTAGTTGCGATAATGATAACGACCCAACAAACAATGTGTGTGATGACAACTACGTAAACACATTAATAACAGATGCTTTTTCTGCAACAAATGGCTATGATGACTTACCAGAATTTATGGATTTAAAAACACACCAATACCGAATAAAAATAAATGCAGATGGTGAAATTTGTAGTGTTGGTTATCAAAACCCAAGCACTTGGACGGGTAATTATATTATTGAAATAATTAATGAAACTACAAATGCATCCTACTCTGGTACACATTCTTTTTCACAAGCACAACTAGATTACCAAAGCATTACTCCTGTTGCTGTAAGTTCAGGAGATATAATTAAAGTGATGCGAACAATAGCTAACAGCACCTCACTTAACGAAACAGTTGGTAGAATATTAAGAAAATCAGATTTTACAAACGTTCCATATCCAATAACACAAGGAAATGTTGAATTTTTAAGTTCTGATTTTTATGGATCAGGAGGACCTGTGCCAAATTTTGGGCAGCCGTATATTCCTTTAGGATTTAAAGTGAATTAAATAAGCTACATAGAGATTAAAAATAAATAATAATATTCCATCCTTTTAAAAATAAGTCATATTATTCGTCCCCACTTTTTTTAGTTCAATGAAATTTCATTTTTAGAAAGCTTCCTTTTTACTTAAATTCATGTAATTTAGCAGTCCTAAAAAAATAAATTTGAATTTCGAAATTACTTTCAATACAAAATGGTCAGATTTTGACCCAAACAGGCATATGCGTCACACGGCTTACAATGATTATGCTGCTGAAGTTAGAGTGCGTTTTTTTCAAGCGCATGGCCTTTCAATAACAGAGTTTGCAAAATTAAATATTGGCCCTATTTTATTTAAAGAAGAAACCTCTTTTTTTAAAGAAATTCACATCGGCGAAAATATTACTGTTAAAATGGAATTAGAAGGTGTTTCTAATGGTATTGAACGTTGGCGTTTTAACCATCAAATATTCAACGAAAAAGGAGAACTCTCTGCGGAAATAAAGGTGTATGGAGCTTGGATAGATTTAGTAAAACGCAAACTAACTGCTCCTCCTCAAAAATTTGTTACAATTTTTGAGAACTTACCTAAGACAAGCAATTTTAAAAAAATTGAATTAAGAAAAAAGAACCTTTAATTATTTAAAATAAGTTCCCACTCTCCTGGTGTATTAATTATAAATGCGAAAATAACATCAAATGTCATTGTTTTTAACTTATTTGAAGTAGTGTAATTTAATTTACACTCAAATGGGTACGTAATATTTTCATAGCCAACATAATTAGGTGTTTCTATTCTATTGCCATTCGTACTGTCTAATCTAATATTTGAAATACTTGTATTATAACTCCCATTTTGCATAAACTTAATTTTTACTTTATTCGTTACAAAACTATCACTTTCCTGTACCTTTCTAAAAGTATAACGATCTACACCTCTATTCCATTTCACACTATAATCTGGTATTTTAGCCTTACCAATATATCTGTCATTTTTCCAAATACCAATTCTAATTGAATCACTACCATTTACCTTAAATACTAATTTTCCCTTTCCATTCATTAATCCATTTTTAAATTGTCCTTCATAATAATTTCCAGAAGCAAATGTTAATACACCCTTACCATTGGGAAGTCCTTTTTTAAAAGAGCCCTTGTATGTATTAATTCCTTTAGCAACACCTTTACCATGAGCTAAACCTTTTTTACATTTACCTAAATATTGTTCTTGAATTCCCTTTTTTAAGACTTTACAATCTGATTTTTTTTGAGCAAATAATATAAAAATACCACCAAAAAAGATAAAAATTAATAATGCAATTTTATTTTTCATACTTTTCATGTTTAATTCTACTTTAAAAGTAGAAAATAAAACCTAATTATTTTACGAACACCTAACTATTCTTAGTTAAATTAATGTTAATCTATAATAATAATTATTACCTTTAAATTTTAGTTCTTAATTTTATCCTACATTTTAATTTATATGAAATCACTTATCTCCATACTTATTTTTATTCTATTTTTTAGTACTACTCTTTTTTCACAACAAAGAGGAAATCATGGGAATTCTTCACAGAAAGCAATGCCACAGAAAATAAATCCTAAAAATATGGCTGGAATTATATCTTATGATTTTGATGAAGTGATAAAAAAGTTAAAAATTAAAGAAACGCCTATCAAAAATATTGTTTCAAAGGCAATCACAACTCATAACAATAAAATAAACGAGCTAAAAACATTTAACTACGAAATATTTAACAATGTAAAATCCTTTTTAACAAAAAAAAGAAATGAAGCCAAATTAAGCCGTGATTTTACTATTATGACAGAGGCTAGAATGAAAGCAAATGAAATGTTAGCTCCTATAAGAGATAAAGTTATTACACAAAAAAGCATTTTAAATACCACACTAAAAAAGGAACTCTCTGAAAAACAATTTAAGAAGTGGCTAAAGTATCAACAAGGAAAACTTAAAGAGTTAAAACCTAAAAATACTCAACAAAGCATGCAAAGTGCACAAAACAGACAGCAAATACAAAGAAATGGACAAAGAAACAGACAAAGACAAAGTATGAATGGAAGACGTTACTAATTCATTGTATAATTATTAAACTATCTATTCCAAAAAAAGTTTCTCAACTAGAGAAGCTTTTTTTGTGTAACTAGGTTTTTTCAACAAAAAAAGCTCCTCATTTCTGAAGAGCTTTGTGCGGGCGGAGAGACTCGAACTCTCACACCTTGCGGCACTAGATCCTAAGTCTAGCGTGTCTACCAATTCCACCACGCCCGCTTAATTATTGTGGGTGCAAATATACACAATACTTTAAAATTGCAAAGCAGTTATTAAATATTTTTTCATTGATTCAAATCCAAATAAAATTGCTTAATTTTGGTTAACTAAAATTAAAATTTAATGGAAAATATAAAAGCATACGTTACTCAGCACAAAGATCGGTTTATTAATGAACTTATTGAATTGTTAAAAATACCATCAATAAGTGCTGATTCAGCCTACAGTCAAGATGTATTAAATACGGCAGATGCAGTAAAAAAAGCACTTTTAACAGCTGGATGTGATACCGTTGAAATTTGTGAAACCCCTGGTTATCCTATTGTATACGGAGAAAAAATAATTGACAATAACTTACCTACCGTTCTTGTTTATGGGCATTATGATGTTCAACCTGCTGATCCAATTGAACTTTGGGATTCTCCTCCTTTTGAACCCGTTATTAAAAAAACTGAAATACATCCTGATGGTGCAATTTTTGCACGTGGCTCTTGTGATGATAAAGGTCAAATGTATATGCATGTAAAAGCATTAGAGTACATGGTTAACAATAATAATTTGCCTTGTAATGTGAAATTTATGATTGAAGGTGAAGAAGAAATAGGCTCAACAAGTTTAGCTTGGTTTGTAGAGCGTAATCAAGAAAAATTGGCTAATGATGTAATTTTAATTTCTGACACTGGTATGATTTCAAATACACAACCATCTATAACTACTGGTTTAAGAGGCTTAAGCTATGTTGAAGTTGAAGTAACAGGCCCAAATAGAGATTTACATTCTGGGCTATATGGAGGAGCTGTTGCAAACCCAATCAATATTTTAACAAAAATGATTGCTTCATTACACGATGAAAATAACCACATTACCATTCCCGGATTTTATGATAAAGTTGAAGAATTATCAACTGAGGAAAGAGCCGAAATGGCAAAAGCTCCCTTCTCGTTAGAGGCGTATAAAAAAGCACTTGATATTGATGAAGTTTATGGAGAAACTGGTTACACTACCAACGAACGAAATTCAATTCGACCAACCTTAGATGTTAATGGAATTTGGGGTGGATATACTGGTGAAGGTGCAAAAACGGTTATTGCAAGTAAAGCACATGCCAAAATTTCTATGCGCTTGGTTCCAAACCAAGATTGGAAAGAAATTACTGAGTTATTCACAAACCATTTCATAAATATTGCTCCAAAAGCAGTTAAAATTAAAGTTACACCTCATCATGGTGGACAAGGTTATGTAACTCCAATCAACAATATTGGCTATAAAGCCGCAAGCAAAGCTTATGAAAAAACCTTTGGTATTACACCAATACCTCAACGATCTGGCGGTAGTATTCCTATTGTAGCCTTATTTGAAAAAGAATTAAAAAGTAAAACTATTTTAATGGGATTTGGTTTAGATAGTGATGCTATCCACTCTCCAAACGAGCATTTTGGCATTTTTAATTACTTAAAAGGAATTGAAACAATTCCGCTATTTTTTAAGTACTTTACAGAAATGAGTAAGTAAATTTTTATTTAGAGCATAGCCAATAAATTACAAGATCCATTTATTACACACCAAAAAGAGGCTGTCTGAAAAGCAATTATACTTGTCATTTTGAACAAAGTGAAAAATCTCAACATCTTGATATATAAGTGTTTAATTTCAAGGAGATTCTTCATTTACATTCAGAATGACACTTTTCAGACAGCCTCTTTAACTTTATACTTTAAAACTTATATTTTCTTCACGTATTTAGTTACAATCACAATTTGAGTAGGTCCAACTTTACCTTCAATATACTCAGCATTATCTCTGTCCAATGTAATTCTCCTCACTGCAGTTCCCTGCTTGGCAATTAGGCTAGATCCTTTTACTTTTAAATCTTTAATAAGCACAACAGAATCTCCTGATTGTAAAACAACACCATTAACATCTCTGTGTACAATTTTATTTTCATCTTCCTCTGCTCCTTCTCCTGTTGCTTTAGCCCATTCTAAATTTTCTTTATCCAAATACAACATATCCAACAAATCTTGCGGCCAACCTTCTGCTCTTAAACGGGATAGCATTCTCCAAGCAACCACCTGAACAGCAGTAACTTCACTCCACATACTGTCGTTTAAACAGCGCCAGTGATTTGCATCAACACTCTCAGGGTTCTCAAGTTGATCAATACACATTTCACATGCAAAAATACTGTCATCAACCGTTCCCTTTGGAGCTGGAGGCACTTTGTAAACTCCTAATTTTTTAGTACTTCCACATAATTCACAACATCCACCACTTCGTTTTTCTAATGTTTCATTCACACTCATTTTTTTGATTTTAAGATTGTAAAAGTACACTTTAAAAACAATTTTGCAAATTACCCTTTAGTACTTGTTTTTTGGGCGTTACTTTTTTTTTGATAACAAAAAAAGAAGTCGGGCTATTCGTTACAAATCCTCGCTATTGCTGTGGGTTTTTCACTGCTATCCCTAACGCAATTATGAACTTTAAAAAATTGAAAATGCTATAAAAATTTAGATAGCGAAAAGAGCAGCAAAAAAAAACAGACAATTCCAAACAGATATCTTTTTTAAAAAAGCCATAAAAAAATGATGAATAAAAAAATGCTCCTCTAAAAAATGGCACTAGTATTAAATTTAATTTTGAAAATCTTAAATAATTATTTTCCCTAGTAGTTGTTTCTCTTTAATATTATCTAAAATTAATAATTTTGTCTCTTTCGTTTCATTCGTTTTTCCATAATTTTTATATACGGTATATTTTAAAATAACAGGGGCTTTACTTTGTTGTACTTTACTTTCAATATTAATTTGCCATTCACCCTTTGCAGCATCAATTAACAAAAATTCTTCGGTATTAAAACCTTGTGTTTTCTCTTCATACAATCGTATTTCATTTGCTAGTTTAGTATGTGACCATGAAAAAAACTTTTTTTGTGGATTTACAAATTGTAATTCAAATTCAGCTTCATTATCATTGTATTCAAAAACAATACGAGCATCATAATCCATTTCCTTTAAATAATTATCTAAAACACCACTTATATCTAATTCTTTTTTATGTTTTAAAAGCAATCCTCTCATTTCATTTGTAACAACTTTTTGAATCCCAGAAAAATCAACTCCCAAATAACCATTATTTTGAATTTTTTTATAAATATCCAATGCTTTC